>CAZGAF010000008.1:0-2526 GCA_964523855.1 uncultured Candidatus Saccharibacteria bacterium | reverse complement strand
ATCGCTCGACCAGTTTGCTGCTGTTGTCCAATTAGCGTCACCACCGCCTCCGTCCCAAGTGTAAGCGGCGTTAAACGCTTCTGATTCAGCATCGCCGAATTTAAAAAGCAAATGATGGCTGCCTGCATATAAAGTTTTATGCCTTAACGTCGCCACTTCGTCACACGACCAATTGGGGTAATAAATAACATCTCCATTTAGGGCTTGGGCTTCGAAAGTTCTCTCTTCAGAACCACAAAACAAAGAAACAAACTCATCATCATTTATAGTTGCTTCGTCAGCCGGGGTAATAGTTAAATCAGCCGCACCTAAAGTCGTAAACTCCACATCCCAAAATTCTCCTTCAGCCGGATGTGAATGAACATTTAAAACATTAATTTCCACACTCGGGTCAACTTTAACCGGGTAAACCGCCTTAGAAAGCCATTCTGTACTGGGCACTACAACCAAGTTATTACCTTTTTTATGTAAAAGTACCTGTTCGCTTCTTTGCCCAGCCGCATCTTCCATAAAGGGGGCGCTAATGGTATACAAAAGCTTCAAAGGGTTGTCTTTAAAACCCTTTTGATACAACTTTACGACACTATCTGAAACAAAACTTATATCAAACTCGTTTAAATTTACACTGTACGAAAAACTTTCCGGATGCTCTTTGTCTTTTAAAACAATATTTTCCTTAAAACCCTTTTTATTTATCTCATACTCAACATCGACAGAATTATAAACATTTAAATATTTGATTACATCGCCTTCTCTAACAGCTGTTGTTGATGCGCTTTGAGAAGTTAAAAACATTTTTAAATCCGGTACCTTCTTCTCCTGCCTTAAACCTAAAGTTATAGGATTCTTTAAGTCACCCGGCATAGAAACTTCCATGGCGTCGTTTATTAAATTCATCTTCAAAAACCCTTCCGGATCCAAAACTTGAACCTCTTCTTTTTCATCCGTTTCTAAACCATCGGAAGTTGGTATTAAAAACCTTGCTTGCAAAAATAAAGATTCCAAAAACAAATTCGGAGCCTCTATAGACTCTTCTACGGGAGCATAAGCAACTCTAATTTTTGCGGAGTTTAAATTTTCAAAAATTTCATTTGGCAAGTCTGCGGAAAAACTTTGAGAAGTCTCCAAGACCGAAACTTGACTTAAGTCCAAACTAAAAACTTGAGTCCAATCTTGTTTTTGAGTTTGGACATAAAACAAAAGACCACCCGAAGATGTTGAATTTAAACTGAGGGAAAAATTCAAACTAACGTTAGAGAAAAAACTTTTGTCAGGTTGTTCGTGTTTAGCTTTTAGCTCCCCTTCTTGTGCTTCCATGTAAACTTTCAAAATCCCATGCTTCCAAAAAACTGGAGTCGGAAGTGGTGGAAATATTTAACCCCCTTGCTTCACTTTCCCCCTTTGGTTCTTCCGCTAACTTATTCAAAGAGTCCAAAATACCTTCAGGTAAAGCTGCTTCTTCTTGAATAGACGGCTCAGTGGAAGTATTTATATTTTCAGTTTCTATTTCAAAAACAGTCGAACTGCTTAAATTTTCTTCTAGAGTAGGTTCAGAAATTTGCGTGCTGGTAGGAATTTCAACAAAAGGCATATCTTCACTTTCGTCTAAGCCTCCCGCATCGAGCAAAATTTCCGGTTCTGTTTCTAAACTCTCCTTACTTTCTTCTGTTTTATTTTCCAACATAGAACCTTGGCTGCTTGAGCTTTCCAAAGAAACTTCTGAGCTTGTAGAAAAAGGTCTAAGAACTAAACTTGCGCCAGTTGTTTTCAAACCATTATCTTCGGATTGCAATATACCTTCTTCATTTTGCCAAAAAAATACATTACCTAAAGTTTCCACATGGGCAGCAACCTTGGGAAAATATTCAACCAGCACTTCATTAACTTTCGGCTTTTCTAAAAAAGCGTAGGTAACAAAAGGATTTAGTGTTTGTAGAAATATTAAAAACAAAGCAAAAATAGACATGCTTTTGCCCAAAACCATTTTTTTATAAAAAGCTTTTTCTGTTTTAAATTTCAACTATTGTTGAGTAAATCGTATATAATAATTATATCAATTTTTGCCTTTACTTATTGGGCAATTTTATAAAAGCAGATATATAAAAATTGATCAGTTATATGAAAAAAATTATTAAAATAACTTTTACTGGTGAAACACAATTGATATTTTCACAGAAAAGACTTAAAATACAATTACTTTTTAAACGGGTCTATAGAATGTTTTTATGAGTAAAATAAATTTATTAGTTGTAATAGGGCCCACGGCCAGTGGAAAATCTGAGCTAGCTGTAAAACTAGCAAAACAATTTAATGGTGAAATTATTTCAGCGGACAGCAGGCAAATCTACAAAGGCTTAAATATTGGCACCGGCAAAGTTGAAGGTAAGTGGAAAACTGTTAAAAGCAAAAAAAATCTATCCACAGTTTTTGTTTACAAAAATGTCCCCCATTATCTTATAGACACCCAAAATCCCAAACGGCAATATTCCGCAAGCCAGTTTAAAAAACAAGCCCAAAAAATAATTT
>CAZGAF010000007.1:33110-34313 GCA_964523855.1 uncultured Candidatus Saccharibacteria bacterium | reverse complement strand
TAACTTATCCGGGCTTAACTGTGCCTGCTAATGGCAGCGTGTCTAAGAGTTTTAAAGTCAGGGTAAAGTATAGCTTGGCCTCCAACCTTTCTTACACCATGACTAACACTTATGGCAACACTGTAACTATTCGTATAAATAACCCGCAGGTTTTGGGTGCTTTCGTGGCTCCGAAAACTGGTGCGGATACCGTTGGCTTAACCTTTGCGACTTTATTGACTTTAGGTTTTGCCGCCTATAAAAAACGCGAATTGCTCAACAGGCTTATTTTAAACAACTAAGCCTTTATACACCTGCTCTGGGTTTAGAGCTTGGTAGAAAAAGAGTAACCTTTTTAACAGGGTTACTCTTTTTTAATATGTACAAGTTTCTTTGTAAGTGGTAGAATTTTGTAGTTTAAAGAAGGGGAAGGAATGACAAAAGAAGAGTTTGTAGAACTGTATCTGGCGAATAACGACCTTTTAGTGGGGTTCATACAAAAACGCGGTGTGCCGGTTGCAGATTCCGAAGATGTGGCTCAGGAGGTGTGGCTGAAGTGTTATCGGAGTCTCGGTGCGCTTAGGGATAGAAAAAACTTTCATGCTTGGTTGTTTCGCGTAGCCCGAAACCAGGTCATAGATTTTTTTAGGAGTCGCAAACATTGGGCGGGTCAGGAACCGCTTGACGGATGGGACGAGTTCCTGGTTTCTGTGGGTGCGTCTTTGGAAGACATTATTTTAATACAACAGCTCAGTAGGCAAACGGACTGTGAGCATGTCTTGCAAATATTTCAAATGCGCCTTCTCGGGTGTGCGGAGACGGAGATAGCGACTGAAATGCAGTTGACGCCTGTGAACGTTAGGTCGCTTTTTCACCGATTCGCGGTGGGGATAAGAGCTTCGGATTCCAGCATCTCAAACCGGCGGCAGCGTTAAGCTGTGTGCCGGTTTTTTTATTTGCTGGAAAAGAGTTTGAGTAGGTCTATGAAGCTATTTTATTTATTTTTGGATTTTCTGTATAATAATCAGCAAGAAAAACTTCAAAGGAAGGCACATGCAGGTAGTTTGTTTGGTTTTCACATCTAACAACTGTTACACTAAAGTGTTTGAGGGCAGCGACCCTCAAGTCGCAGCCGCTGGTGTGATAATTGACCTCGAAGAAGGCCAGTGGTTTTCGCCTTTTTCCCCGGGGAAGCCAATTAAGATAGGCAGTTGCCGAAAGGTA
>CAZGAF010000007.1:27012-33100 GCA_964523855.1 uncultured Candidatus Saccharibacteria bacterium | reverse complement strand
CCCTTTCCACCAAAAGTGGAGTAATTGGGGTGTTCGACCCGCAGAGTCTGGAGCATTTAAATACTATGTTACGGGCTTCGCAGGACGTTACCAACAGCTTGAGCTACGTTGATATGGACTAGTCCATCTTACTCTCTTTCTTGACGGAGAGTTTTTATTTGGCTTTAAGTAAGCTTATTTTAGAAAGAATTAATAAAAAGTTTGACAAGTATTTTTTTTAAAATTATACTCAAAATAACACTAACAAATACCAAAACAAAAACAGCCAAAAAGGGCTGTTTATTTTATTTACTTTTTATTTTATGGACAATAAATATTTGGAAGAGTTAATTTCTCAAGCTAAGTCTCGTGGCGGTGGTATGGTTTTAAATCTGGAAGGAAAACCAGAAGTAGTGGTATTATTAATAGAGGAGTACAACAAACTAATTTCCAATTTTAAAAATTCCATGCAAACAGATATTTCGGCCGAACCTATTTTAAACCCGGAAAAAATTTTGGTTACCGGCGGGGCAGGCTACATAGGCAGTCATGTGGTGGAAGAACTTATTAACCATAACTACGAAGTTGTTATAGTCGACAATTTGTCTTCGGGCAAACGCGAAAACTTACACCCCGGAGCTAAATTTTACGAAGGCGATATAAAAGATTTGAATTTTTTACGTGATATCTTTGCGGCTGAAAAAATTTCTGCCGTTATGCATTTTGCGGCTAGCATAGAAGTCGGCGAGTCGGTAAAAGAGCCGGAAAAATATTTGGAAAATAATGTTACCAACACGGCTAAGCTTTTGGTTTCTATGAAAGAGGCGGGGGTCAACAAAATTATATTTTCCTCAACTGCAGCGGTTTATGGCGAACAAGAAAAAATGCCTATTTCGGAAATAGCTCCGGTTAGGCCCAATAACCCGTATGGCTTTTCTAAACTTTTAGCTGAAAAAACTATAAAGTATTTTTGCCAGTTTGCGGGCTTTGATGGAATTGTATTTAGGTACTTTAATGCTTGCGGTTGCCGAGCGGACGGTTCGGTTTTGCCCACGCACCATTCACATCTTATAGACAATGTTATGGAAGTGGCTTCGGGTAGGAAGCCTT
Organism: uncultured Candidatus Saccharibacteria bacterium; assembly: GCA_964523855.1. Taxonomy (GTDB): domain Bacteria; phylum Patescibacteriota; class Doudnabacteria; order UBA920; family UBA920; genus JAEUSF01. The sequence goes on along the minus strand of CAZGAF010000007.1, from coordinate 32,011 downwards.
TGGTTAAAGTTTTTGGCAATGACTTTCCGACTTTTGACGGCACCGGCGTAAGAGACTATGTTCATGTAAAAGACATAGCCAGAGCGCACGTAGAGGCTTTGCAACATTTTGGACAGGTTTATCAGGTTTTCAATATTGGCACCGGTAAAGGTTTGAGTGTTTTGGAGATTATAAATGCCGCAGCTGAAACTTTAAACAAAATTATTCCTATGGAAGTGGTGGAAAAAAGAGAAGGGGATGCGGCAGAAACTGTAGCTGACAGTAGTAAAATTTTAAGGGAGTGGAATTTTAAACCAGAATATAGCGATTTAGAAAATATTTTAAAGAGCGCTTGGAAACAAAAAGTCTCAAGTATAAGACAAGAATAAGATTACAAGTAAAAATTTTAAGATTTTTATAAAGTTTAGTGCTATAATATACTTAGCAGTAAAAAATAAAAATATGTCTCAAATTAAAAAACTTTCTGTGGTTATTCCGGCTTATAACGAAGCTGGGAGAATTGCCAGTACTTTAAAGTCGATTCATAATTTTTTACAAAAGCAGTCTTACGATTATGAAATTTTGGTTGTTAGTGATGGCTCTAAAGACCAGACTTCAGAAGTGGTAAATGGTTTGTCTGCAACGGTTAAAAATTTGGTTTTTGTAGATAACAAAAAAAACCATGGCAAGGGTTATGTGACTAAGCAGGGTATGCTGAAAGCTTCGGGCGATGTAAGGCTCTTTATGGACGCTGATAATTCAACAACCATAGACCAAATGTTGCCAATGTTAAAGGCATTAGACGAAGGCTACGAGGTAGTCATTGGTTCTATAGAAGTTAGCGGTGCAAAAATAAACGAACATGCCCAGTGGTACAGAAGAGCTTTGGGTCATTGGTCGAAATATTTAATAAGGCTGGTGGCAGGCTTGTGGGAAATACACGACACACAAAGAGGTTTTAAACTTTTTACCGGCAAAGCGGCTGAGGCTATTTTTTCGAAAGTTACCATAGAGAGATTTGGATTTGATATTGAAGTTTTGGCTGTAGCAAAAAAAATGAACTTTAAAATAAAGGAATTGCCGGTGGTTTGGAATAACGCAGGCGACTCAAAGGTGAGTTTAAAAAGTTATTTTGGTGTCCTTATGGATTTGTTTCGAGTGAGGTTTAACTTATGGACAGGCAAGTATTAGTTTTCATGTTAACAACCAGAAACATATTTAAAAAAATATTTTTTTACCTAAGCGCAGGCTTGGGTGTTTTTTTCTTTTTACTCCCGACCTTTTCAGTTAAAGCTTTTAGTTTAAATGCTTTTGCCGTTGAGGTTAATGATCCGGGTTTTACACTTAACCCTTTAAACGTAGACAGACAGTGGGGACTTATGGCTACGGGTTTTCCCGAAGCTTGGCAAAAGACCGTGGGGTCTACCAGTACAGTAGTCGCTATAATAGACACCGGCGTAGACCAGACACACGAAGATTTGGAAGGTGTTAATTTTTTGCAAGGTTATGATTTTTTGAACAATAAACCAATAGAAAAAGCTAGCAATTCAGACGACAATGGACATGGTACTTTGGTTACTGGGATTTTGGGAGCGGTAACTAACAACAACAAAGGTGTGGCGGGAACTAATTGGTACGTGAGTATTATGCCCATAAAGGCTTTAGACAAAGAAGGTAAGGGTGAGTCGAGTGTAATTTCTAGAGCGATTATTTGGGCAACAGACAGGGGCGCGAATATTATAAACCTTTCTTTGGGCGGTACGGGTTTTGACCAGGATGCCGAACTTGCAAAAGCTGTCAGTTATGCGTTTAATCAGGGCGTTGTAGTAGTGGCGGCGGCAGGTAACGACTCCACTAGTTCGGCTAAGAACTTAGACGAAAATCCGGTCTTTCCGGTTTGTAACGATAACAACCAAAATATGGTAATAGGCGTAACTGCGCTGGATCATAATATGGTCAAGCCCAGTTTTGCTAACTTTGGCAAAAATTGTATCGATGTCTCAGCTCCGGGCAGGCGTATTTTGTCAACTATAAATACAGACCCGATTACACAAACTCCAACAAAAAGTGGTTATGCTTATGTCTCCGGGACTTCTTTGGCGACTGCGTTTGTATCTGGACAAGCTGCGTTAATAAAAAGTCTATTTCCTTACGCCTCTGCTTCTCAAATCCGGGATAGGATTATCTCTACAGCAAAAAAAATAGATAATTTAAATTTGGCTCAGTGTGACGGACGTTCGTGCGACGGTAAGATTGGGTCAGGGGTAATAGACGTAGTAGCCAGTTTAGCTCAAAGCATTCCGCATTTGGACGTAATCGAAGGCGATGTGGTAAGAAGCCCAGGCCAGACACAGGTCTATCTTATATCTTCGGGTCAAAGGAGGCCTATCTCCCCTTGGGTATTTAACGAAAGTTTTATAAACTCTACCATAAAAAATGTACCTTTTGAAAATTTGAACAAAATGCCGGTCGGGCCTTATGTTATGCCGAAAGTGGGGAGTTTGGTTAAAAGCTTGAATGATGCCACGGTGTATTATATCTCAGAAGGCTTAAGGTCGCCGGTTACGGGGCAGATTTTTAAACAGAGAGGTTTTGATTTTAAAGATGTGAAAATTGTAGATTCAGTGGAGATGGATTCTTGGGTGGTGGGTAAGTTTTTAGCTCCTAAGGAAGGGACTTTGGTAAAAAGAACGGGCTCGAAAACTTTATACTGGACAGTAGGAAATGTTTTGCACCCGGTGAATGCAGCGTTTTATAAGGACAGAGGACTTAAAATTTTTCCAGTTATGACAATCACAAAAAATGACTTTAACAGTTATAATATAGGAGAGGCATTTATAAGATAATTATTTTTTAAAAATTAATTATTTGGAAATTATAAAAGTGATCCATTTCGAAAACACAAATTTCCGTTAAAATATTTAAATTATGAAAAAAAACAAAATTTTAAAACTTTTGCTTTCAGTTGTTCTAGTTTTTAGTTTACCTTTGTCTCTTTTTGCGCAATTGGACCCAGGCTTTAATCCGAATAAACTTATAGAAGACAGTGTCTTTGCGGATATAGAAACTTTTGGAGGACCAGGGGGCGTTCAGAGTTTTTTGGAATTAAAGAAGTCTATTTTAGCTAATACTTCTAACGATTTTTTGCTTAAATTAAAAGAGCCTGCTCAAGTTTCGGTAAAGCAGGGTTTGGAAGACCCACAGCCAAATTTACCTAGACTTAGAACAGCCGCAGAGCTTATTTGGGACGCCTCCCGGCAGAGCGGACTAAATCCTCAGGTCATTTTGGTAACACTGGAAAAGGAACAGAGTTTGGTTACTGGTCGAAAAACAGCCAGCGAAGCGGTCTTGCAAAAAGCCTTAGACCGAGCTATGGGCTTTGACTGTCCCGACAGCGGAGGGTGCGGAGACTTATTTCCTGGCTTTTATTTTCAACTCTTTGGGAATTTTGATTCGGCTGGAAACAGATATTTAGGCGCAGCTAAGTCCTTAATGAAGTCGTACTCGGTAGTAAACGGCAGAGGTCCTCAGCTTAACGGAGCTCCGGCTAAAGTTGGACAAACTGTCACTATAGACAACACACAAGGACCCCCATACAACGCTCCGGCTACTTCGCTTGTTACTTTGGCTAACCGTGCTACCGCAGCTTTGTACAGGTATACTCCGCATGTGTTTAATGGCAACTACAATTTTTGGAAATTTTTTCAAGAATGGTTTAGGTACCCGAACGGTACAATTCTTTCTTTGGCAGGGGACGCAAAAACTTACATAATTCAAAATGGAAGCCGTTTGCTTTTGCCGGACTTCGTAGCCAAAGCGCGCAATTTAAATATTGCCACTAAAATTACCGTCTCTCCCAACGAATTGGCTAGTTATCCGCAAGATAAAGTTCTAGGTCCGGCTGACAATACCATAGTTAAGGTTGGTAGTATGACGCAAGCTTATGTGTTTTTGGAAAACAAAGCTCATCCGGCTTCGGAGCTGGTTTTAAAACAACGCAGTTTGAATCCGAACAATTTTTTGAATATTACCCAGGAAGAATTTGCTTTGTTTGAAGCGTCTACGGTTTTACCGCCTAATGACGGAACTATTGTAAAGGGTCAGGCTGGTTCGGCCATATATTTGGTAGACAGAGGCGAGTTAAAACTTTTTAGCGCTTATACATTTAAACAAAGAAAAATATCTTCGTCTAAGGTTATGACAGTTCCGGATATGGAAGTTGCCAGTTATCCGAAAAATGGTTTTGTACCCCCGCTTGATAATACTTTAATAAAAGCTAGCGATAGCGCAGCTGTGTATTTGGTTGACCAAGGTTTAAAGAAGCCTCTTTCAGCCGAGCTCTTTAAAAATCGCGGCTTTAGCTTTAAGAATGTTGTAAGTTTGGCCCCAGACGAAGTGGCGGGCTTAACTTTGGGTTCTTATGCAGCGCCTAAAGATAGAACTTGGTTTGCAGTGGGAAACAAGAATGGGCAGTTGTACTTGTTTAAAGAAGGTGCGAAACATAGCATATCGAGCTTTGTAAAAGGTCAGAGAAAAATTACCCCTGACTTTGTGTTCTCGGAAGCAGAGGTTACAGGTTGGGCAGATGGGCCGGCAGTACCGCCTAAAGATGGTACAATTGTAAAAGGCGATAGCAGCGCTGCCGTGTATTTGGTTTCTAAGTCTCAGTTAAGGCCAATGACCGAAAAAGCCTTTAAGGCCAGAAGAATTAAACCAAGCAATATAGTAACTTTGCCCCAAGCAGAAGTAGACGCTTATGCTAAGGGGGAAGTGTTAGAGAAATAGAGAAAACCCTATTTTCCTTACGGAAAATAGGGTTTTTAAATAGTATGCGTTAGGAGTTTAGGGAACTAACTACTTTATAAATTTTTTGTAAATAATTTCGGGTCTCGGCTCTTAGAGTTCCGTTTTGCATAGCGGTGAGCCTGTCTTTTATAGAAGCAAGTTCGGCTCTCATATTGTCGAGTTTGGTTTGGAGCGCGGCCCTCGCTTTTTTGTCTGTTGTGGCTAAGGTTTTTTT
>CAZGAF010000007.1:0-27002 GCA_964523855.1 uncultured Candidatus Saccharibacteria bacterium | reverse complement strand
ATGTGTAGCTATGTAATAAGAAATCCTGTTAGTTTTTTTTCTTAAAGATTCTACCTCAGAGGACATTTTTTTTATTTGGGACTCGATGCTAGAAATTTCACCGCTGCGATCTTGGTTCCAGTTTGAGCCAAAATTGTTTAGGGCCCTAGCCACACGAACCACTCCGCCGTTGTAGGCAGCAACTCCGTAGTCAAAAGCTTGGCCTATTGTAAACGCGCCCTCAGCTCTGTCTCTTACTGCATGAATATAGTCGTCGAGTAAAAGATAAGTAGATTTTATACTGTTTACGTGGTTAGCCATCCCATCTTTGAAGTTTGGTATAAGGTTAGCGGCGCTGTGTCTTTTGACTAAACCTAAATAAGTGCTTTCTATGAATTGTGATATGCCCAAAGCTCCGGCGCTTGAGCCGCTGTAGCGATAGGTGTCTCCTTCATTTATAGCAAAAAGCGTATTTATGCGGTTGGAAATTGGGCTTATATCGGAAGCTCCTAAAAGCTCTCCGGTATCCATGTGTTCTGCGTATACTAGGGCCTTTATAAGTCCGGGTCTAATGGCTTCTGTGACGGTAGTACCGGGAACTGAGACTGAAGGATAACTTTTTAATTGTTCTGCGACTTGGTTAATAACTTGGTCTAAATATTTTTGTCCGTATGCCGCAACATCGCTTTGTTCTAAGTCGGGGGAATAGGGAGTGTAAAGAGCTTCGTATAAAGAGTTTTCTATGGAAACTTTGCTGCCGGATTCGACCGGTGTAATTAAATACTTTAAAGCCACAACTTTACCGCCTTCTGGGTTTGAAACTTTAAAGCGGCTATTTACGCCGTTAAATCTGACTAGGGAAATATTGTAATTTTTGTCCGGAAAAACAAAGCTCCTGCCTTTTTGAATGGCGCCTGTTATTTTTATTTGTCCATCGGGCTGTAGAATTGCCAGCATTAAATCTCTGTCACCCAAATTGTATTTGGAAACTACTTTCTTTTTGGTTTTTTTGTTGGTCGTGTAAACGGGGCTGAGTACATAGTTTAACTTAACCGGTTTTAAAAGTTCCTTTGCCTCCTTTATTTTCTGAATTAAGTAGGGAACTTCGGGGACTTGGAGTCCCAAAACAGCCGGGGTTGTTGTTGAAGTGTTGTCTGCACTTTCTGCACGGACAGGGGTGGAAAATGCGAAAAGAAAAAGACAGATAATTAAAATAATTGTTTTTGTTTTCATAAAATATATTATAGCATAGGAGATTTTTTAGAGTGAGAATATGCGAGTATTTTTGTGGTATTTGTGTTAAAATGTTTACATGTCACTTGCTATAAAAAATATTTTTTGGCTAACGGCTTCAAGAGTTATAGCTCTGTTTTTACTGCTCTTAGCTTACAGTCAGCTTTTTCGGTATTTAGGCCCGTTTGGTAGCGGGCAATATCAGTTTGTGTTGTCGTATGTGCTTATTTTTTCTACTTTGGTAGACTTTGGTGTTCAGCAGTTTATAACCAAAAAAATGAGCGAACAGCCGGAAAATACCCGAGTTTACTTTAGGCAATTTCTGAGATTTGAAATTTTTGCTTCTTTATTTTTGTATGCAATCTTGCTTTTTGTAGCTTTTTTGCGGGGCTATGAACCGGTTGTAATGGCCGCTGTGGCTGTTACCGGTTTGGGTATGGTGGCTAATGCTTTAACCTACCCGTATTTGTCCGTTATGACCGCTAATCAGGATTTAAAAAAAGTTGCGCTTATAAACTTTTTAAATTCCGGAGTAAATATTTCCATAATATTTTTAGCTATAGTTTTTAAAAAGTATATAGTTTTTTTGGCCAGCGTGCAGTTGATATTTGGTATATTAGATTTAATTTTGTATAGAATCTTTACAAAAAAATATCTAGTAAGTAAGGGAGAGGAAAGAGTGGGTGAGCCTTCAAAGAAAATTGATTCAGAACACGGGTCTATTGTTGGAATTTTAAAAAATGCTTGGCCCTTTGCTATTTTAGTTGGATTTAGTGCAATTTATAACCGCATAGATGTAGTAATAATTACGCGCATGCTTGGGTTTGAGCAGACAGGGCTTTATACTGCTGCGTATAAATTTTTAGACATCTTGAATTTTTTTCCGGCCTCCGTTTCTCACGTACTCTTTCCGGTTTTAACCGGCTTTATGGCCAAAGGTTTTTTGCTAGACGTAAAAAATACCTTGGAGAAATATATACGGCTCATGATTTTTATGGCTTTACCTATGGCGGTTGGTGGTAGTATTTTGTCCAAACCTTTGGTTTTGCTTTTGGCCGGAAAAGAGTTTGAAGGCTCGGCGCCGGTGCTTTCTGTTCTTATTTGGGCTTCGGCGATTTTGTTTATATATATACCGGTTAACTCACTTATAATATCTCAGTTAACTAAAAAGGCAGCTTTGGTTACTGGTTTGAATGTTTTGCTGAACGTGGTGGGTAATATTTTATTAATCCCGCATTACGGAATTAAGGCCGCAGCTTTCATGACTGTTATAAGTGAAGTTATACAAGGCATTTTCTATTTTTATTTTGTTAAGAAAAACATTACCGACTTTAAGTTTTTGTCTATTGTCTGGAAGCCAGCTCTTGCCGCTGGTGTAATGGGAGTAGTTTTGTGGGGGATGAGGGAAAATAATTTGGTGCTAAATATAGCGGTTGGTGCAGGGGTTTATTTTATATGTTTATTAATTTTGAGATTTGTAAAAAAAGAAGAGCTAAGGAATTTCAAATTCTAAATTTCAAATTTCCAATTAAATCACAATTTATAAATTAGTGCTTTGGCACTTATTTGAAATTTGTTATTCCCGCCAGAATGACTCTGTTGGGCTGGTGTCATTTGGAATTTAAAACTATGTTTACAGAGAATCCAAAATCACAAACAAGAATCATGCTCTTTGGGACCTTCGACATTCTCCACCCAGGGCATTTAAATTTATTTAAGCAAGCCAAAAAGCTTTCTTCTAATTCTTACTTGATTGTTAGTGTGGCTCGTGATGTGAATGTAAAAAAAATAAAAGGTCAGAAACCTTTAAATTCCGAAAGTGCGAGGGTTAAAAATGTAAAAAAATTAAATATAGCGGACAAGGTAGTTTTGGGCGCGAAAGATAATTACATAGCCCATATTGTAAAAGAAAAGCCCGACATAGTAGCTTTGGGTTACGACCAAAAAGCCTACACAGAAAGTCTTAAAGAAAAGCTCTTAGAAAAGGGCGTAAGGGTAAAAATAAGGCGGCTAAAAAGTTACTTTCCTCAAAAATACAAAAGTTCGATTTTTAAGGCTTTTATGGTATGATTGTTATATAATTACAAATAAATTTATGGAACTTACACAGGAACATTTTGATAAGTCAGTAAAGCTGTTAGCAACACAACAAAGTGTTGATGATTTAACCGTACGTGTTGACACGATCGAAAGAAATCAGAATATACACACTAAAGCTTTGGATCGGCTATTAAAAGACATGGAAACTCGGGATCAAGAAAGGATTATAGGTGCAGAAAGGTTTAAACGACTTGAAGATTGGGCGAAAAAAGTTTCAGAGAAAATTGGTATACAAATTGAATTTTAAGTAATCTTTTATATGGAAAATAAAAATGTTGAGCAGGTAGCAGAGGAAGCTAAAAGTAAGAAAGGTTTCAAGTCTTTTTGGCCAATGATTTTAATTTCGGCGCTTTCTTTCGTGGTGGGTGGTCTTTTGGTGTGGGTTGCTTATAACCAAGGCTTAGACGAACAGCTGTCTACATTGCCTCCGGGAAGTCAAAGAATGCAGAGAGAAAATATGGAGAGGCTTAGTAATCAGGCTAATGTAGACACGAAAGTCTGGAAAACTTATAGGAATGAAGAATATGGGTTTGAGTTTAGGTACCCAGAATATTTAGATATGTCCGAAGTACAAGTAGATTCGGGTTCTTTGTATTACAATCATTATGTTTCTGTAAATATAGACACTCCTGCAAATATTTTAGAATCTAAAAAGGTTGTTTCTGGAGCAGGGGGCAGCCTGCCATTTTTAAGAATCGGAGCATTTAGTCCTAAAGATATGGAAATGGAAAACAAAGCTTGTTCACCAATATTTAAATCGGTAACTTTAGATGGGGTTTTAACGAATATTTGTGTAAATAAAAATATGCAAGGAACCAATAGTGATATGAGTATTGGTCTTGTTAAAAATAATCTTTTATATGGTGTGGATGCTGGAGCGTACTCAGGAGAGAATATTAAGGTAATAGATCAAATCCTTTCTACCTTTAAATTTACTAGATGAATAGTTGTATGATTCTAGTTGCTTGATTTATCAGGCTGTCTTAAGTTGCCAGCCCTATAAATGGGGCAACTACATATGAATAGAATCTTACCACAGAAAATCATGAAAATAGGTATAGAAGCCGAGCGGGCTAATACGCTACAAAAAACCGGAGTGGAGCATTATGCAAAACAATTAATTTTGCATTTGGCGGAAATAGACCACGAAAACGAATATATACTTTACCTCCGGCATAGTCCGGAGGCTTGGTTTTTGAAGTTGCCCAAAAACTTTCAGGTTAAGGTAATGCCATTTCCGATTTTCTGGACACAGTTAAGAATTTCTTGGGAAATGCTTTTTAATCCTGTGGATGTTTTATTTATTCCAGCTTCAGCTTTGCCAATTATTCATCCAAAAAAAACCGTGGTGACTATTCACGACTTAGCTTGGAAATATTTCCCCCAAAGCTTTACTTGGTTTATGAGAAATTTTTTGGAATGGTCTACAGGTTTTGCGGTCAAAAGAGCTTTTAGAATAATTGCAGTTTCAGAAAGTACCAAGAAAGACTTAGTGAAGTTTTATAATGTTGATGAAAAGAAGGTTGTTGTAATACATCATGGATACGAGAATGAAATTTCAAATATCAAATTACAAATTCCAAATTTTGAAATTCAAAATCCATACATTCTTTTTCTTTCTACTATTCAACCACGGAAGAATTTGCAAGGGTTAATAGAAGCTTTTAGGGAATTAAAACAACAACATCCTGAAATTGAACATAAGCTTGTGGTAGTAGGAAAACCGGGTTGGAAGTTTGAATCCATAATGAAAGAGATAGAGAGAAATAGGGATATAGTAAATTATTTAAACCACGTAAGCGAGGAGAAGAAGTATGCTATTCTTCATGGGGCAAGCGCTTTAGTTTTGCCAAGTTTTTACGAAGGTTTTGGTATGCAAATTTTGGAAAGCTTTGCGGCCGGCACACCGGTTATAACTTCTAAGGTTTCTAGTTTGCCTGAAGTGGCAGGTGAGGCGGCTGTGTATTTTGACCCACACAACAAAGTAGAAATTAAGAACGCTATTAAAAATGTTTTGCTAGACAAATCTTTGGCGGATAACTTAAAACATAAAGGTTTTGAAAGGCTTAAACAATTTAGTTGGGGAAAGTGTGCGAGGAAAACTTTGGAAGTAATTTCTAATTATTCTAATTGACCTAATTTATAAATAAATCCCAAGCCCCAGTTTAGAAATTGGACATTTTTTAGGTCAATTAGGTTAATTAGGAATTAGAATAATTTGATTGCAAAATAATGGAACTTTTTCTTTTTTTAATTTTTTCTACCCTAGCCCTTGCTTTTTTTATTGTCTTCATTCGCGGGCCATATAAGTTTAGTCCTTTGTGGCTTATGTTGAGCGCGTGGATGGCGGCGATAGGGATCCCGAGGCTTCACTTGTCTAGAATAGAAGTAGACTGGACCGGCAGGTTTATTTTGCTAATTGCTGTGTCGCTGAATTTATTTATATTGGGTTTTTGGGCTGCCAAGAAATTTTTTGAAAAGTATCCTTTTTGGCAAAGCTGGAATTTTTTAAAAAAAACCAATCTTTCCACGTTTTCTTTAAGAATTAGTATTTATGCACTTTTCTTTCTTTCTGTTTTTGGTTTGTATAAGTTTTATGAAATAGCCGGTACCTTTCCGCTTTTGGCCGAAAGCCCAGATGTTTTTAGGTTTGCGGCTGACGAGAAAGTGCCGGGCTTAATAAACTATGCGGCACAATTGGCCAGAATTTTTGTGCCTTTAATTTTTTTCCTAATTTTCTTCGAAAATTTTTCATTTAGAAAGCATTGGGATTTAGGCGTTATGGCTATAGTCGGGGCAGTGGCTTTGACTTTGTTTGCCTCACGTACGCAAATATACATGATTGACTTGTGGATTATGGCTTTGTACTTGTTTATGAAAAAGCCAAACTTAAAACAGGCTCTAAAATTTTACCCAGCCTTTTTAATAGTCTCGGTAGCGGTTTTGGTCGCTATACCAATTTTGAGACAAAATAAAAGTTATGGAGAAAATTATTTGGGAACCATTACTGAAATAAATTATGACAAAGTTCCCAAAGGTTTTGGGGTGTTTTTACCGATATATGTAGGTATATCTTTTAATATGCAGGCTTTAATGAGCGCGGACACTTATTATCAAACTCACGAGCTTCAGTATGGTAAAGTGACGCTGGACCCCTTTACCAATATTTTAGGTCTACATGCTTTAAAGTCGGACTATGATTTGGGGGCTATTTTTAAGAGCTGGTGGAATACGGGAACATATTTGTTTCCGTTTGTTCAGGACTTTGGAATATATGCATTTATTTTTGTACCGTTTATTTTTGGTTTTTTATTAACAATGCTTTGGCAGTACTACAAAACCAATCCTAATTTTCTGTCTATAAATTTATATGCCTACGCCTGTTTTTTTATAGTCATGACTGTGTATTTGTCTTTTACGGTTAGAGCGGAAATGTATATAGACTTGTTTATACTTTTAATGCTTTACTTTTTTGTTAATTTAACTAGTAATCAAGTTAGTGGTAGTAATTAAAGCTGTAAATTATTCTAATTATTCTAAGTACCCTAAACAATTTTTAATACCCAATGTCGTAATTGGGATTTAGGGGCTTGGGATTTAATTAGAATAATTAGGTTAATTAGAATAATTCCGCACCTCATGCCAAAAGTCCTTCTCGTTCAGGTTGTTTATAATAGCATAAAATGGATACCGCTCTGCTTTGATGCGGTTTTTAAACAGACCTATAAAGATTTTAAGTTTGTGGTGGTAATTGCGGGGAACGAGGATGGTGGCAAGGAATACATACAAAAACATTACCCCCAAGTAGAAATAATAGACTCAGGGTTTAACATTGGTTTTGCCAAAGGTCATAATCTGGTGTTTGAAAAGTATTGTCAAACTTCTGAAATGTTAGGAAAGAATTACCACCCCCCGACGCTAACGCATCGTACTCCTCCTAATGGGAGGGGATTGCAGCATTCTCCTCCTATAGGAGGAGTACCCGCCGTAGGCGGGGGAGGTGGTAAAGATGTTGTTAAATACTTTCAGCTTGTAAACCCAGACTTGATTATGGAGCCAGACTACTTGGAGAAAATGGTTGAAGCTATGGAAGCGGATGAAAGTGTAGGGGCAGCGACGGGCAAGTTGTATAAAATTTTAAATGAGGACACAAGGGGAATCCTTGTGTCGCACAAGGATTCCCCTTGTGTGATAGATACAACTGGAGTGGTTATATCCAAGTCAGGCAGAGCAAGAGATAGGGGGCAGTATGAAGAAGACAAGGGACAGTATGACGGTTTAACGGAAGTTGATGCAGTATCCGCAGCCAGTGCAATGTATAGAGCGGAAACGTTATCAAATATCAAATATCAAATATCAAATATCAAAATTGAAAACGAGTACTTCGATCCTGATTTTCATTCTTACTGGGAAGATGTAGATTTGAGTTGGCGTATGAAAAATGCAGGATGGAAAAATATTTTTGTGCCGGAGGCGGTTGCCTACCATGGCAGAACAGCCGGTTCTTCCAAAGGCGGGTATAAAGACATTTTGGGTTTTATAAAGCATCATAAAAAACTTTCGCCTTTTGTAAGGCAGCTTAACTACAAGAACCACATATTTATGTATGTGAAGAATTCGCCTTATTTTTACCCCCAGTTTTTTATAAGAGAGTTTTTTATGTTAGGCTATATAGTGCTGTTTGAAACTTCGACTTTAAAAGTTTTGCCTGAATTGTTTAAGAAATTGCCGGTTATGTGGAAAAAGAGAAAGTATTTGCAGAAAATAAAAAAAACAGCTGACAAGAGTTAGTCGCTGTCGGATTCGGGCACTTCGGGGCTCGGGTGCAGAATTAAAAATCGGACCTCTGCTCCCTTAAGTCTTGACCAAAGGGTTTCGGGCTTTAATGCGTAATCTGGTAAGCCTTCTGGCCATAGCATGCCCCTCTGCACGGTGTACTGGTTTCTGGCCGTCCCCATTTCGGTTAGGTGGAGAAGTTGTGTGCCGTCGGGTAATTGTTCCGAAACAACAGGTAATGGGTTAGTTGGGTTGTTCGTAACAAAGCCTTGGCGGGTAAGTATGATCGAGCCGTGTAAAAGCATCATTCCTCCAAATATGATTGTTAAATGTAACATAATTTATGGACCAGGTCAATGAAGTAAATATTTCAATAGTTATACTTTCTTATAATTCTAAAAAAGATTTAGAACGTCTTTTGCCAAGCATTTTAAAGAGCGAAGGATTTTCGTTTAATGCTGTCACGGAGTCTAATAAATCAGGCAATTACACAGGGGAAATAATTGTGGTAGATAATGGTTCTACCGATAACACTGTCGATTGGCTGGAGAGTCAGTGTCCAAAAACTCACGGCCGTGACAAAATGGACATAATAAAAAATTCTAATAATGGATTTGCAAAAGGTAATAATTTAGGAATAGAGCAAGCAAAAGGAAAATACATACTCATACTAAATCCGGACACGGAGCTTCGGCCCGACACTTTAAAAACTATGTATGAGTTTATGGAAGAGCATCCGGAAATTGGGGTTAGTACATGTAAAGTTGTTTTGCCTGACGGCAGGCTGGATGTTGCTTGCAGAAGAAGATTTCCTAACCCTTGGAATTCGTTGCTGAGACTGCTTAGGATATCGAACTCCAATTACAACATGCTCGACACAGACGAGAACGCTTCTCAAGAAATAGATTCCTGCATGGGCGCATTTATGTTCTGTCGCAGATTGTACGTTACCAGCTACCCGCTACCAGCTTTCGACGAATCCTTCTTCATGTATGGGGAAGATATAGATTTGTGTTGGCAAGTTAAAGAAGCGAGTTATAAAGTTTGGTATTACCCCAAAACTTTTATAATTCATTTTAAAGGTTCTTCCTCCAAAAAAACTCCCTTTAAAGCTTTAAAGTGGTTTCATGACGCCATGTGGATTTTTTATAAAAAACATTATGCTCCTGAGTATCCTTTTATACTAAACTGGTTAGTTTGGTTAGGCGTGTATGGAAGATTTGCAGCTTTAGTAGTTTTAAACCTTTTTAAGAAAAATAGAAAGGTGAGTGGGTAGTACAAATAACAAATAACAAATAACAAATAACAAATAACAAATAACAAATAACAAATAACAGGTGACAGGTGACAGGTGACAGGTGGTCGGCGATAAAATAAAACATTTTGGCTATGGGCTAATTTTGCAAAGTGTCCCATTTTTGTTATATTTACTTATATTAATTTAAATTTTCATGGAAAATCAAAACATAAATACACCAGTTCCTTCTTCCGGCCGTGGTCAGAATAAGTTCTTTTTGGGCGCGGTCATTTTAATAGTCTTGAGTTATTATTTGGGCTTTAAGCAGGGGGTAAAGGGTTATGTTTATGACCCTAAGGAGTTTAAAATCGTAAATCAATCGGACACTCCAAAAAATGTTGACTACAATTTACTATGGCAGGCTATTAACCAAGTTAACCAGAAATATATAGAAGGTGCGGTGGATCCGGAGAAAACTTTGTACGGTGCGGTCAGCGGAGCCGTAGCTGCAGCGGGTGACCCTTACACAGAATTTTTTCCTCCAAAAGCTAAAGAGGATTTTAAAACTGCCTTAGCCGGAAGTTTTGACGGCATAGGTGCGGAAATAGGAAAAAAAGATGGCTTAATTACTGTGGTAGCTCCTTTAGAAGATAGTCCGGCAAAAAAAGCCGGCATTTTGGCAAAAGATGTAATTGTTAAAGTGAATGGCCAAAGCACGGAAGGTTGGAGTACGGAAGATACAGTAAGTAAGATAAGAGGACCAAAAGGTACCGAAGTTACTTTGACTATATATAGAGAAGGCAGAACGCAAACCTTTGATGTCACAATAAAGCGAGACAAGATCGAAATAAAAAGTGTTAGATGGGAAATTAAGGAATTGGGTGAGCAAAAAAAGAAAGTGGCGGTTATAACCATCTCACGTTTTGGCGACGACACTGGTCCTTTGTTCAATAAAGCAGTGCAAGATGTATTTGCTAAAGGCGCTGAGGGAATAATTTTGGATTTAAGAAATAATCCGGGCGGGTATTTGCAGACCGCTGTTCAGTTGGCGTCTTTGTGGGTAAAGCCTGGTGATATAGTAGTTACAGAAGCCAGAAGCCAGGCGGATTCGGTTAAATATACTTCCACCGGTCCTGACAAGTTAGCCAATATAAAGACCGTTGTACTTATAAATGGCGGTAGCGCCTCGGCTTCGGAAATTTTGTCGGGTGCTTTAAGAGACCATAACTTGGCAAAACTTATTGGTGAAAAATCTTTTGGTAAAGGCAGTGTGCAGGAATTGGTTGATTTGCAGGGAGGTAGTGCGGTAAAAGTTACAGTGGCAAAATGGATAACTCCTGGGGGTAAGAATTTAAACCACGACGGATTAACTCCGGACGTAGAAGTTAAGTTAACCGAACAGGATATAAAGGACGGCAAAGATCCACAAATGGAAAAAGCAGTTGAAGAAATAACAAATTCCAAATAACAAATTCCAAATTTCAAAAGTTTGAATTAATAAAGTTAAGGCTCATTTAGTATTTGGAATTTTGAATTTGAAATTACTTAATGTATGTCTAAAATAACAGCAAACGAATTACGAACAAAATACTTAAATTTCTTTAAGTCAAAAAACCACACCATTATACCTTCCGCGTCTTTGGTGCCGGAAAATGATGCGAGCGTGCTTTTTACTACAGCTGGTATGCACCCTTTGGTGCCGTATTTGCTGGGACAAGAACATCCGGGCGGTAAGCGCGTAACCAACGTACAAAAATGCATCCGCACGGGGGACATAGAAGAAGTGGGTGACGACACTCACTTAACCTTTTTTGAGATGCTCGGTAATTGGAGCTTTGGCGATTATTTTAAAGAAGATGCCATAAAATGGTCTTTTGAATTTTTGACTAACAAAGAAACTGGTTTGGGACTACCTTTGGAAAGACTGGCCTTCACTTGTTTTGCCGGCGACGAAGACGCGCCAAAAGACACGGAGTCGGCTGAAATTTGGAAAAGTTTAGGAGTACCTGAACATAGAATTTCTTTTTTACCAAAAGAAAAAAATTGGTGGATTGCGGGCAGTACCGGTCCGTGTGGTCCAGACACCGAAATGCACTATTGGATAGACGACTTTACTCCCGCTCCAAGAGAGTACGACGTTAATAACCCCAAATGGGTTGAAATTTGGAACGATGTTTTCATGCAGTTCGAAAAAATGCCGGACGGAAAACTTGTGCCCTTAAAAAAGCCAAATGTCGACACGGGTATGGGATTAGACCGTGTTTTAACCGTACTCAGCGGTCAAAGCAGTGTATACGACACAGAAATTTTTAAAGGCATGTGGGAAGTTTTGGCTTTGAGCCAAGACATAATGACCAATGACGAAGTTAAAAAAGCCAGAATAATTTTAGACCACATAAGAGCGAGTGTGTTTATGGTAAATGATGGCGTGGAGCCGTCTAATAAAGACCGCGGATATGTACTACGCCGTTTGCTTCGCCGCGCTATGGTTATGGCCAGGCTTTTAAACTTAAAAGGTAAATGGCTGGAAGCTTTAATTGGCAAAGTAATTGCTGAGTATGCAAGTGCTTACCCGGAGCTTGTGACTGGGTCTGAAAAAGTTTTTAGTGTAATTTTGGCTGAACAAAAAAAGTTTGAAGTAACTTTGGAAAAAGGCCTCAAGCAGTTTGAATTAAGAATTAAGAATGATGAATTAAGAATTAGCGGAACAGATGCGTTCGACTTGTATCAGACTTATGGTTTTCCTAAAGAATTAACTAAAGAGTTGGCTGTCCAGGCAGGGCAGGTTTTTGACGCTGAAAAAGAAAAAGAATACGAAGCGGAATTCAAAAAGCATCAAGAGCTGTCACGCACGGCTAGCGCTGGGCAGTTTAAAGGTGGGCTTGCTAGTCACAGTGAAAAAATTGTGCGTCTCCATACCGCAACTCACCTTATGAATGCTGCTTTAAGGCAAGTTTTGGGCGACAATGTCTGGCAAAAGGGGAGCAATATAACCGAAGAAAGAACTCGTTTTGACTTTACTCCTGACAAGAAAATGACACCGGAAGAAATTTTAGCGGTAGAAGCTTTGGTTAACGACTGGATTGCTCGCGATTTGAAAGTTAAAAAAGAAACCATGTCCCTAGAAGAAGCTCGCGCACTTGCCGCTATTGGAGTCTTTGGCGAAAAGTATGCGGAGACCGTTTCTATTTATACCGTTTACGATCCTTCGACAGATGAAGTTGTTTCCCGCGAATTCTGCGGTGGTCCGCATGTAGAACACACCGCAGTTATCGGTCAATTTAAAATCCAAAAAGAAGAAGCTTCTTCGGCTGGAGTGAGAAGGATTAAGGCGGTAATTAGTTAGGTTATTAGCTTGTAGCTTTTTAGCTAGTTAGGCAGGATGCTTTGTAAATCAGATAAATTTTTAAATGATTCATTCATATAAAGAACTTATAGTTTGGCAGCGATCTATGGATTTGGTAATTGAAGTTTATTCCCTAACTGAAAAGTATCCAAAAACCGAAATATACGGGCTTGTTTCTCAAAGCCGTCGATGTTCTGTCTCAATCCCATCAAATATAGCAGAAGGTAGAAGAAGGGGAACTAAAAAGGATTTTCGGCAATTTTTAATAATCGCATATGCATCAGGAGCTGAATTAGAGACTCAACTTGAACTAGCAAAAAGGTTAAAATTTGCAAATGAGATTGATTTTCTTAGAGCAGAAAGCCTATTGCTGGAGGTTATGAAAATGTTAAATAAAATGACTAACGGGCTTACTACAAGTAACTAAGGGAATATTATTCGAAATTTTAAAAACTGAAAACGTAACAAGCTAATTAGCTACCAGCTAAAAAGCTGCCACCCTATGACTCTAAACTTTTACAACACACCTGAAGCGCAAAAATTTGATACAAAAATTTTACCAAAAAGTAGACCGGTTTTTTTGGGCTACAAACCGGATTTTGAGTTGTTGGAAAAGTTAAAAACTGAATATTCTTTATACGAAAATATTTTGGTGGTAGCGCATGGAGGGAGTATAAACCCGCTGTTTGGTTTATATAACGCTTTAAAGTATCAGGCGACAAAAAAAGTTTATTTTTTGAATACGGTTGACCCGGATTATATTTCCGAGCTTAAAAATACTTTGCCAAAAGAAAAAACTTTAGTGTTGCCTGTGAGCAAGTCGGGCGAAAACACCACGCAGTTGGAAGAAACTTTTGCTTTTTTGGATTATAAAATTTTGGTGGTTACCGGCAAAGCTAGTCCTTTAAAAGCTGTGGCTGAAAAAATGAATTGGCCGATGGTAGAGCATCCGCCTATAGGCGGTAGATATACCGGTCTTACAGAAGTTAATTTAATAGCAGCTGCGATTTGCGGTATAGATACAAAAAGTTTATACGAAGGCGGTTTGGAAATTTACCGGGAATACGAAAAGGATAATTTAGCTTGGAAAGCGTCCTCGATTTTATTTCTTTTGGAACAGAAAGGGTATGCCGACGTTTTGATGTTTTTTTATTCTCACTTTTTATTTCCATCCAGCTTCGGTATAGTCCAATTGTGTCATGAGTCTTTTGGTAAAAATGGCAAAGGTCAAAGTTATTTTGCTCATGAAGGTCCGGAAGTTCAGCATCACACCACACAAAGATATTATGGCGGACAAAAAAACATAGCCGGGTTTTTTATAACTGTAAATAAGTTTCTAAATAACTTAAATACTGAGTATCCGACCGAAACCCATAGCGTGCAAATAAAAGGACGTCACTTATTTGATATAAGTAAAATCCCTTTGTCAGAAGGTTTGAATGCCGAAGCATTGGCTAATGTAGAGGATTCCAGAATTCGAGGTATACCGGCAGTGCATATGCAGCTTTCCGATTTTAGTCCTAAGGAAATTGGCAGATTTACTGCTTTTTGGCAGCTTTTTGCTGTGTATTCTTCACTTTTAAGAGAGGTGGATCCGTTTGATCAGCCGGAGGTGGAGAATAGCAAGAAAATTAGTTTTACTAAAAGGCTTCAGTTTAAGGGTTTGCTATAAAAGGGGTATTTGTAATAATATATAGATGAAATGAATGTTGAGTTTCAAATTAAAAAGTATGCTCTTACTGTTTTAAATTTATTGCTAATTTGAAATTTAGCATTTTAAAGTTTTATGATCCCGTCTATTTACATAAACTTGGAAGACGATGTAGCTAAGATAGTTGCTCGAATTAAAAAAGAAAAAGCAAGCGAGTTGGTTTTGGTTTGTCCGAAACGCTGTTTTTTGTTCAACGACAGTATAAATTTAAGACTTTTAAAAAAGCAGGTAGACATGCTTTCCAAAAAAGTTTTTATTTTAACAATGGATGAGCGCGGACAGACATATGCCAAGGAGGCTGGCTTTGAGCTTAAACACTTACCGAAAACTTCTTCTTCGAACCGATTTTCAGACATTGGTACGAGGCCAAAACCTGTAGTCGCAGCGGCTTTGGAAAGCAAGTCATTGGCAAGTGTTAAAAAGACCAAGGTTATTTCCAAAGTAAAAGCTAAAAAGACAGAAGTTGTAGCAGAAAGAGAGCCAGAAAATTTAACTGAAAGCCAAAATGTTTCTGAAGCCGAAGCGTTTTCGGGTTACAAAACTCAAGAGAATCTTTTTCCAAAGGAATTGGAAAGTAATTATAAAGCTAAGCAGTCTAAAAAACGTTTTTATCGTTCAGTTTGGGCTTTTGCCGTCGCGTCTGTTTTGGTTGTTTTGGCTGTGGTGTTTTTGGTTTTACCTCAAGCCGAAGTTGTGGTTTATAGAAAGCAGCAGGCTTTAACTAGGAATTTGGTTGTTTCAGCGACTGCGCAGGCTAGTGAAGTGAATGTTTCTTCCATGATTATTCCGGTAGAAAAAGTAAATCAAACTTTGCAGGCGGAGAGTAAATTCCAAAGTCAGGGTAAAAAGGAAGTGGGCAACAAAGCTTCCGGCTCTGTAGTTTTGTATAATTTTACCAATTCGCCTATAAATTTAAGGGCTAAAACAACAATTTTAAAACTCAATAACAAAAATTATTTTTTGAAAGCAGATGTGTTGCAATTAAAACCCACCAAGTACAAAAATGCTAAAACTCGTGAAATAGATGAGAATTCTTTGTCGGCTGCTTTCGAAATAGAAGCGGAAAACGGCGGAGAGGGTTATAATGTGCCGGCTGGTACCAGGCTTGAAATAAGCAATCAAATTTTTGGTTCAAACCCTCAACTTTTGTATGCTAAGGCTTCGACAGCTGTAACTGGCGGAACTTCCAGGTATTTGTCGTATATAAGTGATGAAGATATAAATTTAGCCAAACAGCAGTTAAGGCAGTTAATGTTAGAAAATTTAAACAAAGAGCTTTCAGCCCAAGGTTTGAAAGTTGAAGACAAGGCTTTTCAGCTAAGTTCTGAGCAATATGTATTCGACCACCCGGCGGGAACAGAAATTCCAAATTTCGCGGGCAAAATTACCGCCGAACTTTCTGCTTTGGCTTACAAAAAGAGTGATTTGGAGAACGTGGCTCTAAAAAGAGTGGAAGAGTCTTTAGCTTCTCAAGGGGATATAGAAGTTAAGTTGAATTCGGAGATAAAAGCGGAAATAAAGTCTGTGGATATTTTAAACCAGCTCATGATTTTAGACGCTCATTTCGACGGAGTAGCTATCGCTTCATCTAAACCTTTAGAAGGCTTAGCTCATAAGCTAAAAGGTAAAAATCAGGCAACTGCAGCCGAACTTATTAAGAACACAGCTCAGGTTGAAAAGGTAGAAATAACTCTCACCCCCGGCTGGCAGTCGTATTTACCTTTTATAGACCAAAATATTAAAGTTAGCATTAAATAAATTCCTTTTATTTAAGCCAATTAAATTTAGATTAAATTTATTTGACAAAATCCTAATATTTGATAAAATTAGCGTAATTGTTTGAAGCTTAATATTTAGATATTTTCAGCCTAACACGACTTGGGTCCGAATACTAACAATAAGAATACTCTTGAATTAGAGGGCAAGGTCATAGAACAGTTGCCTAATGCTGTTTTTCGTGTCCAGCTAGAAGCTGGACAGGTTATTTTGGGGCACTTGTCGGGCAAAATGAGACTCAACAATATTAAAGTTATGTTGGGCGATAAAGTTATTGTCGAAATGACTCCGTACGATTTAAGCAAAGGACGCATAATTCGTAGGCTTAGATAAATTAAATTTAGTTATAAAGAATATAATTTTATGAAAGTAAGAGCATCCGTAAAACCTATTTGTGAAAATTGCAAAGTGGTAAAAAGAAGTGGCAGATTGTATGTAATTTGCAAAGTGGCTAAGCATAAACAAAGACAAGGTTAATTAATTTAAGAATTTGACTCTTGCCGCTAAGGTTTAGGTCAAAGTTAACAGTTTTAAACATATGGCTCGTATAGCAGGTATCAACATCCCAAACGAAAAAAGGATCGAAGCAGCATTGCCTTACATTTACGGCATTGGTTTGACTTTGTCGAAGAAAATTTTGGCTGAAACCAAAGTTGATCCGAACAAAAGAACAAAAGATTTAACTGAACCGGAACTTAACAGGATTCGTGAATACGTTGAAAAGAATTACAAAGTAGAAGGGGCCTTAAGACAGCAAGTATTGCTTAACATAAAGCGCCTTAAAGAAGTTGCTGCTTACAGAGGTATTAGGCATATGAGAGGTTTGCCGGTTAGAGGACAAAGAACCAAGACCAACTCAAGAACCCGAAGAGGTAACGTACGTAAGACCGCCGGGTCCGGTAGAAAGTCATCTGCAGACAAAACCTAATTAAGTTCACAGATACGCTGATTATGGGATTATACTGATTCAAACATAAGTATCCTAGTATCTGTGTTATCCGTGATTCTGTGAATATATATATGGAACAAACAACCACAACTCAAACTGAAGAAAAAATCGAAACAACTCCTACTGAAGCGGACGGAGTTGCTTCGGCAGTGGCTAAAATCAAGTCAAAGAAGAAAAAGTCTAAGAGCAAGGTCACTAAAGGTAAGATTTTTATAAACTCCACCTACAACAACACTATTGTTTCGGTTACTGACTTAACTGGTAATGTGCTCATTTGGGGTAGCGCCGGTAAGATTGGTTTTAAGGGTTCTAAGAAATCCACTCCTTATGCTGGTCAGAGAGTTATGGAAGACGTGTTAATGCGCCTTAAAGAAAGCGGTTAGAGCTTTACAAGGTAGCGGCATGAATGTTTTAACCATTAAGGATACCACTCCTATTCCTCACGGCGGAGTCAGGCCAAAGAAGCCGAGACGCGTATAATACTTTTGTTACTTATCCTTGACCCTCAAGGATTAAGGATTAAAGATAAAGGATATAAAGTAATTTATGAGATATACAGGACCCAAAGCAAAAAAAGCCAGACGTTTAGGCCAGGCTTTCACTGCAAAACAAGCAAAAATAATGCAAAGAAGACCGCAAGCTCCGGGACAACACGGCGCAAGCAGGTCCAGACTTTCTGAATTCGGACTGCAGCTTAGAGAAAAGCAAAAAGCTAAGCTTGCTTACGGACTTATGGAAAAGCAGTTCTCCTCTTTGTATAAAAAAGCTTTAAGAAAAGCTGGTGTTACCGGTGATAACTTAATTAAGCTTTTGGAAACTAGGCTCGATAACGCAGTTTACCGCTTAGGTTTTGCGGAAACCAGAGCTCAGGCCAGACAGTTGGTTAGCCACGGTTTTTTTGAGGTTAACGGCAAAAAAGTTGATATCCCATCTTTCCATTTAAGAGTCGGCGACACTGTTTCTGTTAGAGCCAACAAGCAAAAGAGCGCTTACATGGAAAAGCAACGCGAGAAGCTAAAGAACCATAAAGCACAGGAATGGGTACAGTTGGACGTTCAAAAAATGTCCGGTAAAATTTTAACCGAACCCACTCCGGAAATGGTTGAAAATATTATAAACACCCAGTTAATAGTTGAACATTACAGCAGGTAATTTATTTTAAAACTGGTAGTTGGTAACTAGTTTAATAGTTATCTTAACAAATTAATTGTTATCAGTTTATTTGGAGGCTAAAACTTATGGACGCAATTCCATTACCAAACAGGCCCAAAGTCGAAGACTTGGGCAACAATAAGTACAGGTTCGTTTTGGAACCTTTGTACCCAGGATATGGCACTACAATTGGCAACGCTTTAAGACGCGTTTTGCTTTCTTCAATGCCAGGTGCAGCAGCCACTGCTGTTAAAATTAAATACGCGGACCATGAGTTTTCCACTATTCCGAACGTAAAAGAAGACGCAATCCAAATTGTTTTGAACTTAAAGCAACTTAGGTTAAAAAGCTTTTCTGCCGAACCGGTAAAAATTTATATAAAAGAAAAGGGTGAAAAAGTTGTAACCGCTGCCGACATAAAGCAAACTGACCAGGTAGAAGTAGTTAACCCTGAGCTTCATATTGCTACGCTTGACAGTAAAAATTCCGATTTTGAAATGGAAATTACTGTTGAACAGGGCAGGGGATACAAACCGGTAGAGATGCGCGAGAACTATAAGCAAGAATTGGGCGTAATAGCAGTAGATGCTTTGTTTAGTCCGGTAAAATCTGTTTACTTTGACGTAAAGCATGTACGTGTCGGAAAAATGACCAACTATGACCGCTTGGAAGTTATTTTGGAAACAGATGGTTCCATAACCGGCAGCGAAGCTATAGACATTACCGCTCACATTCTAGTTGACCACTTTACCATGATGTTTTCTGAAGCCTCTCCGATGTTAACCGAAAGTTCTTCGGTTTCCGATACGGAAGCAGGCGAAGAAATGCCGGCTATTGAACCTTCCGACTTACCGGACGATAACGAAATTTTAGCCTCTGCACTTTCCAACCGTTCTAAGAATGCATTGGTAAAAAATGGTATAACTAGTTTGGCCGCACTTTCCGCTTTGACCGACGAAGACATAAGAAACTTGTCAGGACTTGGTGAAAAAAGCATTAAGGAAATTTTGGAGTTTTTAAAACGCTAATTAAATTCGCGGATACGCGGATTAAATGATGCAGCAGATTGAAAACTGCAGCATCCTAAAATCTGGGCTATCGGCGAATCTGTGAATATACAATGAGACATTTAAAGAAGAAAAAATTCGGCAAGGGTACCGACCATAGAAGAAAGCTTTTAAGAACTTTAGGCAGTTCCCTTTTGTTGTACGAAAAAATCCAGACTACTTTGCAAAACGGCCGTGCAGTAAAGTCTTATGCAGAAAAAGTAATCACTACAGCTAAGAGTTCTACTTTACATGCACGAAGACAGTTGTTGGCTAAATTGAGCCCGATGGCTGCTAAAAAAGCAATTGAAGTTTTAGGTCCTAAGTACAAAGAAAGAAAAGGCGGCTATACCAGAATGATAAAGTTAGTTTCTCCAAAAACCGGCAACAGTAAAGTATTAATAGAATTAGTTTAAATTCACGGATGCGCAGGTTAGAGGATTATACAGATATAAATCTTGTTGTCCGATAACTGCGTAATCAGTGAATCCGTGAATTATAGAATATGAAAACCCCCAATATCTCAATACCAAAAGTTAAAGACATAAAGCGCCAGTGGATTGAAATTGATGCTTCCAAGGCGACTTTGGGACGTGTTGCAACCGAAATTGCAAAGTTTTTGCGTGGCAAACACAAGCGCACCTTTACTCCTCACATGGACTTGGGCGACTATGTTGTAGCTGTGAATGTAGACAAGCTTAAGACCACCGGCCGCAAACTTTTGCAAAAAGAATACTTTAGGCACTCCGGATATTTGGGTGGTATAAAATCTACTAAAATGGGTGTAATGATGCAGAAGGATTCAGCTAAGGTTTTGCACACCGCAGTAAAGAGAATGCTCGACGAAATCCGTTTTAGGAACAAGCTTATGTCCAGACTTAAAATGGTAAAAGGCACTGAACATAAATTTAAAATTGATAAGAAAGCATAAATACACAGATGCGCGGATTATGTGATAAGGCTGATAAGTACAGCATCATAATGTCTGCACTGTAAGTGAATATACTATGAAAGCAACAACGAAATCTCCAGCTAAAACCCCAAGAAAGCCCAGAGCTACTACCAAGAAAAAAGAAGAGGCTGTTTTGAGCGCGGCTCCGGTTGAGCAGAAAACCGAACATCATTTAGCTAAAGGCAAATATATTTTTGCAACCGGCAGACGCAAAACTGCTATTGCGAATGTCAGGCTTTTTAGCGGCAAGAATGATTCTGTAGTGAACAAAAAACCGCTGGAAAAATATTTTTCATATTCTTACTATTTGGAAAGCATAAATCGTCCGTTCGACTTAACTGGCTTAGGCAAAGATTACCACTTTGTTGCTCATGTTTCAGGCGGCGGACCTAACGCTCAGGCTGAGGCTGTGAGACACGGAATTGCCTTGGCGCTTTCTACTATTTCTGAAGAAGTTAGAAAAGTCTTAAAGAAGAATGGTTTGCTTACTCGTGACGACCGTAGAAAAGAAAGAAAGAAACCAGGCTTGAAGAGAGCTCGCAGAAGCCCGCAGTGGAGCAAACGTTAAGTTATATTTTACAAAACTGTCCCTACAAAGGGGCAGTTTTTGTTTGCCTTAAGTAGCTGGTTTTATGCTAGAATAGGGCTAAGGAGGGTGTCCTATGCATAGCGAGCGAGACTTGGAAGTTCTGTGGGCTTTCGCCTTAGACTTGCTTACTAGGCAAGCACAAGGCTTGGGGTTTGGCCCTTCCGTATACACTTTCCCGCATTCTGTGGTGCGGGTTGTCCAACTCCAGCTAGTGTTCGGAGAAGTCCAGGCAAAACTTCGAGGCGAGACTGAGTTTACTATTGAAAGCTTCCCAAACCTGGTCTTTACTGTAAACCTGACACAGCCAGCTAATCCTAAAGAATGGAACTAGAACCATTCTTTTTTATTTTGGTAAATAAAAATCCCGCCACTTTAGAGTGTGGCGGAGTGCTTGCCTGGCGCTTGAAGTGTTTGCTTATTTAAAGCCATGCTGGCTTGCGGAAAAGCATAGAACGCCTGCAAATAACAAAACAACCATTACTGCAAGCTTACCTAAGGCTCGCAAATTCGATGCGAAACTGTCGCTGTACTGTGTGTTGCCAATCTTGTAGGCCCAAAAGCAAACCCACAAAAGAACCAATAACAGTTTAATCCAGAATATAGAAGCCTCCAGCTTTCTCTCTAAAGTATATAAAAAATTTGGGATTAGTGGAAGAAATTTGAAATACACACAGGACCGTCCTCTGCAAACAGAGGACGGTCCTGTGTAAGTAATAAAAACCCCCAAATGCTTGACTGGTAGGTCAAAACATTTGGGGGATTTGAAATGAGAGAAGTTAGCGTTTTGCCGAAGCCTGGGTTTGTCGGCCCAGATTCCGGTAAATAATCGAAATATTTTCGTCGGCACCTCCGGCGGTGCCGGGTTGTGGGGATTTGGATGACGCTAGGCACCGGTCAGCTATTTCGCTTTCCGGTGTTTGCTTTAGGACCCTTTTGGACTCTTTAAGGCAGTCCGTATACGCCTTTGTCTGGTCCTTGGCGGCCCTGCCAGAGCGCCGGATCCGCTCTGCCTCCGGGTCGGCTGGTCGGCCGTACCCATATCCGTACCCATAGTAGCCGTAATAGGGGTCGCGGTCGTAGCTACAATCCCCGTAACGGCCGGAGCACGGCGGGATGCCCCGTCGAATCTGCGCAGCTGCGTTGTCTGCAGCCGCCAGAAAAACGAACACCAACAGTAAAAGGTTAAGAGCCATTTTCATAGCTCTAGCCTCCTTTCCCCCTACGGAGCACTGCCTTCGAATCGCAGTTCTCTTTGGGGTTTTTAGCGCCAGATTCTGATGCTAAAAATTCCAAAGAGAACTATAAACTTCTCTGGTTATTTAGCCTCCTAAATATTTGAAGAATGATTATATCAAATATATATACTTTTGTCAAAGTTTAAATTATTTAATTTGGCTTAAATAAAACAAATATAAGTAAAAAACATTGACATAAGGCATAAAAAGTGATATAATTACCGGTTATGATAAATAACCGCCAAATTTTGAAACTTTTGAAAACCGCCTTAATTGTAAGGCTGGTTTTGCTTTTGCTGTCTGGAAATGCTTTGCTTTTTGAAACTGCTCATGCGCAGGTTTTTTTACCTCAAGAGGTGGTGGTTGCGGTTATTGACGAGGGCGTAGACTTTTCTCATCCGGCTTTGCAGAACAAGCTTTGGGTGAATTTAAAGGAAGTGCCAAATAATAACATAGACGACGATAACAATGGTTATGTAGACGACATTAGCGGTTGGAATTTTTTGGACAGGAATAACGACCTAGCCATAAAGGGAAGTCATGGTACTAAGCTTGCGGGAATAATTGCAGCAGACAAAACTTCGCCCGTAGGTTTTTGGGGAGTTAACCCAAAAGCAAAAATTATGCCTTTAATTGTTTGCAAGCAAAACTATGGTTGTGATCAGTCGGCAATAATTCAAGCTATTTACTATGCCATAGACAACGGTGCAAAAGTTATAAATTTGTCTTTGGGTGATACCAGCGGTTATAAAAAAGATTACGACGCGGCTATTTTATATGCTTATCAAAAAAATGTGGTAATTGTGGCGGCTTCTGGAAGTTCCGTGCAAGGACACAGTTTGGCCAAAGAGCCTATGTCTCCCATATGTAATGACAATGGGAAAAATATGGTTTTGGGTGTAGGTACCGTAGACGAAAAGGGTACGAGACCTATGTGGGCAAACTATGGCGGTTGTATAGACGTTAGTGCGCTTGGTACTAAAGTTTCCGCGACTGTGCCTAAAGAATACTCTGAAGAGTTGTATGAAAAAGTTGACGGAAATTCATACTCTACCGCTTTAGTTTCCGGGGCAGCTTCGCTGTTGTTGTTAAATGAGCCGGCTTTGACTCCTTCTGAAGTTATAGCTAGAATACACGACAATGCCACCGGTAAAGAAACTGTGCTTAGTGTAGACAGGGCAGTTAAAAACCTGGCGCTGGCAGAAAAACCCCCTAAACCCAAAGTTAAAGGAATAAAAATTGCCGTAAATTCCAAAATTATTACTCAAAATAAAACCCCAAAGTTAGTTATAAGATAAAAACCGTTCCTTTAAGGGGAGCGGTTTTTTGTTACCTTTTTAAAAAAATGTCGTATAATGAATATATAAATAATAAGGCAGAGTCAAAAAACTCATGCCGGAAATTCATTAAATTAGTTGGTGGCAAAGGCCTCCGACACATGGAAAAATATGCAAACATTGCCAAAATGGCTTGTAGTAAGCTTAGGCGGCTTACTTATAGCTTTCGTTGCTTTGTCTGTCGCTGACAAGGCAAAAAAAATTAGCGACGATTATGGAAACAAAAATCCGCAAAATGTTATGTCGGTTTCAGCTCAAGGTAAAGTAAAGGCTGTGCCCGACATGGCAACCGTAACTTTGGGTGTGGTTTCTCAAGGCACAACGGCAGGGGACGTGCAAAGCCAAAATAGTCAAAAGATAAATAAGATTGTAGACTTTGTTAAGCAGCAAGGTATAAATAAAGACGACATTTCTACTTCTCAGTTTAATGTTTACCCACGTTATGACTATGCTAAAGGTACGGAAATAACAGGCTATGAGGCTAGACAGACTATTACCATAAAAGTTAAAGGCGTAGATAAATCTACCGACACTTTGGGAAAAATTTTGGCCGGCGCAGCTAACAACGGGGCCAACGAAGTGAACGGCGTAAACTTGGGTTTTGAAGATGCGGACAACCTAAGACAAGAGGCCAGACAGCAGGCTATAGAAAAGGCAAAGCAGAAAGCGGAAGAATTAGCCAAAACTGCTGGTATTCGTTTGGGTAAAGTTGTTAGTGTTTCTGAAAGTTCAACCGGTGTAGGTATGCCTTACTATGGAGATGGGTATGGCGGCGGCGGTATGATGATGGAAAAAGCTGCTTCTCCTAATATAGAGCCAGGCAGTCAGGATGTAGTTGCAGAAATGAGTGTGGTGTTCGAAGTGAAATAAATTTTATAAAAATCCCCAGTTCTAGAGGCTGGGGTTTTTATTTTTTAAAATAAAAAAATATCTCGTCACTTAAGTGACGAGATATTTTTAGTGCCCTAAACAAACTCATAAGCCGAATTCTGTTTTGTCCGCCACTGAAGTGGCGGTAATAATCATCTATCTGCCCATGACATTACTGTCAGGGTCAAGCAGCCTACCAAACTTGGCCTTGCACTCGAGTAAGGATTTAGCCGTTTCACCTGAGCTTTAGCATGAAGCCTATAACTCAGTTCATCCGCCGTCGTCACATAAGCGACTACGATGGATGCTTTTTGCCTTTCGGCTTAAAGCGTCACTGTTCGCACCTCGTGGGTTACCCCAGACGGGCGTTACCCGCTACCTGGAAAATTATAAGCTCTTAAGCGGCTTACAACTATAAGTGTTCGGACTTTCCTCCCCGCCCTTTGGATTGTATTAAATACTATTAGCAATTCTTTTTCGAAGATGTCACCATGAACTTCCAAACTGCTTAAGTTTGTTTTCACGGATTATTGCATCTTTTTGTTGGCATAGGCCTCATAATAAACAAGCTTGAATGGGCAATATGCTTTGGTCGCTAATTCTTTACCTGCATTATGTTGAGCAAATCGTTGCTTTAGGTCTGAAGTTTGACCGATGTATGTAAAGCTATGATTTATGCTTTTTATTATGTAAACATAATGCATACAATCCAAAAGGCGGGGCGATTATTCGGTTTGTTTAGAGCTTTTAAATGCTACCAATTAAACTTGTTTTTGTCAAGCAAAAATGGTATAATTTGAAAGCTAATTTAACGTAAATTTACTTATGAAGCGCAGTGAATTGTTGTTTAATACCTTGGCAATACCGGTCGACGCGGCCATGCTTTTGCTAGCTGGATTTGCGTCTTTTTATTTTCGACTTCACAGTACTGACTTGGTCGGACCGGTAATTTTTGAACTTAACTTAAAAGATTTTTTATGGGTAATTTTACAATTTTTACCGTTTTTGATTTTGATTTTTGCCCTTTTGGGTCTTTATAATCTTCGAGGAGTTAGAAAGTTGTGGTGGGAATTTGGTCGAATAGTTGTTGGTGTTTCTTTGTGTTTGTTGTTTGTTGTAATTTTGTTCTTTTTTGACCGCACGCTTTTTCCTTCGCGTTTTATTATTTTAGCCACTTGGGCGCTTGGAATATTTTTTATGTTTTTTGGACGCATAGTTTTAAGACTAGTTCAGAGACTATTGTTTTTAAGGAATATTGGTCTTCATAAATTGGTAGTTATAAAAGGCGACGCTAAAGAAACTTATATTTTGGAGCAAATTTATAAAAATAAAAAAAATGGCTACTTGGTTTCGGCTGAGTTGCCTTATTCGGAAAAAGTTTTAGGTAGCTTGGATAGTTTGTATGAAGCCGGCCAGATTGATGAAATTTTGCAGGCTAATTCTGCATTGGGTGACGAAGTAAATTTGCAACTTGTTCAATTTGCCAGAAATAAAGGTTTGGAATTTAGTTTCGTGCCCAATTTGTTTGAAGTGCAGAGAAATCAAGTAGAACTCTTAAGTTTGCAGGGTGTACCGGTAATAGGTTTAAAAAACACCCCGCTAGATGGTTGGGGTAGAGTAATAAAAAGACTTGCCGATATAGTTGCTTCTTTGCTTTGTTTAATTCTTACCAGCCCTTTATTTTTGTTTATAGCCATTGCTATAAAAGTAGACAGTCGGGGTAAAATTATTTACTCGGCTTTACGAGGCGGGCGCGGCAAAGACTTTAAGTTTTATAAGTTTAGAACTATGTACCAGCATTTGTCGGTAGGTGCGGGTTATGGCGGCGAAGAGGCAGAAAAGGTTCGCAAGCAGTTATGGGAAAAAAATGACCGTGGCGGTAAAGATGGGCCATTTTTGAAAATTAAACATGATCCGAGAGTAACGCGGGTCGGTAGATTTTTACGCAGAACCAAGCTCGACGAAATTCCGCAATTTTGGAATGTTTTAATAGGCGATATGAGTATGGTGGGACCCAGGGCCCATGTTTTAGATGAAGTAGAAAGGTATAGAAACCGCTATAGGCGAATGTTTAGCATTAAGCCCGGGATATTTGGCATGTCTCAAATCGCTCAGGTAAGTTTTCCCGACTTGCCTTTTGAAGAAGAAATTAAACTTAATACATACTACATTGAAAACTGGTCGCTTTGGCTGGACATGAAAATTTTGGCGAAAAGTTTCTGGTTGTTATTTTTTGTAAAAAAACCCAAAGAAGATTATTAAGCCAAGAAAGTAAGAAGCGTGGATTTATATTTTCTTAGATTTGTAGCCTTATGAAAATTGCTTTATTGCATGATAGTTTTACGCAAATGGGCGGGGCAGAGAGGGTGGTGGACGATTTGCACGAAATTTTCCCCAAAGCCCCCGTTTTTACTTTGGCGTTTGACCCCAAGTACAAAGAAAAATATAAAAACTGGGATATTAGAACTTCAGCCTTGCAGCCTTTGTATTTGCTTTTGGGTAAGTTAAAATTTTTGCTACCTCTGGTTCCTTGGGCGGTTGAACAAATAGATTTAAGCGGGTACGATGTAGTTGTTTCCTCCAGCTCTGGGCTTATTAAAAACGTAAGACCTGCGAAGAATTCTGTTTATATATGCTATTGCCACACTCCGCCAAGGTTTTTGGACAGCGATTACGTTAGGCAGGAAGTGCTGTTTTTGTTAAGGCCTTTGGCT
>CAZGAF010000006.1:37507-39606 GCA_964523855.1 uncultured Candidatus Saccharibacteria bacterium | reverse complement strand
TGGCTTCTAGCTTTTATTAAACGCAAAAATGACGCTGAAAATATTTACGCAGAATTACGCTGAAAACTCAGCGTTGATTAGCGTACATATCAGCGATTAAACAGCGGTTTTTATGAATGAAAAAATTTCTATCCGCGGCGCGCGGATGCACAATTTAAAAAATGTAGACTTAGACGTTCCCCGTAACAAACTAATAGTTTTTACGGGTTTGTCGGGTAGCGGTAAATCCAGTTTAGCTTTCGACACTTTGTATGCCGAAGGCCAGCGTCGCTATGTAGAAAGTTTGTCTGCTTACGCTAGGCAGTTTATTGGCCTTATGGACAAGCCGGATGTAGATAAAATAGAGGGCTTGTCCCCGGCTATTTCTATAGACCAAAAATCCGCTTCGCATAATCCGAGGTCTACTGTGGGTACAGTTACGGAAATTTACGACTACATGAGGCTTTTGTGGGCTAGAGTTGGCGTGCCGCATTGCCCTGTTTGCGGGAAAAAAATAGAAGGCCAAACCATACGTGCTATGACTGACCAGCTTTTAGGTTTGCCACAAGGCACCAAGCTTATGCTTTTAGCTCCTCTAATAAAAGACCAAAAAGGCGAGCATAGGCATATATTTGAGCAGGTCAAAAAATCTGGTTTTGCACGTGTACGTTTAGACGGTACTGTTATGGATTTGAATGAGGCGCAAAATTTGCATTTGGATAAACAAAAAAAACATTCTATAGAGGTAGTGGTAGACAGGTTGGTTGTAAGCGTTGAAGACAGGGGTAGAATTTCTGAAAGTTTGGAAAAAGCTTTGGATTTGGGTAATGGTCTTGTATACGCTGCGCGGATGGATGCCGAGAAAAGCACAGAAGAACACGGAAAAGACATTGTCCTTTCCCAGCATTTTGCATGTCCGGACGGTCACGTTCAACTTTCTGAACTTGACCCGAGAGACTTTTCTTTTAACAGCCCGCACGGAGCTTGTCCGGAATGTAAGGGTTTAGGAACCAAACTTACAGTCGAAGCCGACTTGGTTATTCCAAACCAAAAACTAACTTTGGCTGAAGGCGCTATAAGGCCTTGGAGTAAAACCGCAGCCAGGCAAGGCTGGTATTACAACATGCTTACGGCTTTGTCTAAAGAGTATGGTTTTTCTTTAAATACTCCGGTTAAAGACTTACCAAAGAAATATATAGATATAGTTTTGTATGGTACCGGTGACAAAAAAATTCGCATAAGTGGCGAATTCTCTTCTCGCGACGGCGAGTTTGCTATGATGACTGCCTTTGAAGGAGTTGTGCCGAATTTGGAAAGGCGTTACAGAGAAACGGATTCGGAATATATAAGAGGTGAGATAGAAAGCTACATGCGAATACGAAAGTGTCAGCTTTGCCAGGGTAAAAGACTTAAGCCTGAAGTTTTAGGCGTGACTGTAAACAAAAAGAATATAGTAGACGTGTCGGCTTTGACCATAGAGAGCGCTTCGGAATTCTTTAAAGAACTTTCTAAAGTTCTTTCTCAAAAAGATTTAACCATAGGCAAGCAGGTGTTAAAGGAAATAAATGCCCGTCTTTCCTTTTTGTTGAATGTGGGTTTGGCCTATTTGTCTTTGGATCGTACCGCCGATACTTTGTCGGGTGGTGAAGCGCAGCGCATACGTCTTGCTACTCAAATAGGCAGTGGGTTAACCGGCGTTTTGTATATTTTGGACGAACCTTCTATTGGGCTTCATCAGCGAGACAATGGAAGATTGCTTGAAACCTTAAAAAACCTGCGCGACCTGGGTAATACGGTTATAGTTGTTGAGCACGACGAAGAAACAATCCGCGAAGCGGACCGGGTGCCGGAAAACATGGTGGAGAAGTGGTTGCAGAAGGTACTCCGTCTCAAGTTGAGAAAGCTCCAAGAAGCATTACCGGGCATTATTTGTCCGGCAAAGAAACTATAGAAGTTCCAAAAAGACGCAGGCCGGGTAACGGCAAAAAAATTCAAATTTTTGGCGCTACCGAGTTTAATTTACGCAATTTAAATGTCGACATACCTTTGGGTAAGTTTGTGTGCGTCACGGGAGTTTCAGGTAGCGGTAAATCTACACTCTTTAATGACATTTTAGCTAG
>CAZGAF010000006.1:28217-37497 GCA_964523855.1 uncultured Candidatus Saccharibacteria bacterium | reverse complement strand
TTTTTTAGTTTTTTTTTCTATTTTCTTTCCCATATTTGTATATATATTTTTATAACAGCAAAGAAGAACCGGGTGCACACAAGAAACTTTTGGGTATAGACAACATAGACAAAGTTATTAACATTGACCAAAGTCCAATTGGCCGTACGCCGCGTTCTAACCCTTCAACTTACACGGGGGTATTTACTCCCATAAGAGAGTTGTTTGCAGAAACTAAAGAAGCCAAAATGCGAGGCTATCAGGCCGGTAGGTTTAGTTTTAATGTAAAGGGTGGTCGCTGTGAACGTTGTGCCGGAGACGGGGTTTTGAAAGTCGAGATGAACTTTTTGCCGGATGTCTATATAACTTGTGAAGAGTGTAATGGTAAGCGTTATAACAGAGAAGCTTTAGAAATACACTATAAAGAAAGAACTATTTCCGATGTGTTGGAAATGACTGTCGACGAAGGCAAGGCTTTTTTTGCCAATGTGCCTATTATTCATAAAAAATTAGCTACTTTAAGTGAAGTAGGTTTGGGCTACATGAGGCTTGGTCAAAACGCCACAACTTTGTCCGGCGGTGAGGCGCAGCGTATAAAGCTTGCGACAGAACTTTCCAGGGCTTCTACCGGCAGAACTTTGTATTTGCTCGACGAACCTACAACTGGCTTACATTTTGCCGACGTTAAAAGGTTGGTGCATGTGTTAAATAAGTTGGTGGAAAAAGGTAATAGCGTTGTGGTTATTGAGCATAACTTGGACATGATAAAGACAGCTGACTGGCTTATAGACTTAGGTCCCGAAGGCGGGGATAAGGGCGGAAGTATTGTGGCTCAGGGTACCCCCGAAGATGTAGCGAAAGTAAAAGCTTCCTACACCGGGCAATATTTAAAGAAAATATTGTAGTTGCCTCATTTATGAGGTCTAAGTGCTCCATAATTCAGAAAATACCTCAAACATGTGTTTGGGGTATTTTTATGGTATAATTATCTTACTAAATTTACTTAAAATAAAAATATGGGGCTAGGCCCTTTTGGAAGATTATTTAGAACTGAAGTTGGTGCGTCCGGTCAAGGAACTATTGAGACCGGCTTTTTAGGCGAATCTCGTGAAGTAAAAGAACAGGAGCCCAAATTAAAGTTGGATGCAGGCATTAGCAGTGAAAAGGCAGAAAATTCTCCTAACAGGCAAAGTGGCGACTTTACTTTAGCAGCTGGTGATTTTGAAAAGCATGGCGAAGCTGCTTATGGGGTTTTTGATACGGTTAATGAGAAAGTACTGGGAGTCGAAGCAGGAGAGTATACAAAAGATTATTTTCAAAATAGGCTAAATTCGTTTTTTGAGAAAACTTTAGGGGACAATCCTGCTCAAAAATTTTCAGATAAAGTAAAGAATCTTTTCCCTGGCTCAGCAAAGTATATTTCAGAGAAGTTGAATGCTGCAAAGGGGCATAAAACCACAGCCGCGGTTTTAGGTTTGTTTAAAGATAAAATAGCAAACAAGGCTGAAGCTGTGGTGGCACATGTCGGTGACAGCTCTGTGTATCATTTGTCGGAAAATAATCTTAAGCTGCTTACTCCAAATAAACATTTGGTTGAAGCGCCTCATCCGGTCAACCCGAATAAGGTTGTGGTGAAGTTTGATAGAATTATTTCTTCTGCCAGTACTATGGGCGCGGGAGGTAGGGCAAGACCAGACGTTACAGAAATAATAGATGTTAAACCTGGAGATGCTTTTTTACTTGCAACGGACGGAGCTTTGGCTGGTAAGTCGGAACACGAAATTATAGCAATGCTTTCAGCTCCTAAGCCGGCTCAAGAAATTGCAAAAGATTTTACTGTAAAAAGTGAAAAGAATTTAAACGAAGACAGGGCAGCAGTTGTTATAAAAGTTGCTTTGGAAGAAGCAAAGCAAAAGCTTAAAGTTCAAGCAGAACTACCAAAAAAGACAGAACAGCAGCCAAGTTTTTTTGAAAGAAATAGAGAGCTTTTAGACAACGTTACAGCAAGAAAGCGCGTGTTATTTGGTGCGTTTACCGAAGTTAAGAAAATGGTTGTAGCTGGGGTAGCTGAAAGAATTGAAAGAATGCAACAAGCCTCTAGGCAAACCGTTGTAAATGTTAGAGAGTCAGTAGAAAATGCAAAGCAGAGTAGGCAAAATAAAAGTGACCGTGCTGTTACCTCCACGCTTTCAGCGAACATAGAACAACAGCTTGTAAATTCCTCGGTTTTGAACCCTCTAGAAATGCCTAGTCAAACCGCAGAGGAACCGGAAGCAAAAGAGACTCCAAAAGAGCCTGCAGATATTGAGGTGAAAACAGAACCTTTTGAAATTAAAAAGGAAGCGGAAAAACCGGCAGTTCAGAGGCAGCTTTGGAAAAGAGTATGGAAAAAAATTGAGAATACTGACTGGAAAGAAGTTGCTTTGGCAGGCGCTTCTGGTTCTTTGGTCAGGATTGGGGCTAAAGCTGCTTTAGACACCGCAGGCTTAGGTATAAATATTGCAGTTGGAGGTATGGCTGGCGCGGCGTCTGCTGGGGTTAGAGAATACTTACAACAAAGAAAACTTTTGTCCCAAAGAACTGAAAGATTGGTTGAATATATAACGAATCCTGAAAATGTTGACCCGCAAAAGAGGCTTGGCGCGGAAAATACAAAGTTGCTGGGAGGGCTTGTGGAGAAAAAACTTAGGGGTGAAAAAATGTCTGCAAAGGATTTAATAATTTATTTTCAAGTTGATTCAGCTGAGGCTACAAAAATTTCAAACGCAGAGAGTAGTTTTAGGAGAGAGATTTTAGAAAAAGTTGAAAAATTAAAAATCGACAAAAAGAAGCTGGTAAAGTCGGTTATAAAGGGCGCGGCAGCGGGTGCTTTGGGCGCAACTATTGCCGGAGAATTTTTGGCTTTTGGCAGTGAACACGGTTGGTTTGGAATTCCAGATAAAACTAGAGTGATGTTTACTGAAATATATAAGAGCTTGGGTTTACAGTCTGAAGTAAGGCTTGTTGTGTTGGAAAGTCCCGTACCGGTTATAAAATTGGAAAAAGCGTTGGAATCCCCACAGTTTGTAGAAGGTTACAAGAAAGCTATAAAGCAAAAAACTTATCAGGCGGCCTTTGAAAAGGTGGAGAGTTTAACGGTTGCTGCGAGGAATTTAGTTCATGATTATTTGGTAAATGAAAATCTTTTAGAATCTGTTTCTCAGAATTCGGGTTTGTCTACGGAACAAATGGTTTATGCTGAAGATTATTTGCGAAGAAGGATGGCAGAGTTGGGTTATGCTCCTAGTCAAAATTTTGCGGCCAGCGGAGAGTTGGTTGCCGAGGCTGTTGAAAAGGCTAAGGGCCTTACAGCTGCCCAAGTGGAAAATTTAAAGCACATCTTAAGTTTAGAGCATAAGTTGGGAAAAGCAGTAAAAGAATTTTTACCAAATTTGCAGGAAAATAATTTTGCCAACAGAAATAACGATTTTATTTCACCCTTAAAAAATCCCGTTCAGGCCGCAGAATTAGTAAAAGAAATGTCCAAATAAAATAGAATATATGAACTTAGAAGAAAAAATAAATTTATTTTTTTTGGAGCTTGGCTTAACAGGTACGGAAGAAGAAGTTTTAAATGCCAAAGAAATGTTGAACGAGCGTCTTTATAAAGCTGTCTTAGAGGTTTTTGTAGAAAGCCTTTCGCCAGCAAAGCAGCAAGCGTTTTTAAAAGTGCTCGAAACTAACTCTAACCCTTATGAAGAAATAGAGAAGTTGGCAGCTTCGGAGCCAAGTTTACTTTCACTTATAACTAAAGCTATAGAAGAAGAAATGCTGGTTATTCGTACTATATTTCAAAATAAGACTTAAATAAGCAAAAAAGCTATTCATAAAGATCTTGACTTTTTTCAAATAATATTATATAATTTTTTCAAATCAAAAACCGTGCAAACGGTTTTTTGTTTGGTCAGTTTGAGGACGAATGGATCCGTCGCCCTCTCTCTGACTCCCTAGGAGGTCCGATGTTTCGTCTCTTCTGCGGCCTTTTGGCCGCAATCCTCTCGCTGGCGCCGCTCTCCGCGGCGTCGGTGCTCAACGTCTCCAACATTTCCGGCGGCAGCATTACCGCCGGGAGTACAATGGTAACCTTTCAACCGGCAGCGCCCACTGAGAACTGCTCCGTGGGTGGCGGCAATACGGGGCTCTTTTCGGCCGCAACCGGCAATTGCACGCTCGTAAGTTTTCAAAACTCGACGAGCGTAAGCCAGGCAATGTTTTTAAGCCTGGCGGCAATGCCGCTGCTGGTCCTGGACTTGACTTCGGCCGACGCGGCCGTAGGTCCGAGTCTGGGGCCGATTGTGAGCCTTGTCCAGATAACGCCGAACCTGGTTTCGGCGTTCGTATCGCTCCACGGCAGCGGGATGGCGGCAACCACCGCTATTGCCTTCGATGCCGTTTTGTCCACCCAGACCACCGGCACGGTGGCTGGAGTGCAACAGCGGGGTTTGGGACCAACGACCTGGTCCCTGACTCTGGAAACAACGGCTGAACGGTCCGGGGAAACCCCGGAACCGGCAACATTTTTCTTGGTTGGGGCCGTGCTCGTTGCAGCTGGCCTCGCCAAAGCGAAAGGAGGTGTGGTATAGAGTAAACAGATAAAAAATCGTAGGAACCTTTTCGTTCTCCCTCCGGGAACGTCGGACCTGCGTACCCCGAGCGTGCATCATGCGCGCTCGGGGTCTTTTCGTTTTAT
This sequence comes from uncultured Candidatus Saccharibacteria bacterium, assembly GCA_964523855.1. Classification (GTDB taxonomy): domain Bacteria; phylum Patescibacteriota; class Doudnabacteria; order UBA920; family UBA920; genus JAEUSF01. The sequence goes on along the minus strand of CAZGAF010000006.1, from coordinate 32,789 downwards.
AATGTTTGCATTTAAATAAATTTCTGCTAGAGTGGAAGTAATATGGGTCGTTAAAATAAAATGTTTGTTACGACCAAATGTTTGCAGAAATAAAAAATAAAATTTTAAGTGAATTTGAGCAGGCTGAAAGAATTTCAGTTATAACTTTGTTAAGCCTGATTGTTGAGCACGCTCATAAAATTCACGCTTCCGACATACACATCGACCCGTTTGAAGAAGGGTTGATTTTTCGTTTTAGGGTAGATGGCATACTTTATAAAGTTTTTTCGCTGCCTAAAAATATACACGAAGAAGTAATTAGCCGTATTAAAATTTTGTCGGGTCTCAGGACAGACGAGCATCAAACTGCTCAGGACGGCAGGTTTAGGCATATAAATGGTGGCGAATATGTAGATATAAGAGTTTCCATAGTGCCGACTTACTATGGAGAAAATGCGGTATTGAGGCTTTTGTCAGAAAGGCTAAATAACAGCGCGCTTGAGTATTTGGGTTTTTCAAACGCAAATTTAGAAATAATTAAAGCGGCTATAAAAAAACCTTATGGCATGATTTTAGTCACCGGGCCTACGGGCAGCGGCAAAACCACGACTTTGTATGCGTTGTTAAAACATTTAAATATTCCAGAAATTTCTATTGTAACTATTGAAGATCCCATTGAATATTCTCTTCCCGGCATAGAGCAGATTCAGGTGAATGCAAAAACGGGCTTGAGTTTTGCACAGGGCTTGCGTTCTATATTAAGGCAGGATCCGGACGTAATTATGGTGGGGGAAATTCGTGACAACGAAACAGCGGGTATAGCGGTTAATGTCGCTCTTACCGGGCATTTGTTACTTTCTACTTTGCATACCAATGACCCGGCCACAACTTTACCTAGGCTGCTGGATATGAAAATAGAAAGTTATTTGGTCGCTTCTACAGTAAATATTGCAATAGGACAAAGGCTGGTTAGAAAAATATGCACTAAATGCAAAATTCCAAAAATACTTGAAAAATCGGAAATAGAAAGTTTGTTTAAAATTTTTAGTAAAGATCTTTCAGTAACTACTTTGTATGAAGGCAAAGGTTGTGAAGACTGTAACGGGACAGGCTACAAGGGTCGTTTGCCCGTTCATGAGGTTTTACAAGTGACGGAAAAAGTTAGGCAAGCAATTTTAGAAAAACGTACAGCAAGTGAAATAAAAAGTATTGCTTTAAAGGAAGGTATGAAGAGTATGGAGGAAGATGCTTTTTTAAAGGCCGAGCAGGGCTTAACTTCTTTTCAAGAAATATTGAGACTTAAACTGGAATAATATGAAAGTTTATTTTGAAAAATTGTTTGGTTGGCTTCAGGGTTTTTCGGCCAAGGACAGAATAATTTTTTGTAAGAGACTGTCGTTTATGGTTGGCGCAGGTGTGCCAATTTTGCAAAGTTTAAAACTCCTTTCTAAACAAGCTAAAGCAAATAAGCAAAAGAAAGTCTTTGGCGGAATTTTAAAAGATGTTTCGGGCGGGCATTACTTACATTTGGCTATAAAAAAACATTTGCCTGAACTTGGAGAGTACGGAATAAATATAATAAAAGTTGGAGAACTGAGCGGGAAATTGGGTCAGAATTTGAACTATTTGTCTGAAGATTTAAAAAAGAAACACGAGCTTCAAAGAAAAGTTTTGGGCGCTATGTTTTATCCGGCCTTTATAGTCGTTTCGACCTTTTTTATGGTTATAGTGCTTACGGTTTTTATTTTCCCAAAGGTTTTGCCAATTTTTACAAGTCTAAATATGCCTTTGCCTTTAAGCACCAAAATACTAATTTTTGTAAGCCAGCTTATTTTAACCCATGGAGTGTGGGTTTTTTTATTTCTTTTCATTTCTGCCTTAACCTTTTACGCAACCTACAAGAAGAATGTTCGGTTTGAAAGATTGGTCGAGAGATGTTTTTTTAGTTTTCCTGTAGTTGGCAGAATTAACAAATTATATTTTATTTCTCAAATTTCCAGAACTCTAGGTGTTTTGTTAGAAGCCGGTATGCGGCTGGACGAGGCTGTTTTGATTTGTGCTTCAACAACAAGAAGTTTGCTTTATAAAAAAAGTTTAAAATCGCTTTATGATTATGTGTTAAGGGGTGGAAAGGTTTCCGGTTACTTGGCCACAGAAAATAAATTGTTTGGCGAATCGGTGGCTGACATGGTTGCGGTCGGAGAAGCTTCGGGGAATTTGAGTGCAACTTTCCTGTATGTTTCAAATATGTACGAAGCGGAATTGGAAGATTTGGCAAAAAACTTGTCATCCGCCCTGGAACCTTTCTTAATCGTGCTTATGGGTTTTATGGTGGGTTTTGTGGCTGTGTCTATAATTACCCCGATTTATTCTATAACTCAGAAATTAAAACCATGAAAAATAACTTTTGGCTAGGCGGTTTTACGCTTATAGAAGTTTTGGTTTCTTTGGGTGTATTTTGTATGTTGCTGGGGTTAGGTTTTTTATTTGGCATAGATTTTTATAAAAGCTATGTCTTTAATTCGGAAAAACAGGCATTGGTTTCTTTGCTTTTTGAGGCTAGAAGTAAAAGTATGTCTAACATAAACCAAGCACCATTTGGTCTGAGGTTAGAAAATGGAAAGTTTGTAGTTTTTGAGGGCAGTAGTTACGTAGAGAACAGTAACAAGAATTTTGTGTATCAAACTTATCCTGAGATAGTTTCGACAGGGGATAACGAAATTATTTTTGAACAGCTTTCAGGCCGGGTTGCAGAAGCAAAAAGTTTTACCCTGTCCGACAGAAAGCATGGTGTAAATATAAGTGTAAACAAAGAAGGGGTTGTAGAATGGTAAAAAATATTTTAAACAAAAATGGTTTTACCTTATTAGAAAGCGTAGTGTATAGCGCTTTGCTCTCGGTTTTTATGTTGGGGCTTGTGCAGTTGGTTTTTTCTGTACTTAAAAGTTCGGAATATATAGTAAATAAAAATAATATAGAAAGAGAGGTTCGTTTTGTAATAGTAAAATTTAATTGGGCGCTTAGTAAAGCGAAAGTTATAAGCTTTGTAGAAAATGGGGTTTTGCTTTCCGACGGCAGTTTGGGCAATGTAAAATTTTTAAGCTTGCCAGATAAAACGCTGAGCATGGTGTCGGAAGAAGAAGTTTTTTTGCTTCATAGTCAAAACTTAGAGTTTTATAATGTTGTTTTTACTCCTCTGCCTTCCGAGGAACAAAGTTCAGGTTTAAGAATTGATATGGATGTAAACTGTAAAAATTGTTCAAGTCGCCTGCAAGAACATTTTTGGTATAGCGCTTACTTAAAGGTTCAGCCATGAAAAATTCCCCGGGCTACATAATGGTCACTTCGGTAATAATCGCTGCAGTTTTACTTATTTGCTTAAGTGTATTTTTAAGTTTTTTGAATTATTCAAATTCTACAGACCTTTTGAGTTTTGAGTTTAAGCAAAATTCAACAGAGCTAGCATACAGTTGTTTTCAGAATATTGTGGCGAAAGTCAAAGATAACCCGTTTTATAATCCTGGTTTAGGGGGTGAGTGTGTGTATGTAAAGCACGGATTTTGTAAAATACTGTCCGTGGCCAATGGCGCAGGAGCACTTCAGGCGGTTTATGGGAACGCTTTTACCAATATAAATTTTGGCTTCGATAGTAATTTTAAAATAACCGCTTGGGATGAAGTGCCTAGCGTATTAACTCCGAAATGCGAATAAGATATATGGAGAAAAATAAATTTTTTATAGATACTTCTTAAGTTTTAAGTAAAATTTATTATTAACTTTTAAATATGAAAAACAAAAATAATATTTTACATAAAGAGGGTTTTACCCTTATAGAAATTTTGGTGGTTATGGGTATGATTGCGGTTTTGGCGGTTATAGTTTTAATTGCTATTAATCCGGCCAGGCAGTTTGCGCAAAGTCGTAACACCCAAAGAACAAGTAATGTAAATGCAATTTTAAACGCTATAGGTCAGCGTGTGGCAGATAACAAGGGGGTTTTTGCAGGCAGTGGGTGTACCGACATACCATCTACTGCTGTGAGTGAGGCTACGGCTGTGCGCATGGGAGAAAAAACCGGGCAGTCTTATTATGATATTGCAGATTGTTTGGTTCCGACTTATATAACCTCCATGCCTTTTGACCCAAGTACAACAACTCCGAGTTCTGCTTCTTGGAGTACAAAAGATGATTACGATACGGGTTATCACGTTTATAGAGATTCAAACGGCAGGGTTACAGTTTGTGCTATGACACTTGAGCAGGCTGTTGGAGCTGCGGGGCCGATTTGTATAACTAGGTAATTTTTATAAAAATAAAATAGGCCGGCGAACTGGTGGGTTCGTCGGCCTTTTGGTTTGTGGTTTGTTTCAGCTCCTTCTGCGGAGCGTTACAAACCCCGCGAGTCCTCCGGCGACCATAAGCATGGTGCCGGATTCCGGTACGTCCCCGCTGGTGGGCGAGTAGTTCCCGATATTGTAGTCGAACCCCTGTGCGGGGTTATACACCGAGAACGGGCTCGCAAATGCAACTGTGGCCGATGCCGACCCGAAGGTGGTGGCGATCACCGCGGCGATGCCCGGCGGCACCGGCATC
>CAZGAF010000006.1:4986-28207 GCA_964523855.1 uncultured Candidatus Saccharibacteria bacterium | reverse complement strand
GGGTTGGAGTAGAGCCGGAAGCTAGTGGCGAATCCGCCACCGCCATTCGGGAACTCCAAGACTTGAACCCAGTCGGCTTGATCGGTGGGGTTTAACATGTCGTTGGTTACGACAACGTAGCCCACGGTAGTGGGGCCGTTTGGGTTGGAACAGAGTCCCGTTGTGGCTGCAGGCGTTCCGCCGGACGTGCAGTCCAGAGTGGGGTAGATGTTTACGGTAGCCGCGTTTGCAGCAACCGCGAGAAACAAACAGAGAAAAAGTTTCCTCATTACGAGGATCCTCCAATGCATTGGTATAGTGTTGAAAATTATACATATTTTGGGGGGACTTGTCAATATATTAAATATATGTTATAATCAGGAAAATAAAAAACTTAAAAAATTATTGGCGTAAATAATATGAATTTAAATAAATCTTTTTTATATAAAATACTTGCCAGCATAGCGATTATTTCCCAAGTCGCTTATTTTAGTTATGTCTTAGCAGACGACGCGCCCCTTTTGGGAACAGGAACTATTCGCGTTGTTAAGCACGTTGTGAACGACAACGGGGGTAGTAAAACTGCGGGTGAATTTAATATAACTGCTGTCGTTATACCGCCTTTGCCAGGGTTGCCTGTATTTTTACAAACCTTTCCTGGTGACGAAAGTGGCACTGTTTTAAGTCCTATTGAAGGAAATTTTAATATTACTGAAACTGAAGATCCGGCTTATACCGCAAGTTATAGCGGCTGTAGCGGAACTTTGACTTCAGGTGGCGATGTAACTTGTACTATTACAAATACTTCTAAACCTGGTAAAGTAAAAGTTATTGTTAACGTTACAAACGACAACAGCGGAACCAAAAGTTCTTCCGACTTTACGGTAAATTTAACCGCTAGTAATCCTGCTTTAACTAGTTTTCCTGGGTCCGATACTGGAGTTACCAGCGATATAAAAGCCGGTGCTTATGGCGTTACTTTGGCTTCGGACAGCGGTTATGCTTATAGCTACTCTGCTGATTGTAACTCTTCTGTTTCCAACGGTGAAGAAAAAACTTGTACTGTAACTGTAGATGACTTGGAAAACCCGGAATATACTTTAACTGTTACTAAAAATGGCGACGGTACAGGTACTGTAAATAGCTCAGATGAAGGTATAAACTGTGGTGAAGATTGTTCTCAGACTTATGTTTCTGGTACTGAAGTGACTTTAACAGCAGTTCCAGATTTAGGTTCTACATTTGCAGACACCTGGACTTCTGGTCCTTGCATAGGCAGCAATAATCCTATTTGTACTTTTGTAATAACTGGTAATTTGGTAGCTAACGCCCACTTTAGTTTAATTCCTCCTTCTGGTGGTTCAGGTGGCGGCTCTGGCGGTGGTGGTAGCGGTAGTGGTGGTGGACCAGCTCCTTCCTCTGGCGGTAGCGGAATACCAACTCCTCCTTCAGGTGGAACTGATGGCAACAGTGGAGATGGGCAAGTGGCCGGTGCTAGTACAAATGTACCTGCTAATATAAATTCCATTTCGATGCCTAAAGTAGAAGGTGAAGTAAAAGGCGCGGCAACTTCGTTGCCAGTTACCGGTCCGGTTTCTTCCTTGGCTTACTTGGGTGTTATAGTCGCTTCATTTGTGACTGCCAGAAAGTTTGGCCGAAAATTCAGAGATTAAAATTTTAAAAACACCCTTCGACTTTGTTTGAGGGTGTTTTTAAAATATTGAAATCGTTTACAAATGAAGAAAACTACAAAAAAATCCGCAACCAAAACCAGAACCTTTAGAAGAACCGGAATAAAAGTTTCTGTTGTAACGGAAAAGGAGATGCAAAAAAGATTTTTGGAAAAAATGAATCCTAGAAGTTTTAAGAAAACTTTCGGAATTTTTTTTGCTGCTTGCGTTTTCGGTTTTGTTGTTTTGAATTTAAACTTTTTTTTGGAAAAGTTAAAAGGTTATTTTGGGCCCAAAGTTTATGTCGAATACAGCGAGGAAAACTTGTCTTTAAGAGCTGTGCGCCCACAAAAGGAGCCCAACACTTTTATTATTTCTGCCCTAAATATAAATGCGCCTATTGTGTACGCAACTTCGACAGAAGAAAAGAGTTTGCAACAAAGTTTGGAACAGGGCGTGGTACACTACACAGGAACTGCCGAAGTTGGCCAGGTGGGTAATGCTTATATATTTGGACATTCTTCTGATTTTGTTTTTAAAAAGGGTGAGTATAAAAGTGTGTTTGCACGTTTGCCCGAAATAAAAACTGGTGAATATATAACCGTAACGGATAGGCAGGGTTACGAATACATTTATAAAGTTTATGAGACTTTGGTGGTGGAAGCTGACGACGTAAGCGTGTTGTCGCAAAGCACAAATGGCAGAAAGATTTTGAGTTTGCAAACTTCTTATCCTATAGGCACTGCTCTAAAACGGTTTTTGGTTAGGGCAGAAATGTTAGGAGAATAACTTATGGCGAAACTTTTTAAGTTAAAAAAAGGTTTCGCAACTTTAGAAGCCATTGTAGCTTTAGGTTTGTTAGCCGGAGTTTCTGCTTCGGTTTTTTCTTTAGTATTTTTAAACCAAACTATAGCTTTACATTTGGAATTAAAACAACAAGGGCTTTTTATAGCAGAAAGCGAACTTAAGGAAGCAGAGCTGAAAGTTAAAAATGACTTTAATACAGACATAGACAAAAGTTATTCGATAAATAACTTTCAAATAAAAGTTACTGGAGAATACGTAAGCAATTGGGTTAGAGATTTAAAAGCGGAGGTTACGTTTGCAGGCGGGGAAGCGGACTCAAGATTTTTAGCTATTTCTGAAGATGCCTATGTAGAAGGTGATGACTGTGCTTTAAGCTTTAAAAGCAGTTGGGAAAACGCAAGTGTTTTTCCAGGAAACTTAAATTTGAGTTCAAATGTAAAAGCTACGGGTTTAGATGTAAAAGGTAAGTATATTTATATAACCGCGGATTCGGCAACCCAGTCCGCGCCTGACTTTTTTGTGGTCGACGTTTCTGTGCCTGAAAGTCCGCACCTGGTTGCTTCTTTAAACACCGGGCCTGGTTTGGGAGCTGTTAAGGTGGTTTCTGGTTTGGCTTATGTGACGAACTTAAGTTCGGTTAGTCAGTTGCAAATAATAAACGTTTCGAACCCTGCATCTCCCTTTTTGGTTTATAGTTATGTTACGGGCAGCGGGCAGCCGGGAAGAAGCTTGTTTTATTCAAATAAAAAAATCTACTTGGGTACAGATGTTTCAGCAGGAAAGGAGTTTTATATTTTGGACGTTTCAGACCCGCATGCGCCTCAGCTTTTAGGTTTATATGAAATAGGTACTTCGGTAAATAGAATAAGAGTTTTTAGGTCAAAAGCTTTTGTAGTCTCACCGTCTGAAAAGCAAATCCGAGCGCTAAATGTTACGAATCCTTCTGAAATTATTGAAGTTGCCGCATTCTTGCCGACCGGTACGGGCATACTCCATGGCACTTCTATTTATCAAAAAGGTAATCGTATATATTTTGGGAGAGATGGATTGACTGGTGGCACGTATTCGCAAATATACTCCTTAGAGTTTAGGGACGAAAACAGTTTTGCTGAAGATTTTAGTGCAGATATAAACACAAGTGTGGACGATATTTTTGAAAGAGACGGTTTGGTTTTCCTAGCTACTAACGACTCTTTAAAAGAATTTCAAATCTGGCAAGAGGACGGAACTATCTTACATTTTAAAACCGCTCTTAACTTAGCAAGCAGAGCGGTTAGTCTAGATTGTTCAGGTGAAAACTTTTTTGTTGCAACCGAAGACTCGAGCGGTTTTGTGGTAATTAAACCACATTTTTAGAATTTATACTTCCGTAGATAAGGCTTATAAGTTTCGTTAAATTCATAACTACTAAGCCGCCTAAAAGCCACCAGTCTAGATTATTTGAAACTAATATTTGGTATATTACCCCTAAAGAAAAAACAATCGTAGCGGAAATATAAGCAGCCTTAGTGGCTGTGTTTTTTTGATTCAATTCTTCGGCTGTTTGGTTTTTGGTTTCCCCGACAAAAGCTAAAGCAATAGTGTAAAGCACCAAGCTTCCGCTGACCGCTAAGGCTTGAGTGGTATCCATTTGGCCGGAGGGTCCAAAAATTACAAAACCGGTAATAAGCACGATAAAAACTAGAAAGAGCAAATGGTATAAAATATTTTTCATAAGTTTGTGAGTTTGGTCTAATTTTAGCACAGAAAAATTTTTCTTAATTTTACTCTATTTATAGTAAATATAAATGAAAACTTTCCTTAAAGTAAATAAAAGCAAAAAAATTTTTATGCTAGCATTTAACTTTCTTTTTAAGTTTTTCCCCATTTTTTAATATCTCTAGTGCCTTAAAGTTTGTTACACTTAGATTTCAGTAACTTAAAAAATAATTAACAAGAAATATTTTCTATTCATGAATATAATTTATAAGCTAAAAGATTTAAGTTTGTATTTTTTGTGCGTTGTTATGATAGCGGCGCCGTTTGTGCTGAAAAAAACTTCCGCTCATGCAGAATGGCAGTCACTGCAAATATGGTGGCCAAATCAGAACGTGGAAGTTAACGGGCAGCAGCCTTTTAAAGCTATGCTCCAAAACCGAAATGTTGAAAGCTATAACATGTTCTGGCAGGTGGACGGCGGACAATTAAATGTTATGTATAACAGTTATCAGGATTATCCTCACAAAGAAGCTATTGTTGACGTAAGTAACTGGACTTGGAAAAATTTGGGACCCTATAAAATAACCTTTAAGGCGTTCGACCTAACTGGTAAGCAAATAGGGGAAGCGAATACGGATTTGAATTTAGTAAATAGTCTAAAAAAAGCTGAAGTAAAAGACTCGCCGTTCGAAATTGCTGCGCCACAAGCTTTAAGTTCTTTAAATGCAAGGCAGGAAAAAGACTATATTTATAAACCTTCTCAAGTTGATTTGGAAAAAATAATAGAGGAGTGGAAAACTAAACGTCCAAACGATGCTAAGGAGCTTGAAAAACTACAAGCCCCGACCGCAGTTTGGCTTGGGGGTTGGAATTCTGAAGTTAAAAAAGAGGTAGAAGTAGTTTCTAAAAAAGCCAAAAGCCAAGGCGCCTTACCAGTTTTTGTAGCTTACAACATACCGAATCGAGATTGTGGTGGGTACTCGGCCGGGGGAGTGGGGAGTTTTGAAAACTATATAAACTGGATCAAGCAAATGCAGACAGGCATATCGGGCCCTGCTGTTGTTATTTTGGAGCCGGATGCACTTGCTTTGACTGATTGTTTAAATGAAAAGTTTAAAAACGAGAGGTACGAATTGCTTAGGCAGGCGGTAGGAATTTTAAAATCAAAATCAAACGTTAAGGTTTATTTGGACGCCGGACATCCAAATTGGATTGAGGTAAAAGAGATGGCAGAAAGACTTAAAATGGCGGGAGTAGAGTCGGCCGATGGTTTTAGTTTGAATGTTTCAAACTTTATTGATACAGGAATAAACATAGAGTATGGGAGAAAAATTTCTGAATACATAGGCGGTAAACATTTTGTGATTGATACAGGCAGGAATGGAAACGGTGCTTTGGGGTCTGAGTGGTGCAATCCGGCAAATAGAGCCATTGGAGTCAGGCCGACTTTGTCTACCGGTCAGGAAAAGGTTGATGCCTATTTGTGGATAAAGCCTCCCGGAGAAAGCGATGGAAATTGTAATGGCGGACCTTCTGCGGGTGTGTTGTGGCCGGAGTACGCTTTAAGTTTGGCTCAACTTTCAAAATAAATAAAACATCGCTAAAAGTTTTTAAACACTTTTAGCGATGTTTTATTTTAAAGATATGGGTGGTGCGTAACGGAATTTATATTCATATAAGTTTAGTCCGTTTGAAAAATTAACCTCGTCTGTTTTTTGATAATGTTCGTCAAAATATTTTTTGACTTGGGCTTCGTAGCCTTGGTTATATGAAAGCACGAGCCAAATATTTTGATATATTTTGTCATAGTTACTTGCCTGTGCCTCAAGTTCGCTTAAAGAAAAGGGGGGCATAGAACCTATTTCATATCGGTTCCAAGAGGGTGTTGTAGTTAAGCGAGCGGGGCCTTGAAAGTAATATTCTAAGGGGTAAATTGTGAAGGGCGCGGAGACTAAGATCAAGTCTTGGCTGGAAGAATTTTGAGACAAATAGCTTGCCGCTTGTTTGTAATTTTCTTTAACAGGAGTTTCCGCTTTGGTGTTTTGTACGTAGAGCGTCACTACCATGCTGGCCACTAAACCTAGTCTAATAATCTTAGAAATTGAGTTGCTGTAAGAAATAACCAACCAGGAAAAGAAAAGATATAGGCTCGGTATAGTAAATATAAAATATCTTGTTACAAAAATTGGCCTAAGGGTTAAGCTTAGAAAAAAGACCAATATAGGCGGCACGAATGCAGTCAGTAAAAAAAATGCCGAAGGTTTGGTTATTTTGTTATTTTTTTGTAAAAAGAAGAATAGGATTAGCATGAGCAAAGGCCACATGGAAAGCAGGGCAGTATTTACATTTTCGGTTTGAAAGCCAAAAATAAATTGTGCAAAGCCGTTAAATAGGTTTAGGTAGCTGGGCTTGAATATGAGAGGTGCGGTATTGGAGAAAAAACCTGCACTTAAAACTTGTAAAATCCAAGGTATAAAAGCCAAAGAAACTAAAGCAAAAACTCCTAGAAATTTTAAAAAATGAATTTTTAGCAAGCTCTGGTAATAGAGTAAAAAGTAAATAGCTTGGGTTAGGAGAACTAGCCAAAAGAAATAGTGAGTGTATATGCCGAATATACATGTTAGAACGTAAATAGCCCAATTTTTCTTTGTGACTTTGTTTTCAGCTAAATTATCGGTGAGTTTAAGAAAAACGTATTGATTTAAAATAGTTATAAAAGTTAACAGGCTATACATGCGAGCTTCGTTGCCATACCAATTTAGAAAGGGAGAAATGGAGAAAAGAAGACAGGCAAAACGCGCAACTTTTTTGCTTAGAGCGTGACTGCCCAAATAAAAAAGTGCGGGTATAGACAGTAAAAAGAAAAATAAAGAGGGAAGCCTGCTGACTGCTTCTGAGTTGCCCGCCAAGCGTTGCCAAATAAACAGTATGACTGGATACAATGGTACATGGACATCTTGTGAGATGGTTGTAATAAGTCCTCTAAGTGTGTGACTGCTTTGCCATAAGCTTTGTGACTCGTCGAGTCTTAAGCTTTGATTTAAAAGAAAGAGGCAAGATATGAGCGAAGTCAAAATTATGAGGCTGCCTAAAAATATCCAATCCCATAGCATGACAGGATCGGAGTTAAAAAGCTTTTTTTTGGAGAAGATTTGCATAAAGCTTACGCGGTAGTATTTAATTGGTCCAGCGGTTTTTCAAAGTAACTGAATTTGGGGACAGCTGCCAGTATGAAAGGCGTGAACATACTAAGGTTAAAAATTATCCAAGCTGTGTTGCTCATAACAGACGCTGACCATCCTTCTCTTGTAAGTCCGGAATAAATTGCCCATACCGAGAGAGCTATATATAACAAATGGGGAATAATTATAGAAATAAAATTACCCTCAAGTTTAGTTTTTGAAGTAATGCTGAATGTGCTTTTTTGCCCCCATAGTACAGCAAACAAAGCTTTGCATTGTATCCAAAAGCTAGAAATTGCAAAGGCGATAGCCTTAAAGCTTACTGAGTAGTTAGTGGAAGCTTGTAAAATGTAGACCGTTAAAATCATATAGGGTAGAAAGATAGCTAAAAGGTTCATAGTTGTCATTTCAAGCGGCCTCATGCCGGTTAGTAAAACAAAAACCGGTAACAGAGCGTTTAGTAAAACCACAGGCCCGGAAAGAAAATAACTGGCAGAAGTTAAGTACTGGAGTTTTTGCTTAAAACTTAGTCCATGTCTCCAAATTGGGTTGTAAGTAAAAATAACTTCCAAACTTCCTCTTGCCCACCTAAAGTGTTGTTTAGAAAAGGACATAATATCTTCCGGGGCTAAACCTTCCGCTAAAACTTCGGGAACATAAACAGACTTCCAGCCTTTTTCGTGAAGAAAAAGTCCGGTTAAAAAATCTTCGGCTATATTGGTTTGGCAAATTCCTCCCACAGATAAAAGAGCTTCGCGGTTTATAACCATATTAGTCCCGCACATGGTGGCTGAGTTGACTTGATTTTTGCTTATGGAAATGGCTCCAAAAAATACGGCCTGTTGTTCCCAGGCGGCAGAGGTAACTTCATTTAGGTTATGGTTCCTGTAGAATTGGGGTGATTGCACATACCCGACTTTGGTGTCGAAAAAATAGGGCACTGTTTTTTTTAAAAAATCTTTATGGGGAATATGGTCAGCGTCCAAAATTGCCACTAAAGGACTTTTGGTTATTCTGAGGGCGTTGTTAATGTTGCCTGCTTTGGCGCCCCCGGGAAATTTTCTGGTTATGCACCGAACTTTTAACTGCTTGGCCAGTGAAATTATACTTTTCCAATTATCTTTTTTTAAAATGTAACCGTCATTTAAAATATAGATTTTAAATTTTGGATAGTCTATTTTTAAAGCGGCTTCTACGGTTTCTCGGACTATTTCTAGGGGTTCTCCGGCCACGGTTATAAAAATATCTACAGCCGGATAAAAGGAATCGTTTTTGGTAGGAAGTTTATAATTTGGCGCAATATGCTCGCCATTTAAATGCCAAATTGTGTAGGCATAAGTTAGAGCTTGCCACAAATGAAAAATTTCTCCGAGCAATAATAGGCAAAAAACCAAAGGATGTTTGGAAGGGAACCAAAAGGCTAAAGCCCAAAAATAGTAAACGGCTAAACCAGCATGCAAAAGGACTATGAATCTGTTGATGCGGGGAACTTTTGCAAAATCTTTTATTTCATTTCTTTCTAAATTAGTTTCCATAATACCTATTTCAAACCTTCCGATAAATTGTAAAGTTGGCCGTAATAAAGTCCGAGTCCAAACCAGGCCCAGTTAGAATCGTAATAACCTAAGTCTTCATGCCAGTCGTAGGTGTCTGGGTTATAAAGCGATTCTAAACTTCTTTTTGCATATTCGTTAACCAGAGCGGGCTCTATTACCAAAAAATATCCTAAATTGCCCCCGTAAGCTGCGGGGCTTTCATTTTTAAAAATAACTTTTCCGTCATGTGAATATGAAGTGTAGATTTTTTTGTTTAATTCGTACTCTTCTGTTAAAAAACTAAATTGTGATAAGACTTTTTTTGCGCGTTCTTCTTTGTACCAAACATAGTCTAAGGCAATGCGCCAAGGAGTTCGCAGAGCGTCGAAGCTGTAGTTTGTAGTTAGGCTGGGATTTTTAGGGGCTATGAGATTGCCCGTCTGCTTGTCTATGGCTACCCAATCGGGAACTAGTTTTACGCTCGAAGTTTTGTCTAAATTTTGCAAAGTGCTCTCTTCAAGAATTTCGTATGAACTATTTATAACTTCGTTCCAATTATGACTCGGGTCTACTTTAGAAAATATGCGGTAAGCGTAAGGTGAAAGATAGGAGGGGTTTATAAGTACCTGGTCAGGGGACTGTTTTTCTAAGTTGTTGGCGGCTAAATAAAATTTATCTTTTACTTCGACAACTTCGTAGTTCCATATATCGTTTATAATTGCGCGGGCATCAAACAGGTAACTTTCTTGTTGCCAGCGTGCGGCAGCGAAAACCAGTGCCAGGGCAATATCTGTGTCCGCATCGGAGGCGGAGTTTTCGCCTCCGCGGTCGTTTAGTACCCCGTAGGTTCCGTCAGGTCTTTCTCCAAAAAGCCAAGAAAACAGTCTGTCGTTCGGTCGGTCTAAGTTGTCTTTTGTCCATTGCCAGCTTTTGTCAAAAGTTTCTTTATCATCCATCCAAACGGCACGGAGCATGCTGTAGCTTTGGCCTTCTGAGGTTGTAATATTATTTTGCTGCTTGTCTAAAGCTCTAAAAGTGTTTTCTTCTAAATATTCTTTTTTGTAATTTTGCCAAAGCCCGTCTAGGGCAGCTCTTTTTGAAAAAACCGAAAAATCATTTTTTGGAGAAAATAAGAAAATGATTATGCAAATAATAAATACTAAGGCTGTAAGAGACATTGCTATGTGAGTGTGGGAAAGAGACTTCATGTTTTAACTTTGCTTATTTTAGTGACCTAAAAACCATTGTATAGCTAAAACATTAAAAAATAATTACCTTTTATACACAGCTTGAAAATAAATAAATGCCTTATTTAAGGCGTTTTTATGTTAGGAAATATGGCCAATATCGTCGTAAAAGATTAAAAATTATCACTTGACACATAAGAGTGATAATAGTAATATTATCCTAAAGATAGGCAGATTTTAAGTTTTATTTAGCTACATATGCACAAATTTGAAGCAACTGAACTTACTGCTCGGCAGTCAAAAATTTTGGCCGCCATTGTTAAAGAGCATTGCGATACCGGTGAGCCGGTAGGCAGTACTGACTTGGCTGAAAAATACGATTTTGGTATAAGCGCGCCGTCTGTTCGAAACGAAATGCAGGTTTTGGAAAAAATGGGCTATATAAAGCAGCCGCACACTTCAGCGGGACGCGTGCCGACCGACACTGGTTTTAGATACTTTGTTAACCAGCTTATGGACAAAGTAAAACTTACTTTACAAGAACAAGACAAACTGAAAAAAGAGTTGTTAAAACTTCAAATGGCTCATATGGAAATGGGTCGCAGGCTGGCTAAAGTTTTAAGCGAACATTCCGGTGCCGCTAGTTTTACGCTCTTTCCGGACGAGGTTTCTACCGTAGGCATGTCCAATATTTTAAACGACCCAAACTTGCCCAAAGAAGACGCCAGGGAAATTGCCAAGTTCTTTGACTCTATAGACGAACATGCGGACAAGATGATAAGCGAATACACAGACAAAGGACCGGAAGCTAAAATTGGTCAAGAAATTGCGTTGTCCGAACATAGTGATTATTCCATGGTTGTGTCGGGACTGAAACTGCCGTCTGGTAAAAAGGGTGTTATAGGAGTGGTGGGTCCAAAAAGCATGAAGTATGAGAAGAATATGAGTTTGTTAGAGTACATAAGCAAGTTACTTGGGGGAGGGGTAGGAATAATACTAGTAACGTTAATTCAAAGATAAAAAATTAAAATGGAAAATGACAATTAAAAGTTTAA
This sequence comes from uncultured Candidatus Saccharibacteria bacterium, assembly GCA_964523855.1. Classification (GTDB taxonomy): domain Bacteria; phylum Patescibacteriota; class Doudnabacteria; order UBA920; family UBA920; genus JAEUSF01. The sequence goes on along the minus strand of CAZGAF010000006.1, from coordinate 17,094 downwards.
AATTTTCCATTTTACATTGTAATTTTAATATTTGATATTTAAATTTTGATTTATGTCTGACCAAGAAGAACAGAATCAAGAGAGCGAAAATATAAGTAAGTTAAAAGAAGAATTAGATACCGTAAATAATAACTGGAAAAGAGCTTTGGCTGATTTTGAGAATTTTAAGAGACAGAAAGAGCGAGAAAGTAAAGAGCTCTTGGAGTTTGCAAAAGAAGTTACGGTTGTGAAATTACTGCCTACTTTAGACACTTTAGAGCAAGCTTTAAAGCATGTTCCAGTTTATACCACCCCGTCTGCTAACGCAGACACCCCTCCTATAGCAGGAGGGGATTCGCTGCAGTACTCTCCTCCTTCTGTAGGAGGAGTACCCACCGAAGGTGGGGGAGGCGGTAAAGTAGAGCAAGATTTTGCCAAAGCATATAAAAATTGGCAGGTGGGGATTGGTGGAATTTTGATGCAAATAGACAAGACGCTCTCTGAGCTTGGGGTAAAAAAAATAGAAGCGGTTGGAAAAAAGTTTGACCCAAATTTGCACGAAGCGGTTAAAGAGGTGGAAGGAGAAGAAGATGGAATGGTGGTTGACCAGTTACAAACAGGGTTTGAATTAAACGGAAAAGTTATAAGACCAGCACAGGTGGTAGTAAGTAGAAAGTAGTAGGTAGTAATTTGGAAGAGTTAAATTAGCATTTTAGAAATATATAATAATCAATAACTAAATTCATTGAAGATCTACGAAACAAGAATCTGTAGGTATCTGTAGATTCGGATACATTCGTGGATCTGTATAGGAGAATTTGTATGTCAAAAATTATAGGAATCGATTTAGGTACAAGTAATAGTGCGGCTTCTGTTATGCAGGGCGGCAGTCCGGTTATGATCCCGGCTGCAGAAGGAACTAGTTTAGGTGGAAAAGCTTTCCCGTCTTATGTGGCATTTACAAAAGAGGGGCAGCTTTTGGTGGGTGAGCCGGCTAGACGCCAGGCAGTCACTAACCCAGAAGGAACCATTTATGAAGCCAAGCGTAAAATGGGTACCAACTTCCGTTACAATATTAACAGTAAAGAATACAGTCCGGAACAAATTTCTGCTTTTATTTTGCAAAAAATAAAAAAGGATGCAGAAAGCTTTTTGGGCGAACCTGTAAGTAAGGCTGTTATTACTGTGCCGGCTTATTTTGACGACACTCAAAGACAAGCTACAAAAAATGCTGGTGAAATTGCGGGCCTAGAAGTTGTGCGTGTTATAAACGAACCAACTGCCGCAGCTTTCGCTTATGGTCTCGACAAAACAGGAAAAGATCAGAAAATTCTTGTGTTCGACCTTGGCGGAGGTACACTCGACGTGACTATTATGGATTTTGGCGAACATGAAGGCCAGGCAACTTTTGAAGTGCTTTCTACTTCAGGTGACACAGCTTTGGGTGGTAAAGACATGGACAGCGCGCTCATAAACTTTATTACTTCCGACTTTAAGTCTGCAAACGGTGTGGATTTAACCGGTGACAAAATGGCTATGAACCGCGTAAGAGAAGCGGCAGAAAAAGCTAAGATTGAACTTTCCACGACTTTGGAAACAGATATTAACTTGCCGTTTATAACCGCAGACGCAGGCGGACCCAAGCACTTGCAAATGAAAATTACCCGCGCGAAGCTTGAAGAGTTGGTTAAGCCAATTGTAGAAAGAATGCGCCAACCTGTAAGTCAGGCTATGTCGGACGCTAAGCTTACTCCGCAAAATATAGACAAGATTATTTTAATAGGTGGACCGACCCGCATGCCAGCCGTGCAAAAGTTTGTAGAAGACTTTATTGGCAAGCAAATCGAAAGAGGCGTTGACCCGATGGAGGCCGTGGCAAAAGGCGCTGCTGTGCAAGCTGGAATTTTGGGCGGCGACGTGCAGGGTAAAGAAATTTTGTTGCTCGACGTTACTCCTTTAACTTTGGGTCTTGAAACTTTGGGTGGAGTTAGAACTGCGCTTATTGAAAGAAATACTACCATTCCAACTTCTAAGAGCCAGACTTTTTCTACCGCAGCTGACAACCAGACTTCTGTAGAAGTGCATGTTTTGCAAGGTGAACGTGAGTTTGCCAAAGACAACAAATCTTTGGGTCACTTTATTTTGGACGGTATTCCACCGGCCCCAAGAGGTGTGCCGCAGGTTGAAGTGACTTTTGACATAGATGCAAATGGTATTTTGACTGTAAAGGCTAAAGATAAAGCAACCGGTAAGGAAAATAAAATTACTATTCAAGGCTCTTCTAATTTAAGCAAAGACGAAATCGAAAGAATGAAAAAGGAAGCCGAAGCTCATGCAGCGGAAGACAGAAAAAGAAAAGAAACCGTAGACATGCGAAACCAGGCTGACACTCTTATTGCGGTTAGCGAAAAGACTTTAAAGGACGCAGGTGACAAGGCGAAAGCGGAAGACAAGGCCGACGTAGAGGCTAAAATTAAGGCTTTAAAAGACGTAAAAGACAAAGAAGATTTGGAAGCTATTAAAAAAGCTATGGATGAGCTTTCAGGCTCTATTCAAAAAGTTGGAGCTTCAATGTATGCAGAAGCTTCCGGACCTCAAGCAGGTGCAAGCCCGGAAAATCCAAGCAAAGGCGAGTCTTCAGGTGGAAGCGCACAAGGTCCAGTGGATGCTGAATACAAAGAAGTTAAGTAGAATTCCAAATTATAAAGAAAAATTAAACATTCAAGTTCAAATAAAAAATTTGATATTTGAACTTTGATATTGTTTCTATGTCTTACAAAATCTTCTTATTGTTCTTAGTTTTAGCTGTTGCAAGCTTGTTTGGTTATTTGCGTTATCAGGCACAGGGTTCTAAAGATAATTATTTTAACCAAACCACGCGCTATAACTTGGGTAAGAATGATTTTTGGAGATGGAGTTTGGGACTGCATGAGGTGGGGGATGCAAAAGCTCAGTATTTGAACGGCGACGTAATTGTAGTAGAGGTGGTAACAGCAAGGGGCTTGGAAGCAAACGAAGAAGCTTTAAGAAAATTTAGTTCGGAAATTGAAAAAATTACCGGTAAGAAAACCGCAATTATAAATGTAGACACTTTTGACAGTAAGTACGTAAACAATAGTCAGTTGGGAGAGTTAGCTTCTAAGTACAGAAGGCATAAAAGATTCAACCAGCCAAATTTGTTTGTAGTTTATGCTTCCGACTTTGAAGGTTCGGAAAATGGTCCCGCAAAAGCTTTTTCTGAATTTGGAATTTTGGTTTCCGACAAAGTCTTAAAAGATTTAACCGCTGAATACAGGCAGGCTTTGCGCGAATATATGGCTTCGACCATGCTCTATGAGTTTGGCATGCAGATTGGGCTAACAGAAAAAAGAGATGCTAACTGCATTATGCAGCCAGATGTAAAAAAGCCGGGACGCGCTATACTTTTTTATGGAACTTTGCTGCCTTCTTCTTATTGTAGTGCGGAAATAGAACAGGCTACTCAGATAAAGGCAAGTTTTAAATAGTAAAAAGATCTTATGCAAAATAATCAAGAAAAAACAATTCCAGTTCAAGCTAGTCCTGAAGCTTTAAAGGGTATATATGCAAATCAGGCGCAAATAGTTCATACCGGTGAAGAGTTTGTAGTGGATTTTTTTACGGTTGTGCCGCCGGCAGGAAGTTTATCTGCTCGTATTGTATTTTCCCCTTCGCATTTTAAAAGAATGATAAGAGCCATGGAAGAAAATTTAAAGTCGTATGAAGAAAAATATGGCACAATAAGTTTAGCGGTAGTGCCGGATCAAAAAATTGAGTTAAAATAAATTTGCGGATACACGGATTAAAGGATAGTATTTATATAAATGCAAAATCCAGGTATCCGCTTTATCCGTAAATCCGTGAATGTATGAAAGATTTTTATGAAATTTTAGGGGTCTCAAAAAGTGCTTCTCAAGAAGAGATAAAGCGCGCTTTTAGGAAAAAAGCACACGAGTTTCATCCTGACAAAGGCAGTGGTAATGCTGACAAGTTTAAAGAAGTGAATGAAGCGTACCAAGTTCTGAGTGATGATCAAAAAAGAAAATCTTACGACACCTACGGTAGTAATTTGGAAGCGTCTTCTCAGGGTCGCACAGGATTTGGTCAAAATCCTTTTGAAGGTTTTGACTTTAGCGGTTTTTCTGGTGGTAATGGCTCGTGGGGTTTTGGAGACGATTTGGGAGACATTTTTAGCGACTTTTTTGGCGGCCGTCAGGAAGCGGCTTCTCGCAGGAACCGAGGTATAGATTTAGAAATGGCCCTCTCTATAACTTTTGAAGAGGCGGTTTTCGGCGTAGAAAAAACCGTAACTTTGGAAAAAAAGGATACTTGCAAAACTTGTGGCGGTAGCGGGGCGACAAAAGACAGCAAGCTTATTACCTGTGCTTTATGCAAAGGTTCTGGCCAGGTTGTGGCTGCACGCAGAACTATTTTTGGCACTGTTCAGTCTCGCAGTGTTTGTGATAGATGCGAGGGTACTGGTAAAGTGCCTGAAATTGCTTGTCAGGATTGCGGCGGCAAAGGGGTCAGGCGCCAAGACAAAACTATTTCTGTCAAAATACCGGCCGGTATAGATAACGGGCAGCGCGTTAGAATAGCGGGCGAAGGTGAGGCTGGTTATCGGGGTTCTTCGGCCGGCGATTTGTATTTATCTATTTCAGTTAAATCACACCCAGACTTTGTGAGAGACGGCTTTAATTTGCATAAAGAACTGCCAATTAGTTTTACTCAGGCAGCTTTGGGTGCAAAAATTATTGTAAAAACTTTAGACGGAGATATTGAAGTAAAAATTTCTGCCGGCACGCAAAGCGGTACGGTTTTAAAAATAAAGAGCAAAGGTGTGCCCTATATAAATTCAGACAAGCGCGGAGATTTGTTGCTAACAGTTAGGGTTGTAATACCTCAAAAACTTTCCAAAAAAGAAAAAGAACTTTTAAAAAAGTTAGCAGACGAAAGGGGAGAAGTAGTAGAAGTCGATAAGAGTTTTTGGAATAGTATAAAGGATAATTTTTAGTTACAGGGCTACAGATTAGACTTACTACAGATGCCTACAGAATTATTATCAAGTTAAGTTTTCTGTCGGAATCTGTAGAGTATTCTATTTTGTAGTTCTAGTCGGTTGTTTTGTGTTATAATACCCATAGAACTGCATAAAATCTTTAAAATAAAAACTTGTCGGACTACTTAGACCTTATTAAAAATTTCAATTGGCAAGCCCCTACTTGGGACTTGTTCATTTTGGCTGCCTGGGTTTTAGCCAGTGTTTTTTATGCTTTTGCTGCCGGTCGTGGACGTATAATAAACATTTTGATTTCGGTTTATATGGCTAAGCTTTTAGTTATTGAAGCTCCCTTTTTAACCGAAAGTCTTTCTGGTAGACTGCCAGGAGCTTTGGCTTCTTTGCAGCAATTGGCCGCGTTTGTCGCTATATTTCTTTTGCTGTTTTTACTGCTCGGGCGTTTTGTTTTTAAAACCTCTGCTGACCATAGGCACATGAGCTCAATGTTTTTTGGCTTAATATTTGCGTTTTTGCAGGTTGGGCTTCTAATAAACATTGTGTTAACCTTGCTGCCCGTAGGTATCCAGTCTAATTTTAGCCAGCTAATTAAAGTTATATTTTTACACCCCTCGGCAGCTTTTGTTTGGTTGGTGCTGCCAATTGTTTACTTAGTAGCTGTTGGAAAATTTGTGGGGGACAGCTCAGAAATATAAAATTATGAAGCATTCTATTTTAATAGTTGACGACGACAAGCTTATTTTAAATACCCTGGAAAAAAGATTTTCAAGTTTTGATGTTTCTGTAAAAACCACCCGAACAGCCGACGAGACCATGGGAGTTTTAAAAAGTTTTGTGCCTGATGCGGTGGTGTTAGATTTACTTTTAACCACAGAAGACGGGAGTATGAAAATCTTGGAGTATTTAAAAAGCCAGCCTAAACTGGCTAATATACCTGTTATAGTTTTAACTAATTTGGACAAGCCTGAACTTAGAGAGACAATGCTTCAAAATGGAGTAAAGGAGTTTTTGGCTAAAGGCACTTTAAGTTTAGACGAAATTTATAACAAAGTAATGGGGTATTTGGAAGTAAGTAGTAAGTAGGGCGCGTGTTATCCTTTATCCATGATCCTTAGTCCTTGCTTACTATCCACTAACTACTATCTACTAAGCACTAGTTCATCTACTCCATCTTGTAAATATTCCTGTAGAAATTTTTCTGCCAGATTTTTGTTCTAAGCACAGTTCGCCAAACTCGACCTTTCCGGGTCGATTTTTTAATTTGTCCTCTAGGAGATTGTTTATAGCCAAAGCCGAAGAGTTGGTGGCGTAAGCGTTTATAAGCAAAAACTGGGCATCAGGCGACAATAACTCCACGCAGTCTTTGAGTAGTCCAGGCACGTCGTTGTTAAACTTCCAGGTTTTTCCGGACGGGGAGTGTCCAAAAGCCGGAGGGTCCATAATGATGCCTTCGTATTTAACTCCGCGCTTTATTTCTCTTTTAACAAACTTTACGGCATCGTCCAGCATCCAGCGTACATTAGTGTCCGCTGTAGGGGAGGCCATTGGCCTCCTGTTGTTTGACGGGCTAATTTTCGACGCTTCAGAATTAAAATTCAGTTTGTAATTTTCGTTAGCCCAAGTTATAGCGGGCTTGGAAGCGTCTACGTGTGTAACTTGGCAGCCTGCTTTTGCTAAAACCATAGTAGCACCGCCAGTATAAGCAAAAAGATTTAATATCTTTAATCTTTGATCCTCAAACTTTGATTTTTGATCTTTCAATTTTGATATAGTATTTATCATCCATTCCCACTGCGCTGCTTGTTCTGCAAATATGCCGGTGTGTTTAAAGGGGGAAAGCTTTAGTTGGAATTTAGTATCTTTAAAGCTTATTGACCAAGAAGAGGGGAAGGGTTTCTTTATTTGCCAACGTCCTTTTTCTTCTCCTCCGCCCGCAATAAAAACCGCCCAAGCCTTGTCCCATTCTGCTTCGGGTAAAGATTTAGACCATATTATTTGCGGGTCCGGTCTGGAAAGTATGACTTCTCCCCAGCGTTCTAGTCTGTAACCTTCACCGGTGTCCAGTAATTCAAAATCCCATTTATTTTTTAAGCTCTCAAGAATCATTTTGAATAATTTATTTAGCAACAATATTTTCTAACACAAAACTTTCAGGCGTGCCTTTGTAAGAAACAACGACTTCTTTTCCTACCAAGGAGTTAAAGTCCCTGCTAGTTTTTATATATAGGTTTTTTCCTTCTGAGCTAAGTATGTAGTTGCCTTTGCTTGAATTGTCCGAAGCTTTTAAAGTTCCATTCCAAGTTTGGCCAGATTTTTCTTCTTTGGTTTCCGGCTTTTTCTCCTGGTTACTGGCCTGTTCTACGTTTTGTTCGTATGAACCCTGTTTCTTTTCTGGGGTTTTGCCCAAGTACCAGGCGGCAATAAGAGCTACTACTACAACTGTACCAATTACAATATTTTGCTTATTTTTCATATATTTTTTAAAACTTTTCTTAATTAATAATAGTTTAAGCTATTTGTAAGTTTTGTCAAAAAAACCGCCCCATATGGAGCGGTTTTTATAAGTTTTTATCTGACTCCTTTTGGAGTTAAAGTTCTAAGTCCGCCGGTAAAGTTTCCTGTTTGTCCGCCTAAGCAGAAGTAGTAAATATAATCAGACCACACTGTCACGCCATTTATTACGCTTGAAGTTCCTGTTGGTACATAGTAGTAGTCGTTGGCAGGTAAGCCGGCTGGGTTATTGGTTACGTCACAGAAACCGTCGGGGGGTATGGGAGAAAAAGGGATGCCGGTTAGGAAAGATGGTGTCATGCCTTGAGGTACGCCGTTTACAGCCGGAGGGTAGCCTTTGTTTTGAGCGTTGTAAAGCTCAAGCGCAGTGTTCATTTGGGTCATGTCGCCGAGCCTTTTTACGTTTCTAGATTTTTCTCTGGCTGACATGAGTCCTATAAGAGCTATGGAACTTAAAAGGGCGATAATAGCCACAACGACTAGAATTTCTATAAGAGTAAAGCCTAAATTTTTGTTTTTATTTCCTTGTTGCATTCTTTTATATAAATATACCACAAATTTACATGAAAACAAAATAATATGTGGAAAACATTAAGAACCTTGTCAAAAATGCTAAAATTAGGTAAAATATCTAGGAAATGTTACTTGGGAACGTAGCTCAGTCGGTAGAGCAGCGGCCTTTTAAGCCGTTTGTCGTGGGTTCGATCCCTACTCGCTACATCTCTCCTTAAAAAACTTAATAAATTCGTGGGTTGGTAGCTCAGTTGGTAGAGCAGCGGCCTTTTAAGCCGTTTGTCGAGGGTTCGATTCCCTCCCAACCCACCAGTAAATTTTTCGGGATTTCAACCCCGTTAGTCTGTTAAGACTAACGGGGTTTTCGTATGCCCAAAATTTTATCCTGCGCGCCGATGGGGAGTTTAAAACCGCCACGCCTGCCTGGGTCTCCCGGCAGGTCGCCGGCGCGGAGGACAAAATTAACTAACCAGGAAAGGAGTACGAGGCCTATGAACGCCAAACTCAAAAAAGAAATAAAAACGCTGCTAAAACAAAAAGCCCGGTACCTGGGGCAGGAGGATCGATACAGCAAAAAATCCATTCTCTACCACATTGTGGACGAAAGGGTTATCGGAGAAACCCTCGATGAGATAGCGGATCAGACCGGCGAACTGATGGGTAAGCTCACCACGCTGGACGTAGAAACCGCACCGGGCAACCCCCAGGCCAAAATAGACGAGGAAATCAATGGCGCCCATGACATGATTTACAACGCGCTGATTGATGAAACCATCAGACAATTAACCGAACATAAAACCATATGAAAAAGAGTCCGAAGGCCAGGATAGCCAAAAATTATTTGTTACTTAACATCCGGATAATTATTAAGCGCGATGACGCCAAAAAGAATCCGAAAAGATTGCTCCGGTGGTTCAAAGACGAGATGGAACAAATCGGCACCGAAGCAATATACCGGCCCGAATCGGCGCGGACCAAGGTAAAACTCCTTTTAGGAATCGCTAAGGCTTCAGACATAGATTTGATTTTTAAGAACTAACGACCATGAAATTACTCAAACTTCTTACCGCCCACAAGGCAAGCGAAAAAGACCGCCTGAGCACCAGCTACATAGGATTGATAACCATCCGTTATATCGACCTGACCGGCAAGCTTGGTAGGCCGCACAAAATAGGCAGCGGCGACAATAAGGTCGACGCTGAATGGAGCTATAAGCTCGATAACGATACCGTGGTAACAATTTACAACTACAAGAGCAAAGACGAGGTCGCTTACGAAACCCGCTGGCACATCGGCGGCAAGGGCGATCGGGAATTAATCAGGGAATGGGTGCTGGCGGTATTTAATCAAAAAATATAAAAGGAGTTCCAATCCCACTCAGCCTTCAAAACATTGAGGGCTGGACTGGGGGACAAGAACCCCAAAAGGTCGGGGCGGCCGGTAGCCAAATTTATTAAACCGGACAAAGCCATGAAGAAAATTAAACGAGACAAAAATGTATACAATCCATTTAAAAAAAGTAACTCCCCGGAGGGAGTTACGAATCAAAGCAATAATATTCTTGCATACCCTCCGGGAACTGTCAAGGAAAGGACTGGAACATGACCACAAAAGCGGGCCTGAACGAAGTCAGTATGCTTCTTCAGGAGATTATCAACCACAACCTGCGCTATAAAGGTCGACAAGTGGAAAGTTACAGTCCTGAAAGCGAGGAAATATTCAGAAAACTTTTCCCCGCTGACGACGAAGCGGCCATAACGGTAGGAAAATATAAATATTTTCTATACCTGATTTACAGCAAACAGCGTGACCGCTTCGAAAAAGAGTTCCAAAGTTTGCTCAATTAATCTGATTAATCCGAACGAGTATGACAAACAACATTGAGTTTATCAAAGCTGAACGCAGGCGGGCGAAGGCCAGAATCGCCTTGTGCGGTCCGAGTGGATCGGGCAAAACCCATTCAGCCCTGAGGGTAGCGGAGGGTCTGGCAAAGACAGGCAAGATAGCATTAATCGATACGGAAAACAGCTCCGCGGAGATGGAGGCCGGCAAGCCGGGCATTCCACCCTTTGATGTAGTGGTAATGCACGCGCCGTTTGATCCTGCGAAATATATCGCTGGCATCAAAGCGGCCGAAGCCGCGGGCTACGAAGTCCTGATTGTCGATTCCCTGTCCCACGCCTGGGCGGGTAGCGGAGGGCTGCTGGAGAAAAAAGACATTTTAGAAAAAATAAAAAAGAATTCCTTTACCGCCTGGCGCGAAATTACGCCGCTCCACAACAAGCTGATAGAAGCCATGCTACAAAGCAACATGCATGTTATAGCGACTATCAGGACCAAGACCGGCATGGCGATGGACACAGACAGCAACGGCAAGATCAGCGTGAAAAAGGTTGGTATGGATCTGGTGCAGCGCGACGGCATCGACTACGAGTTCACCGTAGCCTTAGACCTTGACCAGGCCACCCACATGGCCATGCCGAGCAAAGACCGCACTTCCATCTTCGACACGCCGGACGGAAAAAACATGGTGATGCTTTCCAAAGAAACCGGTTTGGAAATACGGGAATGGCTGGAGGGCGCGGAAGAAGAAAAACTCCTTCCTCTAGTTTCTCCCACCCGCAGTCGCATCACCTCCAAGGCAGCCGCCGTAAGGCAACCGGTTCCTGCCTAAAAGGCCTGACCAAATTTTAATACTTTGCTCCCGACCCTGCATGCCTGAGTTCAGGCAAACAGGGATCGGGGGCTAAGTCAGTTCTATGAAATTTTATATCAACATCAATCAGGAAAAACTCATTGAACTGGCGCCGGATGCCAGACTGCCGGACGGCGCGGTCATGGACTACGTGTATTGGCTTTGCTCCAGCCCCAGCCAGGAAGTGGAAAATTGCCGGATTGTGGTAAGCGGCGAAAAATATACCTGGGTGAATTACGACTGGCTGATTCAAGATATGCCTTTGTTAAAAGGAAAAAGCAGGTCAACTCTTACGCCGGTTTTCAAGCGGCTGGAAAAATGGGGCTTTATAAAAACCCACCAGATAGCCAGTGGACGGAAGTATGTGCATCTTGTGGATAAAGCCGACCTACTGTTCAGAAATCAGAACAGCCCCGTTCGGAAAACAAAACAGGGCCGTTTCGCAAACGAAACGAATCCTGTTACTAATCCTGTTATTAAATCAGAAGAGTCTGTGCAAAAAAATTGGGACGGCCTTAATAAATTGAACCAGATGAAAAATAAAATTTTAAACAAAACTTTTAAGAAAAATTAATCAGCTAATAAACCAAGCATATGAAAAGAACCAACCAGATCAACAAGGCAGAATTTATCGAAGAGCTGGCAGCCGTAATTCAACTGACAGCCAGCGAAACTGAACACATTGTGAATACTTTTATCAAAATGATTTACACCCATTTGCACGAGGGCAAAATGGTAAACCTGTCAGGATTCGGCAGATTCAGCGTATCGCACCGCGAAGCCCGCACCGGCGTAAACCCCCACTTCCCCGAGCAGAAGATAACCATTCCGGAACTCAATACACCAAAGTTCAAGGCCGGGGAAGCATTTAAATCAGCGGTTAAATTGCGCAAGTAACCGAAAAAGGCTGGGATGCCCGTGGCAACACGGCATTCTGGCCGCCCGTCTGCGGTCGACAGGCGGAAACGAAAGAAAATAAAATCAGAAAATTATGCTACAAGACAAAGAATTGCTGGAAGAAATCCTCAAGGCGATGGTCAAGCAGCCCGAAGCGGTCCAGGTGGATAGAAACGTGGAAGAGATGGGCGTTTTGCTTTCCGTGAAAGTCGGAGACGGAGATGCGGGCATCGTAATCGGAAAAGAAGGCCGCGGCATCCAAGCGCTCCGGACTATCATGAACACTGTCGGCCGCCGGGTCAACGCCAGAGTTAACATCAAACTCCTGGTGCCGGAACTGGCGGGACATAGCCGCAGAAGCGACATTGAATAAAAACTAAGACGCAGTCCGGAGGGCGACAAACTTTCCGGACTGCAACCGATAAATTATGAACACTTACAAAGCAGGCAACGTGATAGAAAAGAAAGCTTACGACCG
>CAZGAF010000006.1:0-4877 GCA_964523855.1 uncultured Candidatus Saccharibacteria bacterium | reverse complement strand
GTCAAATTTTATTTTATTGCCGTCAACCAGAAGCACATCAGGTTTATCCAGGTCAGCGGCAAGCCGTTCAGCCAAAGGTCGAGGGCTGACAAAGAGCGGATGCTGGCCTTCCCCAAGCCGGTTGGAACCATAAAAGAATACTGGCATTGGGACGAACAAAATGAAAGATTTGAAATTCAAACCATATGATGAAAACCAGACTTGAAACTTTGGAAAATTTATACAACATGGCTTATGAAGATTTGATCCGCGCCGAAGTGAAAATAAAAAACCTGGACAGCTTGAATGATGGCGACCTGGTCGAGGGCTTCAAGAAAAAAGGGCTGTATGGCGACTTTACGGAGGCGACCAAAAGGGACGTCGTCGGGCAGGAACAGCTGGAGATAAAACGGCTGGTAAAAGTCATAGGGACTATTGAAAGAATGATAGAACAGGCCAAAGCAGACGGGGCCAAAATCAAAAAATATACTTAAACTCATGGATAAAAACATTAAAGGAATTAAAATTGAAGCTTTAAAGCATCCCAAATATAACCCGCGGGAAATAAACCGGGAAGATTTGGATGCGCTGAAGCGGTCAATAGAAAAATTCGGCCTGCGCGGTTTGATAACCATCAACACTCACAAAGGCCGTGAGAACATTATTGTCGGCGGCAACCTGACCGTGATGGCCTTAAAAGAGTTAAACTGGGAAACGATTCCGGAAAAAAATGCCGACCTTGTGGATTTAAAGTTGGAAGACGAACAGGCGCTGAATGTCGCGCTTAATAAATTAGCCCAGAACCGGGAATGGAACGACGAAAAGCTGGCTGAAATTATGTGGAATCTTAACCACAACGGATACGATACCAGCTTCACGGGATTTGGCGAAGTGGAAATCAGCAACCTGCTGGACAGCCAGATACTGAACGAGCCGGACGAAGAGGAGGAAAAAACTGCCGAGGAAGAATACGAAAATATCAAGAAACCGGAGTCAAAATACGGCGAAGTTTATCAGCTCGGCCGCCACCGCCTTATGTGCGGCGATGCCACCAAACCGGAAGATATTAAAAAGCTTCTTGGTACGGCAAAGGCGGACATGGTATTTACCGATCCCCCGTATAACGTCGCGCATGTCAGCCACGAAAAGAGTGGAAAGTTCCCGACTAAGCAGGGTAAAATCCTGGGCGACCAGCAAAGCCAGGAAGACTTCGAGGCCTTCAGTGAAAAAGTGTTTGCCAATTACAACGAAATCCTAAGACCCGGCGCGACCATTTATGTTTGTACCGGCTATTCCAGCTACCCCCTCTGGTATTTCAAAATGCTGAACGCCGGTTTTGAGTTCTCTTCCACAATTGTCTGGGTTAAGCCGTCCTTTGCCATTGGCTGGGGCGACTACAAAAAGCAGTACGAGCAGGTTATGAAAGCCAAACGGAGCAAAGGCAAAACCAAAGCCCAGCCGATTATGTACGGCTGGAAAAAAGGTGAACGGCATTTTTACTACGGCGATAATAACGAAAGCGATGTTTGGGATATGCCACGCAAAGCCATTACCAAAATGACCCATCCGACCGAAAAGCCGGAATGGCTGATTATGCGCGCCATTAAAAATTCAAGCCGTGTGGGCCAGACCGTGGTCGATTTCTTCGGCGGATCAGGCAGCACCTTGTTTGCCGCACACAAACTGGAGCGCACCTGCTACCTGCTGGAACTGGATCCGTGCTGGTGCGATGTTATACGCAAACGCTGGGAAAAAGTTAAGCCAAAAGCATAAGCATGCCCAAGACATCTCTTACAACTTCAAAGATACCCGGAGAAACAGAGCAGCAATATACTGCATGGCTTTTATATTGCGATGCAGGCAGCCTGGATAAGCTCCATCGGCTGTGGGAAGGGTTGTACCAAGGTTATACCGATATTGTACCAGAAATGGCAGGTCTCCGAAAAGTACTCTTAAAAATTGGAGCGGAAAATACCACTGGGTGGAACGAAAAGACTTGAAACTAACGGAAGATTTAGTAGGCATCAGAAATCGTTCAAAAGAGATCACACAAAAAAAACTTGGAATCATCGGCGAACTGATGTGGGAAAAATTTCAAGGGATAAAAAGACAGATTAAAAAAGGCGAGATTGCCACCGTAGACGAAGCGAAAAAGTTGTGGGAAATGTTCCGTACCGAGATGGGAGAATCTTTGGGTAAGCACGATCTGAACATCAACGAAAGCGAACAACAGCCACCTACCGAACAGGAAATGTCCGAGATAGAAAACATCAGCCAGGAATTCAAAGAATTTTATGAACAACGCAGACGACCTGGAAAAGAAACTGGTAACTTACTGGATCGAAAAAAACAAGATAAAAAATGAGGGCGGCGAACTTATAGAATTCGGTGACCACCGTTTCCTATGGGAAATTTATGATGACCAAAGTCCCGTGCTTGTCATCCGCAAAGGCTCGCAAATCGGCGCCAGCACAATGGAAGTGCTAAAAACTTTCCATGCCGCGCGCTTTTGGGGCATTAACCAAATTTATACATTGCCGACCGTGGATGACGTGGCGGAATTCGTAAAAAGCAAAGTCAACCGAATACTAAAAGTAAACCCCTGCATCAGGCAGGGCGTAAGTTCCAAAGACGTTGACTCAGTTGAACAAAAACAGATTGGCAAAGCGTTCCTGTTCTTCAAAGGCACATATACGGAAAAAGAAGCAATAATGCTGACTTCGGACAGGAACATCCACGACGAGCTGGATAAATCCAAGCCGGAAGTCATCCGGGATTATATGAGCCGCATCGGCTTTTCCAAAATCCGTAGTCAGCATTATTTTTCCACCCCGACCATTCCGGATGTGGGGGTGGACAAGCTGTTTGCCCAGTCCGACCAAAAATACTGGCGTTTTAACTGTCCCCGTTGCAACTTCCGCCAGCACATGGAATGGGACAAAAACCTGGACAGGGAACGGAAAATATACGTTTGCCAGAAATGCCGCAAGGAAATCACTTCAAAACAAGTTTGCGACTTGGGCGCGTGGGAAGCAAAGTTCCCGGGGGAACCTATAAGCGGTTATTGGATAAACCAGATGATGTGCCCGTGGCGAACTGCCGCGGATTTGATTAAGGAAGAATCCCTGGCCGAGGATACCCAGTATTTTTACAACTTTGTTCTAGGCCTGCCCTACCTGTCGGCAGACCTGAGGATTCCGGCCAGTCTGTTTCTAAAAAACCTTACCGAAGTTAACGCCGCCACAGAGGAAGGAAGCGTCATGGGTGCGGATACCGGCAATGAAAATCACGTCGTTATTGGAAACAAGAAAGGAATCTTCTGGATCGGGAAACTTAAAGACAGGCCGAACCGGACGCGCTGGCAGCAGATGGCGGAACTCATCCAATTTTATGACATCAGGACTTGCGTGGTAGATGCCATGCCCTGGACTGAAGAGGCCCTGCTCCTTGCTAAAAAATTTCCTTTCCGTGTCTTTGTAAATTTTTATAAAGAAGACCCGAAGATGCTGGAGGTCATCCGCTGGAACGACGAAAAGGAAGGCGAGGAAAAAGAATTCGAAGAAGAGATTAAAGTGTTAACTTCGCGCAACAGAATTATTGACGATACCATTTCATCGCTGAGGCGCGGGGAAATAAAGTTCGCCATAGCAAAAGACTACCCGGCCTTCCGCATGCTCATTGAACACGCCCAAACAATGTACTCCCGCACCGTAACCGACAAGCTGGGACAGGAAAAGCGCGAATGGGAATCAACCACCGGCGCTGACCACCTCTGGCATGCGCTCATTTACTGGCACATTGCATTAAAAAAACGAAATAAATATGAACCCAATAGGTAACCAGGCCAAAGCCTGCCGCCCAAAAAAGTCAAAAGCGGTCAAAAAAGAAGTAAGAAAAAAGTTAAGTCAGGAAAACGAAACGCTGACGCTTGTGGATATTGCCAAAGACATCGACGAAGTAAAAAATGAGGGCTTTGGCAGGGTCGTAATTTTTGTACAAAATGGCCGCATTTACCGCTGGGAACTGGTGAAATCCAGAACCAAAAAAAATTTGACTTCTTTCGAGTAATGGTCAATGCTTTAGACAGGAGAAGAAATAAACTTTAACTACGCAGAATTTTGACTGAATGACGGATATATAGTCTAATCAAGGTTTAAAAATTTAAAGCCATGAAGCCTACAAATCAAACAACTTGGTTGTGCTTAACCACGCGCCAGCAGGCGCCTAACGCCAATATAAATTCAGGCCTTTTCGATAATTCGACAAAGGTCTTTAATTTTTAACAAAACGATTATGACCATAGACATAAAATCGCGAAAACTATTATTGACGGCGGGAATAATTCTGGCGACTGCGGTTGCGCTAATACTGGCTTACCTAGCTACGTTCAGCGCACCGCGAAAACAGGCGGGAGCGGAAGAATTTATCATCCCCTTAAATTCTACCAAACGCGACATAGTACAAAGCCTTTACGATAAAGGATTTACCAGGCACAACTGGACGGTTTATGTTGCTATGGATTTTGAAGGCGCGGGCGATACAATCCAGCCCGGAGGTTACAAAGTCTCCAAGAGCGACTCACCCTGGAAAATAGTGCAAACTTTAATGTACAAGCAGGACATGAAGTGGGTCGTCATTCCCGAGGGCTGGCGCAAAGAGCAAATCGCGGAACTCCTGGCAAAAACTTTTAACTGGCAGTCCAAGGCCAAAGACATATGGGTTAACACTTTAACTGCCATGAAATTTGACTACGTGGAAGGCGTCTACTTTCCCGATACTTATCTGATACCCGCAAACGAAACCCCGTCCCAGATTGCCGACCGCCTGCGGGCCAGATTTGAAGAAAAGTTTGCTCCTTCCGCCAAAGAGGCTGCTGATCAAAATATAAAATGGACTAC
>CAZGAF010000005.1:3356-40292 GCA_964523855.1 uncultured Candidatus Saccharibacteria bacterium | reverse complement strand
AAACCGCAGGTGGTCGGTTCAAGTCCGACAGCCGGCTCCATTGGGTACGGACTTTTCTAAAAAATATTTAGGTCGTTACGAAGTCGGGCGGGTAAACCATAGGTTCCGGGTTCGATTCCCGGTCTTGGCTCCAGAAGTAAATAGCCAGATGAATCAGATCTGGGGATGTATAGCTAAAGCGGGGATGTTAGGTTTTAAGTCAACTTTAAACAATAAGTTAAATTTAATTTAGTTTTTAAAAAGCCGATATCTAAGCATAAAATACCACACGAGTCAAGTGCTTAAAGGATTGACACTCCTCACACTTCTTTGTAAAATTAAAACAAATAAAATATTTAAATAATTTGGCTTAAATAAAACTATTTATGGCTAACGAAGACTTAGAAAATCCTAATTACCAAGTCCCCGGTCGAATGAGTTTGGACCAGCTGCACAAAGAGCAAGCCGAGCTTAAAGAAGCAAAGGCTGTGGGAGTAAAAAATCCCGGACCTAAGCTTTTAAATGCAATGTCTATGTTTAGTGTTGCTATAGATTTTGCTTTAATTTTAGCCTTGCCCCTTGTTGGCTTTGTTCTTTTAGGTAGATGGTTTGACCAGAAGTATGATCAAAAGTTTTTTGTTATTATTGGCTTATTGTTGGCAATTATGGTCAGTAGTCTAGCTATAGCCAAACAGATAAAGAAGCTCTCAGAATTAATTAAAAAAAAGTAAATGTTACTAGCACTACCCCCACTTCAGGCTGAAACCTTATTTTATATTGGAGGTTTGCCAATTACTAATTCTTATGTAAACACCACTTTAGCAACTATTGTTTTTATAGTTGTGGCGTTTTTTATTCAGCGAGGAATTAAAAAGTATTATACAAAAAATATTGCACCTAAAGGTTTTTTAAACTTTTTTGAATTTTTGGTTGAGTATATGTTTGGTTATTTGGACCAGGTAACTGGCGATAGAAAAAAATCTTTAAAGTTTTTGCCTTTTATTGGTGGTTTCTTTTTCTTTATTTTATTTGCAAACTGGCTGGGGCTTATGCCGGGTACGGGTTCTATATATATGTGGGGACTCCACCATGGAGAAGTTCATATGTTGCCATTACTCAGACCCAGTAATACAGACTTAAACATGACTTTGGCTATGGCTGTTTTAGCTGTCGTTACCTCTCATTTGTTTGGCATTGCAGCTATTGGGTTCTTTAAGTATTTAAATAAGTTTATAAAACTTGGTGATTTGTATAAAGCTGTGATTTCTTTAAACCCGGTTAAAATTTTAACAGCTGTTGTTGAATTCTTTGTTGGAATTATCGAAATTTTCTCGGAAGTCGCTAAAATGGTTTCCTTGTCTTTGAGGCTGTACGGTAACGTATTTGCCGGAGAGGTTTTGTTAACCGTGTTGGCTGGTTTAGTTGCTGTTTTTGTACCTTTGCCTTTTATAGCCTTGGAAATTTTGGTTGGTCTCATTCAAGCTACAGTATTTTCGATGTTAACTTTGGTTTACTTTAACATGGCAACAATGGAACACGGCGGTCACGACGAAGAGCATGAGGGCCATGAAAGCCATAAAGTTGAACAGAAGGCTGCTTAAAATAAGCTTTTAATACCAGACCCTTTTTTGGGGTTTGGAATTAGACGCTAATTAATTCCACCAGCGGACGTTAAAATTTAAAAAAGCGTCTTTATAGATCCGCGCTACAAAGTGGAACAAAGGAAAAATATGGAATCAGAATCCATTGTAACTATTGCCAAAGCTGCAACAATCGCAGTTGGTGGCATATTCCCGGCAGTTGCTATTGGCAAGACCGCCTCTAAAGCCATGGAATCCATTGGCCGCAATCCGGAAGCTGCAGATAAACTTTTTGTGCCTATGCTTTTAGCCTTGGCTTTTGCTGAAGCTATTGCTATTTACGCACTTGTTATAACCTTCACTCTTTAGGTTTTAAATCGGTCTGAGTTTTAAAAACTCAGACTAGATTTGATACTTAATATATAATAATTTTAAGAATTTTATGATCGAATTTGTGCATATTGCTCACGCGGCTTCTGAAGCAGCTGCAGTCGAAGCTGAAACCGGGGTTTTAGGTACGCTTGGAATTAACTGGAAGCTTTTTTTGGCCCAGTTGTTGAATTTTAGTATTGTTTTATTTGTTTTAAATAGGTACGTGTTTACTCCAGTTGGAAAAAAGCTGGAAGAGAGAAGACTTAAAATCGAAAAAGCTTTGCAGGATGCTGAAGATATAGAAAAAGAAAAGCAGGAATTCGAGAAGTGGAAGAACGAAGCGGTTGCTGCTGCAAACAAGAAGGCTTCCGAAATAGTTTTGTTGGCGCAAGATGAAGCGAGTAAAGAAAAAGCAGAGGCGCTTTTAAAAACTAAACAAGAGCAAGAGCAGGTAGTTAGACAGGCAAAAGATAAAATTGAAGAAGAAAAGAAAAAGTCTATTCAGGAAGCAAAGGGAGAAATTGCTGGCATGGTTACAACAGCTACCGAAAAGATTTTAATGGAGAAAATTACCGATAAAAAGGATAAAGAGCTTATAGAAAAAACAGTAAAAAGCATAACAGCATAAAAGCATGAGGTATACTTCTAAACAATATGCCCAAAGTCTTTATGAGGCTTTGAGTGAGACTCAGCCAGGAGACCAAGAAAAAGTTTTGGATAACTTTGTAAAAATTTTGGCCCAGAACGGCGACGTTGGTAAATATTCTGAAATTGAAAAAGAACTTACAGAACTAAAGCTTGGCGAGAGTGGTATAAAAATTGCCGAAGTCAGCACGGCTCGTGAAATGAATTTAAGTTCTGGAGTGGTAGAGGGTTTAAATAAAGCTGTAAAAACTGACCTGGAGATTCAAAAAAAAGTCGATGAAGGCTTGGTGGGTGGGTTAGTTATGAGAGTTGGCGATAAGCTTGTCGATGCCAGCATTAAAGAGCAACTAAATAAATTAAGTAAAAGCTTACAGGAGTAGAGCATCCTTGATCTTTAATCCTTCATCTTTTACGGTAAAGGATTAACGATAAAAGATAAAGGATAATAATATTATGTCGCAAACAAATTTAATTGAACAGTTAAAAAGTAAGATAAACGCTTTTGAGCCTTCGGCCAAAGTTGAAAAAGTTGGGTATGTTTTGGAAGTTGCGGACGGTATAGCTCGTGTAGCTGGTTTAACCGAAGCTGCCAGCATGGAAATGCTTCAGTTTGAAAATGGCTCCATGGGTGTTGCGCTAAACTTGGAAGAAAACCAGGTTGGAGCGATTGTGCTAGGTGATTTTGCCGATATTAAAGTGGGTAGCGTTGTAAAACCTACCGGTAAAATTTTGTCTGTGCCTGTCGGTGAATCTTTAATAGGCAGGACCGTGGGTGCATTGGGCGAAGCTAAAGATGGTAAAGGTGAAATTAAAGCAGCTAAGTTTTATCCAGTAGAAAAAATTGCGCCTGGCGTTATTACCAGGCAGGGAGTTAACCAGCCGGTACAAACCGGCATTAAGGCCATAGACGCGCTCATTCCAATCGGTAGAGGACAGCGTGAACTTATAATTGGCGACCGTCAAACAGGTAAAACGGCTGTGGCTATAGATACAATTATAAACCAAAAAAATCAGAACATGGTTTGTATTTATGTTGCTGTCGGACAAAAAGAAAGCAAGGTCGCTAAAATTACCGAAGTTTTAAAAGAGAACGGGGCTATGGACTACACTATTGTAGTTTCCGCTTCCGCTTCCGAGCCTTCGGCCATGTCTTTCTTAGCTCCTTATGCTGCTACCGCTATGGGCGAATACTTTATGGATCAGGGCAAAGATGTTTTGGTGGTCTATGATGATTTATCTAAACAGGCTGTTGCCTATAGAGAAATTTCTTTGCTTTTAAGAAGACCGCCGGGACGCGAAGCTTATCCTGGAGATGTATTTTATTTACACTCCAGACTTTTGGAAAGAGCAGCAAAGCTTAATAAAAATTTTGGCGGCGGCTCTTTGACAGCTTTGCCTATTATTGAAACCCAAGCTGGTGACGTTTCTGCCTATATTCCGACTAATGTTATTTCTATTACGGACGGACAGATATTCTTGGAGTCAGACCTTTTCTACAAAGGTATTCGTCCAGCTTTAAACGTTGGTATCTCCGTGTCTCGTGTAGGTAGCGCGGCTCAAACTAAAGCTATGAAAAAGGTGGCTGGTAAGCTAAAGCTTAGTTTGGCTCAGTTTAGAGAACTTGAAGCCTTTGCCCAATTCGGCTCTGACTTAGACGAAAATACAAAGAATCAGCTTGAGCTTGGCCGAAGACTGACTGAAATTTTGAAGCAGCCGCAGTACTCTCCGCTTTCTTTGGAACAGCAAGTGACTATAATTTATGCCGTATCTAACGGCTACTTAAATTCTATTGCTGTAGAAAAAATGGCTGAAACTGAAAAAGCTTTTCACCAGCACATGAAAGTTAACGCTAAAGAAGTTTTGCAGGCGATTGCTGAAAAGAAAGAGATTAGCGAAGAAACTGAAACTAAGTTAAAAGAAGCAATTAAGGCTTTTGTAGAAACTGTAAAATAATGCCTCCTGAATTTGGAAATTTTGAACGACTGCAAAGTTCGGAAAAAACCGAGACTGGTTTGGAGTCCGGGCTGGCTCGCTTGAAAAGCATAGCCGAAAAAAAATACACAGAAAAAGGCGGAATGGTTTTAATTGTTATAACGGGCGAACCTAATGCTGGAAAAAGCGAGT
Organism: uncultured Candidatus Saccharibacteria bacterium; assembly: GCA_964523855.1. Taxonomy (GTDB): domain Bacteria; phylum Patescibacteriota; class Doudnabacteria; order UBA920; family UBA920; genus JAEUSF01. The sequence continues at coordinate 35,592 of CAZGAF010000005.1, read as the reverse complement.
TAAGAAACAGGTTTCAAAGTGAGTTGGGAAACAGAGAAAGTATAAAACCGGAAATTACTTCGGTCGTTGGTTTGCAAAGAGTTACGGAGTTACAACAATACCCACAGAAGTACTTATTGGTTGAAGAAGTAACAACTGTAGAAATGCTGACGAGTATGGCAGCAAGGAAAGGTTTAAACCCGGACTTATACGTTTATATTTATAATCCGAACTTAGTAGAGCACATTTCTAATTCAAGTATAAAAAGCGCAGATTTAATAATAATCAACCCAGATTCTGTAAAAAAATAATATGGCAGGAATTAAAGAATTAAAAATTCGAATAAAAAGCATAAGAGGTACAAGAAAGATTACGCGTGCTATGCAAATGGTTTCTGCGGCAAAAATGAAGCGTGCGCAAAACGCTACCGTCTCGTCCCGTAGTTACTCTGAAATGGCTTGGGAGATCATAAAGAATTTAAGCCGCAAAGGACCATTTAGCCACCCGCTGTTAAAAGCTTATCCGGAAGCAAAAAAAGTTGGCGTAATGCTAATTTCCTCTAACAAAGGTTTGGTAGGAAGTTTAAATGCTAACCTTTTATATTCCTTAAAGCAGGTTTTGGCCGAAGCGGGCGAGAAAGGCGAGATTGAGCTTATAACTTACGGAAAAAAGGGACAGATACTGGCTAGCAGAATTGGTAAAGCTATAACAGCAGATTTCCAAAAAGTAGAGAAAAGTCCTAAAATCGAAGACATTTATCCTTTGTCGCATTTTATAAGCGAAGCCTACGAAAAAGGGGAATATAGTAAATTTTATTTAATTTATAACTTTTTTAATTCCACCCTAAGTCAAAAGCCGGTTTTAAAACAACTTTTGCCTTTCTCTGACGAATTACTTAAAGAACTGGAAGATACAGATAATGCTCCAACAGCCAACGACATAGACTATGTTTTTGAACCGGGTTTAGATGAAGTACTTAACCATTTGGTTCCGAGAATTCTAGAAAGTCAAATTTACCAAGCGGTGTTGGAAGCAGAAGCTGGCGAACATAGCGCAAGAATGATAATGATGAAAAATGCAACAGAAGCGGCTGGGGATTTGATTTCTGACCTGACTCTTACCTTTAACCAATTAAGACAAAATAAGATAACAACCGAACTTGCCGAAATTACATCCGGCAAAATCGCTTTAGAATAATAAGTAAGATACAGATCAGCGGATAAAATACCGATGATACCGATAATGCAGATGTGAAAACATTTGTGGTATCGACATTATCTGTACTGTCTGCATATATCTGAATATCGGTATCAAATATGAATAACAAAGGAAAAATTACACAAGTTATTGGACCGGTTGTCGATGTAAAATTCGAAAAGGATTTACCGGCAATCTACACCGCGTTGGAAGTAGACGCTTCTGCTGGTTTGGAACAAAAATTAGTTTTGGAAGTGCAACAACAATTGCCCGGTAACACGGTTAGAACTGTTGCTATGTCTTCTACCGACGGTTTAAAAAGAGGTGCGGAGGTTTTAGACACCGGCGCTCCTATTTCTGCTCCGGTTGGTAAGGTTACTTTGGGTAGAATTTTTAATGTTTTGGGCGACCCGGTAGACGGTGGTGAAGCTGTAAAGGCTGCAAAAAAGTATCCAATACATAGACATGCGCCTAAGTTTGTAGACCAAAATACCAAAACAGAAATTTTGGAAACAGGTATTAAAGTTATAGACCTTATTTGTCCTATTTTAAAAGGTGGTAAAGTAGGTTTGTTTGGCGGTGCGGGTGTAGGAAAAACTGTTGTTATTCAGGAACTTATAAACAACATTGCAAAAGCACACGGCGGTGTGTCGGTTTTTGCCGGAGTGGGTGAAAGAACCCGTGAAGGAAATGACCTTTACCACGAAATGAAAGATGCGAAAGTTTTGGACAAACTTGCTATGGTGTTCGGACAGATGAATGAACCACCAGGAGCCAGAGCGCGTGTTGCTTTAACTGGTCTTTCTATGGCTGAGTACTTTAGAGACGAAGAGGGCCAGGACGTGCTTATGTTCATAGACAACATTTTCCGTTTCACTCAAGCCGGTAGCGAAGTTTCTGCCCTTTTGGGACGTATTCCTTCCGCCGTGGGTTACCAGCCAACCTTGGCAACAGAAATGGGTGAGTTGCAGGAACGTATTACTTCTACCAATAAAGGTTCTATTACATCGGTTCAGGCTGTGTATGTGCCAGCTGACGACTTAACTGACCCGGCTCCGGCGACAACTTTTGGTCACTTGGACTCTACCGTGGTGCTTTCCCGTGCTTTAACTGAGCTTGGCATTTATCCTGCTGTAGACCCGCTAGACTCTACTTCTACCATTCTAGACCCAAACATAGTCGGACTTGAACACTACGAAGTTGCCAGAGGCGTGCAAAAAACTTTGCAACGTTATAAAGATTTACAAGATATTATTGCAATTTTGGGTATGGAAGAATTACCGGAAGATGACAAAATAATTGTCGGTCGCGCTCGAAGAATTCAACGATTCCTTTCTCAGCCATTCCATGTGGCAGAAATATTTACCGGCGCGCCTGGTGTGTTTGTTTCGGTAAAAGATACTATAAAAGGCTTTAAAGAAATTCTGGAAGGTAAACACGACGACAAATCTGAATCAGCTTTTTATATGAAGGGCGATATAAGTCAGGTAAAATAGATTCTACTAATTACGAAATAAGCTACAGAGTGTCTGGTAGATAACTTAATAAATATGAACTTAATCAACTTCAAATTAGTAACTCCTGAAAAAACAGTTCTGGATATGGAATTGTTGAGTTTGACTTGCCCAACTTCTATGGGACAAATAACTATTTTGCCTAACCATGAGCCCTTGGTTGCCACTTTAGTTCCGGGTGAAATGAAAGCTAAAACCAAGGACGAAGAATATTTGTTAAATGTTGCCGGCGGGTTTGTGCAGATTCAAGCACAGAGCAAAGTTGTTGTGTTGGCAGATGCGGCGGAGCACTCCTTTGAAATAGACTTAAAGCGTGCCGAGGAAGCAAAAAAGCGCGCGGAGGTTGCGATGAAAGAAGTTAGAGCAAACCAAGAAGAGTATGCAAAGGTTGCGGCTGCTTTGGAAAGAAGTTTGGCCAGGTTAAATATTGCTCGAAAAAAATCACGCCGAAAAAATCCTATTACTTCCGAAGGTGTGCTAGAAGAATAATTTATTTAGCATGAAATTTAAATATCAGCCATCTTCTGAAATGGAAAAGTTTGGTTGCGAAATATATAGTTTGCTTGTGGAAAACTTCAAGCAAACTTTTTTCGTTGGCGGTACAGTGCGCGATATACTTTTAAGCCGCACACCAAAAGACATAGACATCGCAACTAGCGCAAAGCCGGAAGCAGTGGCAGAAATTTTAAAAAAACATTATTTGGATTTTAACCAAACCTATAAAAACCTTGGTATTATAATTGCTTTAAAAGATACCGAAGCTGTTGCTGTTGCTACTTTTAGAAAAGAAGTCTATGGTACATCTCGTTACCCTAAAACTGTATTTATTACTGACGTAAAAAAAGACAGCGAAAGAAGAGATTTTACCATAAACTCCTTATATTTAAGCTTAAAAGACGGTAAAGTTTTGGACTTTCATGGCGGAATAGAAGATTTAAAAAAGAAACAAATTAAATTTGTTGGTGAGCCGAAAAAAAGAATTATAGAAGATCCGTTAAGAATTGTTAGAGCTTTTAGGTTTGCTTTAGAATTAGATTTTAAAATCGAAACAGAAAGCTACTTAGCAATAAAAAATAAATTTTCTTGTTTGGGAACTTTAAGCAGAAATAAAATTTTAAGTGAAGTAGATAAGTTAAAAAATTCAACACAGAAAAAAAAGTTGTTGAAGTGTTTAATTGACGAAAAAAATCTTGACAAATTTTTTAAAACACGATAAAATTATTTTATTGAAATAAAAAGTCGCAAAAGAAACCAAGAAAAAACAGAAACGTCAGCAGCGAAATTTTTTTACTACTAATCCGCATTTATGCGGAAGTAGAAAATTAAGAAAGCATTAGGCCAAAACTCAGCAGAATGCTTTCAAGGGAGAGCCACATGGCTGTCAAGAAAAAAGCTAAGAAGAAAGTAGCTAAGAAAAAAACCGCTTCCAAAAAGAAGCGCAGCTAGTCTTCTTACAAATCCGTTTTACGGAACATAAAACCACCCCAAAACTAGGGTGGTTTTATGTTCCTGCTTGTGCTTGCTATTTTTAAAAGTTTTAAGTATAATTACAGAAGCAAAGATACATCGCGGGATAGAGCAATTGGCAGCTCGTCAGGCTCATAACCTGAAGGTTCCCGGTTCGAGTCCGGGTCCCGCAACCAAGCGAGCCCTTCAATATAAATTATAATTGGAGTTTTCTCTTGGTTGCCCTATGTATTACGTATATATTTTAAAAAATCCCGAAGGGATTTTGTATAAAGGGTCAACTCGTTATTTGTCCTTTAGAATTGATCAACATAAAGGTGAGAGTTGGTAACCATACTATACAAAGGGTAAGGGGCCTTGGGAGTTGGTATATTTTGAAAAGTTTGAAACGCGAACCGATGCGTTAAAGCGAGAAAAGTTTTTTAAAACGGGTAAAGGACGCGCATTTTTAAAAAGTGTGATAAAATCTTAAGCGGAATCATAATCCGCCCAGGCGGATTCCCGGTTCGAGTCCGGGTCCCGCAACCACGGGTCAATCATCCATCACTTAGTTTCGTTCCAAATTCAGATTTGGAACTACACATCGTTCAGGATATTGCTCCTTGCCCCAAATTTTTCAAAGCAAAAATTCGGGGGCCCCATTTTTTAATGGTTGTACCGTGGTTGCGTAGGCGACAAGTATAATATAAAATCGTGACAGATTTTCCCGCTGTCCGCGGGATTTATTTTGTTCGGAATAGCGCGTGGCGGTCACGCTTAGCGTGACTGATGCCGCGCTTAGCGCGGCGGAGTAGCTCAGTTAGTTAGAGCGTGGGACTCATAAGCCCAAGGTCGGTGGTGCAATTCCACCCTCCGCTACCAAAGGGACTCATAAGTCCGCCTCAGGCGGATCGGTGGTGCAATTCCACCCTCCGCTACCATGAACCATTCGCAGACTCGGGTACATGGCACAGCCAAAATTATTGAAAAAATATATTTATTGGGACTTTAGTTCAACTCCGACGTAAAGTCGGAGCCCCGACCGAGGCGTCGAGGTTGGTTGTGTAAAGTTCAAAAATGTCATAAAACAAGCTATTATATAATTCTGGGACCGTAGCTCAATTGGTTAGAGCACTCGCCTGTCACGCGAGAGGTTACGGGTTCGAGCCCCGCCGGTCCCGCCACAAAAAAGCTGGATGTCCTTGCGACAATCGGCTTTTTTGTATGCTGTACTAAGGCAGGGCGAGAAGTTTATCCGCCTCTGGCGGAAGCCCCGCCGGTCCCGCCATTGAAAAACAGTCCACACAAGGTGAACTGTTTTTCAATGGGTGATGATTGCGAAGGAGTGAGAAGTTTATCTGCCGTAGCTTTAGCGAAGGTGGAAGCCCCGCCATTTATAAACGATCATGTTTAGTGTAACGTGTCTTTTAGTTAACTGATTAGCGACGAGATAAAAGGTTTCAAATTTACCGCTGTTTTTTTATTTTCGTTTAAAATGTTATAGTTATATATATTAAAAAAAATATATGAATTTAAATAAAAAAGATATAGTGAGCGTGGGTTTTATAATAGTGCTTCTTGTCGCAGGTTTTATTTTTTTAAACAAACAACCCGCAGACAAAACTCAAAGTTTGACGCCGGAAATAAAGAATTCTATTACTATAGTAGACAGTGTCGGGCTTGAAACAAACGAGAAAAATCAAATTAAGGCAGCCATAGACGCGTTTATGAAGGAGTATAAGTTACCTAAAGGGGTGGAAAGTTCTTATACTTTGCAAATTCAAGAACGTATAAACAACGCACTTCAAGTTGAAACGGAACCTCAACAAGCGCAAAGCGATTTGCACGCAGTTTTATTTTTAAAGAAAACAGAGGGGGTTTGGCAAATAGATTTAAATGCTTTGCCGAACTGCACTTTAAAGCAGTTCGAAAAAGGGGAGTGTGAATAAAACAAAAACCCTCAGGCTACTCGCCTGGGGTTTTGTTTAAAATTCTTGTATAGAGTTTTTCGTATTCCGTAACCATTTTATCGTCGCTAAAATTTTCCAAAGCGTGTTGCCTGCACTTAAGTCTGTTAATCTTATGAATATTCTTTATAGCAGAAAGCATTTGCTTTGTGTTGCCTACAACAAAACCAGTTTCGCCATGTTTAACTATTTCCGGTATGGAGCCTAAGTTATTTGCAATAACCGGACAACCTGAAGCCAAGGCTTGAATAATTGTTAAGCCAAATGGCTCCGGCCACGTTACCGGGTGTAATGTACACATTGCGCGCTGAAAAAGTTTTTGAAGTTTAGGTTCGGGTAGTTCGCCTACAAATTTTATAAGTTTAGAATGTTTTTGAAGCTTGCGTTTTATAAACTTTTCAAAATACGCCTTAATGCCGGGCATTTGGGCGTCGTATTTAGCTGCCATAACTAGTTTAATTTTCGAGCTTATTGCCGCTTCAATTGCCAAATGCGGCCCTTTTTCCGGGTCCATTCGGCCTGCGAAGAGTAAAAAGTTTTCGGGCTTTTCGCCAAATTTGTAATTTTTAAAATTCAGTCCGTTGTATACTTTGTCGACTAAATTAACTTTAGGAAAGCTTTTCAAAAAGCTAATTTGAGAGCTAGATATCCCGGCCAAGTAAGGCCGGTTTAAAGTAGAAAAGTATTCCGCTGTTTCTTTGTCAAAGGCGCCGTGCCAAGTAACCAAAACCGGAACTTTTGACATATTGGCCGTGGGAAGAGAGGGGAGGGAAAAGTGGTCGTGAATTATGTCAAAGTTTTGGTTGTTTTGGTAAGCAAATCCAGCGTGTCTTAAATTTTGTACGTTGGGGCGGTAAACATTTTCGTCTTTATATTGCCTTAAATGTTTGGGGTTTAAAGTTTTAAGTCTGGCCGAAGTTTTGGAATCACCGCTGGCAAACAAAGTGACTTTATGGCCTCTTTTTACCAAACCTTCAGTTAGCCAATATACCACTCTTTCGGTGCCGCCGTACTTTTTTGGAGGCACGCTTTCTATGATGGGAGCTATAATACCTATTTTCATATTTAAATGCTAGCTTTTAAACCTGTATGGAATATTAAAATAACCGCTATCTTCTATAGATAGCGGTTATTAAACTTTCTAAATTATTCGTTTTTTACATTTATTCTTTTTGGTTCAACTTGTGCCTTTTTTTGAAAAATTACTTTCATAACGCCATTTTTACAAGTTGCTTCCGGTTCTTTAGCTTCGTCAATTTCGCCCGGCACGGCCACTCGGTAAGAGAAAGAAGAAGAGGCCTTTCTATAATACTTTTTATTTTCGTTATTTTCCTCTTGTTCCTGACTACCGCGTATCCAAAGAATACCTTTGTCGTAAGTGACATCTACTTTTTTTGGGTCTAATCCCGGTACTGCCGCTTCGACGCTAACAGTTTTTTCGTCTTCCGAAACTGTTAGGCCGGAAGAAGGTAAAAAAGCAGACCAATCTTCGTCGTCGAGCCAGTTTGAAAGCCTAGACGGACCCATAAAGGCCCTAGGTATGAGGTCAAATGCCATATAATAATTCTCCTTTCCTTAATAACCCTAAAATACTAAGGTTAATATAGGAATTAATTATTAAATCTATTATCACTCTACACCCTAGAGTGATAATTTGTCAAGAGATAAAATAAAAAACCGGCTAAATTTACCGGTTGTTAGTCGTCGTCGCGTGGAGGGGCAAACTCAGGCCCGTAGGGCGTTCTGGGATAAGCCTGATATTCGGTATCAGGCTCTTTTCTAACTGTTGGTTTTTCTTCCAACGCTTCAGTGTTTATTGGGCCAAGGCCCTTATCAGCATTCCAAGACATTGTGCACGCCTCCGCAAGGATTTACTTCACATTTTTTTTACCATAAAAATATTTTTTTGTCAATATATATAAAATATGGTAAAATTTTTTTATGATAAATTTTTTATATCTTATTATTGCAATTTTAGTAGCTGGGTTTGGAATTTTGTTCTATTTTTTAGTCGATTTAAAGCGTAAAACCCAAGAGCCAAAGGACGACCAGGGCTTAAAAGTTATGATGGAATGGATGAAAGAGATGAAGCAAAGTACCGAAAAAACACGGGAAGGTATGCAAAGAAGCATAGACGAGACCAATAAGGCTATAAATGAAAGACTGGACAATGCCGCTCGCGTAATAGGCTCTCTTTCAAAAGAGCTAGGAGGTATTTCCCAAATCGGTCCCGACATACGAAGACTAAGCGAAACTTTGGCAAGCCCTAAAATGCGTGGAAATTTTGGAGAAGAAATGTTAGAGAACATGCTTTCGCAGATACTGCCCAAAGACAGTTTTAAAATCCAGTACAGGTTTAAAAATGGCGAGACGGTAGATGCTTGTATATTTATAGGGCAAACTATTCTTTCTATAGACAGTAAATTCTCTTTGGAAAACTTTAGGCTCTATAAAGAAGCTCAAACAGAAGAGTCGCAGGCTGCTCTAAAAAAAGCTTTTTTGAAAGATGTAAAAAAACGTGTGGACGAAATTTGTAAAAAATACATCCTTCCTCAAGAAGGCACTTTTGACTTTGCGCTTATGTATGTACCCAGCGAAGGCATTTACCAGGAAGTTATTGAAGCGGAAGATATAATAGAGTACTGCCGAAGCAAGGCAGTTATCCCGGTTTCGCCAAACACCATGTACATTTACTTGCGTAACATTATGCTTTCTTTGCGCGGTCAGGAAATAAACAAAAAAGCCCAAGAAATTTTAAAAATGATTTCAGGCATAAAAACTGAAAGCGATAAATTTGCTAAAAATCTAGATATTCTGGGTACTCACATAAAAAATGCTGGCAATAGTATGGGTACCGTAACGACTGACTTTGTGCGTTTGCGTGCAAATATTCAAAATGCTGCAAATTTAGAATTGGACACAGAAAATTTAAATAAAGAACCTCCAAAGCTTATTGAATAAATGTTTAAGCAAATAAAGATAAACACAAAGGGTTTTACGCTTATTGAAACTTTAGTTGTCGTTTCTATAATAGGTCTACTGGCCAGCATAGCCTTAGTAGGTTTACGTAATGCCAGGACTAAGGCTTTGACAACAAGAGTAAGCGCGGATTTAGTGCAAATTCAAAAGCAAATTGACGTAACTCGTTTAAGACGCAATGCCACTGTACTGCAAATAACCGGTAGCGGGTGTTCTGACTGCGCAAGCAGGGACACCAAGGTTATAAACAATGCTTCAAATATGACAACTCTGCAAAACTCTTGGAGGCAACTTGGCTTTGGAGATAGTCCACGTGATCCTTGGGGAACCCCATATTTAATTGATGAAAACGAATTGGAGGCCGGAAGTAACGATTGTCGCTATGACTCTGTATGGAGTGCTGGTCCTAATGGTATAAATAACGCTGGCGTCGTGGACGATATTCAGGCAAATATAACCCATTTTGTGTGTCCAAATTAATAAAGTTCATTTATGAAAAGTGAAAATCATTGGGAGGGAACTGAAAAGTTAGTAGAAAGAACAGATGAGACTCATATAGAAGCAGAATATAGGTTCAAAGTCCCCCAAAATTTAATTAAGGCTGCGTATTATTTAAACAATATTTTAGAAATTTTACTGCCGGGTCAAATCCCTCACATGCAAAAAGCTTGGGCAAATAAGTATGTGGCGGATTTTGTACCTCATGACCAAAGGCACGAAGAAATTCAACATTCTGTTGAGGCTGGGCTAGAAAGTTTGAAAGAGGCGGAGGCGGAAAATGATGAAAGGGTTAAGGAATTAAACAACAAACTTTTAGCGCTAGGAATTTACAGCGACAACAAAAGCGGAAGAAACTACATTATTAACCCGGAAGGCAAGGCAGAATATGTTGATACAGTTTTACCTTGGCAAGTTATAAAAGTTTATGACAAATCTGCGGTTAACCAAACAAAATATAGATTGGAGCTGAATGTAAATTTAGAAAAACTTTCAGAACAGTTGCAAAATATTTCTGACGAAACCTTAAATAGTAAAGCCCTGGGGTATTTAAACAGACTTAACGAGCTTTGGGTTCAAGAGAGTAAAAAAACAAATCTAAGTGAGTATTTGCATTAATTTTAAAAAGCTATGTCAATAAGAAACCCGGACCAAAGAGTTGGTGTGTTTGTAGATGTTCAAAATTTGTATTATAGCGCCCGTAATATTTACGGAGCCAGAATCAAATTTAACGAAATTTTAGACGCTGCTGTTGCTGGTAGAAAGCTAATTCGTGCAATTGCGTATGTTGTCGAGGCAAAAATGCCGGAAGAAGAAAACTTTTTTGAAGCTTTGGAAAAAGCAGGTTTCGAAGTTAAAAGGAAGGAACTTCAAACTTTTGCCGGTGGACACCAAAAGGGGGACTGGGACGTGGGCATTGCTATGGATATAGTTAAGCTCATGAACAAGCTCGACGTAGTGGTTTTATGCAGCGGAGATGGTGACTACGTACCACTTTTGGAATACATGCAAATGTCAGGGCAATTTACAGAAACTCTGGCTTTTGGAAAGTCTTGTAGTGCAAAAGTTAAAGAATTAACGGACCACTTCATAGACTTAGACGACAACCCTAAAAAGTTTTTAATGCCGATTAGGAAAAACTGATGAACGCTGATAATAGCAAACAGATAAACACGGAGCTGCTTTATAAAGACCTCACTTATAGAATAAGAGGGGTGATTATGGAGGTTTCGAATAAATACGGAAAAGGTTTTAAGGAATTAATTTATCAAAATGCTTTGGCAGAGCAGTTTGACTTGATGGAAATAAAATACGAAAGAGAAAAACGTGTTTCTGTTTATTCAGTGGAGAGCGGCAAGGTACTTGGTTATTACACACCTGATTTTATAGTTGAAGAAAAAGTTATTGTTGAGCTTAAGGCAACAGAATTTACGAGCCAGCAAAATCAAGAGCAAGGGCTTTTCTTATTTAAAAGCAAGTAAGTTTGAAGTCGGTATATTAGCTAATTTTAATACACCAGAGCTTTATATAAAACGATTTATTTATACAAATGATAGAAAAAAATTCCGTGTTAATCTGTAATTATTAATCTGTGTTTATCGGTGAATTATGAAAATAGTTTTAGACACAAACGTGCTTATAGACGGCTTCAAAGACGAATATTCTTACGAAAAGAAAATTATAAATGCGGTTATAACCGGCGAAGTCGAGGCGTTTGCCAATAAACAGACTTTACGCGAAAATCGTTTGCTTTTGGGCATGCGGGTAGAAGACGAAGAATATAAAAAGGAGCTAAATAATTTTTTTGCGCAGGTAAACGACGTAGTTAACAGAAGGCAAATACGAATTGTTCGGGACCCCGAAGACAATAAAATCTTAGAAAGCGCAGTGGAGGCTAAAGCCGAGTATTTAGTTACCAACGATAAAGATTTACTTGAGTTAAATAATTTTAAAAATATTAAAATCGTCACCCCGATTGAATTTTGGAAAAATTATAAAGACGAAGGTATGGAATGGTGGAAGCAATGGGTGAGTTATGTAAAAAATTCAAAATAACAAACTTCAAATTTAAAATTCAAAAGTACGAATTTGAAAATAAAAACTTGGTATTAAATTTTGTTTGGGATTTGATATCTAAGATTTGGTGCTTTAATCAAAATGTCTACTTCAAAAACACTATTAGCAGGACTTAATGCCGAACAGACAACGGCCGTTACTCATACAACCGGTCCGCTTTTAATAGTGGCCGGAGCCGGTACTGGAAAGACAACAGTTATAACCAGAAAAATTGCTTATCTTATTGAGCAAGGTTTGGCAAAACCAGACGAAATACTAGCTCTAACTTTTACAGATAAAGCCGCAGGTGAAATGGAAGAAAGGGTAGATTTACTTTTGCCAATGGGTTATCACGACCTTTGGATATCTACTTTCCATAGTTTTGGTGAGAGAATTTTAAAGGCGCATGGTTTAGACATTGGACTACCTAACGACTTTAAGCTGGTCAACGACATACAGGCCTGGATTTTGCTTCATAACAATTTTGAAAAACTGAACTTAAATTACTACAGGCCTTTGGGCAGCCCAAACAGGTTTATTGACTCTTTGCTCAGCCACTTTTCGCGTTGTAAGGACGAGCTTATTTCGCCAAGTGAATATTTAAAATACTCCGAAAGTTTGAAATTAAAAATCAACTTACCGAATAAAAAAGCTAAAGCCGCAAAGGTTTTGTTAGAAGCGCCTGACGAAACAGAAATTGCCAGAATTGAAGAGCTGGCAAACGCTTTTTCTGTTTACCAAAAACTTTTGCACGACAATGACTTGCTAGATTTTGGCGACTTAATAAATTGCACTTTGGAGTTGTTTAAAAAAAGACCTCAGCTATTACAAAGGTACCAGAGTAAGTTTAAATACATAATGGTGGACGAATTTCAGGACACTAACTTTGCTCAATATCAGTTAGTAAAACTTTTGGCTGGTGGCAGTTCTAATTTAACAGTTGTAGGCGACGACGACCAGTCTATATATAAATTTAGAGGCGCGAGTGTTTCAAACATTTTAAAGTTTAAAGAAGATTTTCCAAAAAGCAGAGAAGTAACTTTGGTCCAAAATTACCGCTCTAGCCAAAACATTTTAGACTTGGCTTATAACTTTATACAGACAAATAATCCAGACAGACTGGAGGTTAAGCTTAAAATAGATAAAAGGCTTAAAGCAGGAGCTGAAAAAAACGAAGGGGTAATTTCTGTTTTAGAGGCCAGCGATATAGGTGGGGAAATGGACTGTGTGGCAAAAAAAATTATTGAGTTATATAAAGAAGCAGGGGAAATATGTATGGGGCTATTGAGTTATATAAAGAAGCAGGGGAAAAAGCGAATTGGAATGACTTTGCAATTTTGATGCGGGCTAATTCAGCGGCAGACGAAATAATGCCGGTGCTTGATTCGTACCATATTCCTTATGCGTTTTTTGCAAACAAAGGCTTATATAAGAAACCAATAATTTTAGATATTTTGAGTTATTTAAAAATTCTAGACAATACTCTTGACTCAAAGTCTTTATATAGGGTTTTAAGTTTGCCAAAATTTAACTTAAGTCATTTTGAGATGTCGTTACTGACGGGTTATGCTCACAAAAAGACTTTAAGCTTATACGAAACCATATTTCCGAGTTTAACTTTTCCGGAGCTTTCAGAAACTGCCAAAAAGTCTTTAAATTTTTTATGGGAAAATATACAAAAGCATTCTGTTTTGGCCAAAAAACTTTCTGCCACCGAAATTTTAGTAAGTATTGTGCATGACCTATCTTTCGAGAAGGAGCTAAGCCAGGAAACTCAAGTTGCCGCACAAAGCCGAGAGTATTTAGAGCAGTTTTATAAGCGCGTCGAGGAATTCGAAAAGCAGAACGAACATAAAAGTTTGCATGAATTTTTAGTGGACTTGGAATTAGAGTTTAAGGCAGGTAGCGATGGAAATATAAAGTTCGATCCGAACAGCGGACCTGAAAGCGTCAAAGTCATGACAGTCCATGCTTCCAAGGGTTTGGAGTTTAAAAATGTTTTTATAATAAACATGGTTGACCAGCGTTTTCCTACTCGCCAAAAAAGTGAATCTATAGAAATACCAACCGACTTAATAAAAGACATTTTGCCGGAAGGAGACTTTCACTTACAAGAAGAAAGACGTTTGTTTTATGTTGCCATAACTCGCGCTAAAAACAGGCTTTATTTAACTTGGTCAAAGGACTATGGAGGTTCTAGAGCAAAAAAACCTTCTCAGTTTTTAGTTGAAACTGGGCTGGTGCCAAGTGAAAAGGTGAGCCAAGCAACCGGAAAAGTTGTTTTTACAAAACCGTTGGTTCTTCAAAGCACTAAATTAAATGAAGTTTATAAAACCTTACCTAAACGTTTTTCCTACACTCAACTAACTGACTTTGAAACCTGTCCTCTTAAATATAAATATATTCACTATTTGAAAATTCCGTGGGCGGGGAGTCATCATATGAGCTTTGGCTCGTCTATACATAAGACTTTTGAAGAATTCTTAAAGATATATCAAAATAACCAAGAGCTTACGCAACTTGATCTTTTTGGTAAAAAGCCCAGCGATGACCCGCTGCCGGAGTTTAAAGTTCTGGAACAATTTTACCAAAAATATTGGATAGACGAGTGGTACCCAACCAAAGAGGAAAAAGAAAAATACAGACGTACTGGCTCTAAAATGCTAAATTTTTTTTACGAGGATTTGAAAAAAGGCCAACCTAAGGCCAAGTTTATTGAAAAGTTTTTTAAACTTCATTTGGGTGACTTTGAATTTGTGGGTAAAATTGATCGAGCTGACCAACTAGATGGTGGTTTGCAAATTATTGACTATAAAACAGGAAAAACTCCAAAAAATAAAAAGGATTTAGACCAGTTGTATATTTACCAATGGGCAGCTCAAGAATTTATGCACGAGAAGGTGCTAAGCTTAAAGTATTGGTATTTGCAGGAAAACACTTTTGTTGAGGAAAGCTTGGCAAGCACTGAGGAACTTAGCGAGCTACAGGAAAAGCTAAAAAAAACCATGCACGACATTGTTGAAGCCGTTAAGTATAATTCGTTTAAAGACTTGCACCAAAAAACAAAAGAACATAAGTGTGAATTTTTGGATTTAGAATAAATTTGGTTTAGATATAGGTTTTATGCTATAATTATGACGAACTCGGATCCTAGAAAATATTTATTTACGATTTTATTTGCCACCGGTTTATCTGGTTTTTCTTTGGTAAGCATTTTGGTTTATAAGTCCCCGGAAAATGCCAGTTGGTATATAATGCTTTTTCTGTACTTAAGTATTTTTTTAACTTCAGTCGGGATTTTAACCGGTATAGGATTGCTTATAAGAAACTTGTTTTTTTCTTCTAGGTTTTCTGATAGCTTTTCAAACAGTTTAAGACAAGCTTTGTTTATTAGCCTATATTTAATAGTTTGCCTCTTACTTTCTTCTTTTGGTTTACTGTTTTGGTGGGTCGGGTTTTCGTTACTATTGCCTTTTTTAACGCTTGAAGTTTTTTTAAACTTAAAAATATAAATGCCAGAAACAAATAAAGATACAAAAGCCTCTCCGGAGCAAAAAAACGAAACCCAGGAAAACCTGACTTTTTTTAACGTAATGCCAAAAATAAGAAGTCAAAATTTAGTTAAACCAGTTATAAAAAGCACGCCCCAAGAAGAAAAAACACTGACCCAAGATTTACCAAAAGCTCCCGGGTTTTTTTCAAAAAATAAAAAGTATGTTTTTGTTGTCGTTTTGATTGCGGTTTTAGGCGCTGCTGCTTATTTTTACTTACCTTCGTTTTTAGTCGGTGATTATAAAAACGAAAACTATTTAGCAAATCAGAATATTCCTGGGGGTTCTTTGTCCGCAGAAAAGTCAAAATGGTTGCAGGATTTTTTTGGAAAAACAGATTGCGACGCGGTTTTGTGTGGTGACGAAGCGGATCCGGACAGAGATGGTCTAAAAAATTTGGAAGAGTTTTCTATAAAAACAGACCCCAATAACGCCGACTCAGACAAAGACGGTATTGCCGATGGGGATGAAAAGTACGTATTTTTAACCGACCCTTTAAACGAACACTCAGGCGTAAATAAAGATTATTCTGACTCAGACTACACTAAAAATGGTTACGACCCAAAAACCGACTCTAAGTATTCCGACAATGAGTTAAAAGATCTGCATGCCAGAATGAAGCAGTACAGTCTGCATCAGCCAACCATAACTTCTTTAGAAGAAGCGCTTTTAAATATTTATAAATTTAATGAAGAGTCTCCGTTTTCTACTTCTACACCAGCAACTCAAAGCTCAGTTGCGTCTTCGACCACGGCAAGTAATCTGCCGAAAGACACAGACTTATCTCCTGCGGCAAAGCAGGACAGAGATACCCAAAGGTCTCTAACCATAAAAAATATTGGTATTGCTTTAGTCAAATATAGCCAAGATAATGCCGGAAAGTACCCGTCTTCCGGTGGGTTTAACCAAATGTACACGACGGTCAAGGTGTATTTAAAAACTGCCACCAACCCAAACGACCCATTAAATGCCGATAAATACGTATATTCTTATACCGCAAACGAAGACAGAAACGATTTTACTTTAAGCTATTACAGCGAGACTCTTAACCAACTGATTAAAAAAACCGCCAAAGATGCAAAAGAAGATAAGTTAAAACAAGAAAGCGCAAGTCTAGATGACCAAAGAAGAAACGACCTAGAAATGATACGCTCTACGCTCTTAGTTTACTCGGAAGATAACGTCGCAGGTAATGAAATTTACGTTTTCCCGACTAAGGAAAAATACGTAACTTCGCTGGTCCCAAAATATATTTCCAGTTTGCCTAAAGACCCAAAGACTCAAGGCGACTATGACTACCAAGTATCAGAAACTTTCGACACTTTTACTTTAAAAGCGATGTACGATGCTCCGCCAACGGGAAAAACTGGCTATATGTGTAACCAGGAAGAATGCAGGGAATATTAGTTCGCAGATGCGCAGATTTTAGATGCCGCAGATGTGGAAATGATAATTTTATTAAGATTTGATAAATATTTATATGTTTAATTTTTTAAAAAAACTTTTTTCAAGTAATCCGCAACCAACTTTTAAAAACATATTCGCGGCGAAAGTTTTAGAAGTTAAAAAGCATCCGAATGCAGACAGATTACGAGTTGTTAAGTTAGATATTGGCGACCGGGTGATTGACCCGGTGGTTTGCGGAGCTTGGAATTTTGAAGCCGGAGACATAGTGGCTTTAGCTTTGCCTGGAGCTTATATTCCCAAAAATATTCACTCGGAAACTCACGAAGGCTTTACTTTAGGCACAGCAAAGCTCCGTGGCGTAGAAAGCCAAGGTATGATATGTGCCAAGTTTGAACTTGGACTTGGTCCTATAGAAGAAAAGCCGGAGATAATGATTTTGAAATCGAGCACTAAAGCGGGTAGTCAGTTCAGCCAAGAGATGCTAAAATAAATTATTCTAATTATACTAAGCGCTCTAAGTTGTCTAAATAATACCCAATAACTAAAACTAATCAACCAGTAGATTTTAACGTTGGATTTAAGATTTTTTAGAATAATTAGTATAATTTGGTTAATTATCCTACCTAAAACAGATCACCCGCTGGGTGAGAATAATTTTATTTATTTATGCCGCGTAAAATATTTGTAGATCTAGCTGAGGAACAAGAGCTTAAAAAACAACTTAACAACAGAGCAGATTTTGAAGCAATGCGCATTAGGCGCTATTTAAGTATGCCCGACTTGTCTAGAACAGAAGGTAGTCCAATAAAAGAAGCTGTAGACAGAATTTTAAATAGCGAATATTTTAAAGATTTAGATACCATACAAACGCCGGAAATAGTTCCGGCTGATATAAGCTTTGACTTGTTTGATTTCCCTGCCGACCACCCAGCCAGGAGCAAGAGCGACACTTACTACATTGATGATAAAAACATTTTACGTACACATACGACGGTTATGTGGTATTACTTTCTTAAAGACGAAGGTGTAAAAAAAGCTATTTCGGAAAACAAGCCTGTTGGTGCTTTTAGTTTTGGTAAAGTTTACAGAAAAGACGAAATTGACAGCAAACACATGAACGTCTTTCATCAAATAGACGGTTGGTACTTAGCACCAAAATCTGTTAAAACCATAGATCAAAAAGACCTGGAAGAGGCTTTAGGCAACATTGCCAAAGCTGTATTTGGACCAAATGTTAAATATCGCCTAAATCCGGACACTTTCCCATACACAAATCCTTCTCTTGAAATGGAAGTGGACTTAAATGGTAAGTGGGTAGAAGTTACCGGTTGCGGTGTTGTAAAAGGGAGTGTGTTGGAAAAACTTGGTGTAGACAGCAATAACTACACCGGCTGGGCATTTGGATTTGGCCTGGAACGACTTGCCATTTCCAGCATGGAACTTCCAGACATTAGACTTCTTTGGAGCGAAGATCCTAGAGTTAAAAAACAGCTAAAACTTGGGAACAAATTTCAGGAAGTTAGCAAGTTTCCCCCAGTACCTCGAGATATTTCGTTTATAGTAAACAAAAGCTTTGTACCGAATAACTATTTTGATTTAATTAGAGAAATTGGCGGCGACTTGGTAGAAGAAGTTTCTTTAATGGACAAATATGAAAACGAAGCCAAGTTTGGCAAAGACCGTTTGAGTTATACATACCACATTGTCTACAGGAGTCCTGAAAGAACACTTACAACAGAAGAAGTTGAACCCCTTCATAACAAGTTATATGAAGAGACCAAACGTATTTATAATGCGGAGTTGCGCTAGTATTGATTAATGTATTGCAGGCCCGGGCCTGCCACAAAAATATTCTAAATGAGAAAAGTAAACCGGTTACAAAAATATAATTATTCAACTCCGGGATATTACTTTATAACTGCATGCACTGACCAAAGACAAGAGTATTTTGGCAAGATAAAAGAAGGGGGAATTATTCTTAATGAATGCGGAAAAATTGCCGAAGCAATTTGGCAGCGCACCCCAAAAATTTATAAGGATATAGAGTTGGATGGATATATAATAATGCCTAATCATATTCATGCAATTGTGATTATTAACAAGCAGGCCACGGGCCTGCACTACAATTTATCTAAAATTGTAGGAACGTACAAAAATGTTGTCACAAAAAATATCCGCCAACGGCTTAACCCAGAATTTGCATGGCAACCTTCCTTTTATGATCATGTTATTAGAAAAGAAGAAGATTTAGAAAAAATTCGAGAATATATCAGAAATAATCCTTTGAATTGGGAGCTGGAAAAAAATAACACCAAAAATCTGTACATGTAGTGCAGGCCCCTGGCCTGCTATAATAAGCTAACAAATGTGGTTTATTTTACCCCATATATAAACCAAAAAATAACGATTTTAGATTGGTTAAAGTAGCAAAAATTTGCTATAATATATAGGTAAATTTTTAATATAAACACTACGAAATGGCCAAAGAAGAAAAAGACAAATCCCGCGGGGCGGGATCCGGCGCTGCTGGAAAATCCACTCAATACACTTCAGAAAATATAACAGTTTTAGAGGGGCTTGAACCTGTTAGAAAACGCCCCGGTATGTACATTGGAAGCACTTCTTCCACTGGTTTACACCATCTTATTTGGGAAATTGTCGACAACTCAGTAGACGAAGCCATGGCAGGCCACGCTACTAAAATTGGCGTGCTCATTCAGAAAGATGGCGGTGTTACTGTGGTAGATAATGGTCGTGGTATACCTGTCGACGTTCATAAGCAAACCAAAAAATCCGCCCTTGAAACTGTTTTAACGGTTCTTCATGCTGGTGGTAAATTCGGAGGAGACGCAAGCGGATATAAAGTATCTGGCGGTCTTCATGGTGTGGGTGCGGCTGTTGTAAACGCTCTTTCGACAACTTTAGTAGCTCAAGTTAAAAGAGATGGAAAGGTATATGAGCAAAAATATAAAATCGGTAAACCACAAGGTCAAGTAAAAGTTGTAGACAAAGTAGATAAAGATGACCCTGAGCAGACCGGAACTAGCGTAACTTTTTATCCTGACGGCAGCATTTTTGAAACTGTTGAGTTTAGCTTCAAAACCGTCTTGGAGCACTTAAGAAGCCAGGCCTATTTAACCAAAGGCTTGCACTTTATTATTACAGACGAGCGTATTGGTCTTACTTACCAATACTATTTTGAAGGTGGTATTTTAAGTTACATTAGACAAATTAACAGAAACAGAAAAGCAAAAAGTAATCCTATTTATTTAGCTAAAACGGTAGGGGATGTAGCGGTAGAAATCGCAGTCCAATACACTGATGATTTTGAGGAAAGAATTTTAGCTTACGCAAACAATGTCTATAACCCCGAAGGCGGTATGCACGTTACGGGTTTTAGAACTGCTTTAACACGCGTAATTAACAATTACGCCGTAAAAAATGGTTACGTAAAAGAAAACGAAAAGCTTACCGGGGAAGATATGCGCGAAGGCTTGAACGCAATTATTTCTGTAAAACTCCCTAATCCGCAATTTGAAGGTCAAACCAAAGCAAAGCTTGGTAATCCGGAAGTTAGAACCGCCACGGAACAAGTAGTAGGCGAGGCCTTAGAAATATATTTGGAAGAGCATCCTCAGGAAGCCTCGAAGGTTGTAGAAAAAGCTATTTTGGCTGCCAAGGCCAGAATGGCAGCAAGGGCAGCTAGAGATTCAGTTATAAGAAAAGGTGTTTTGGAAGGCTTAGCGTTGCCTGGAAAACTTGCAGACTGCTCCGAAAGTGACCCAAGTAAATGCGAGCTATACATAGTTGAGGGTGATTCGGCAGGCGGTAGCGCAAAACAAGGGCGCGATAGAAGGAATCAGGCTATTTTACCTTTAAGGGGTAAAATTTTAAACGTTGAAAGAGCACGTTTGGACAAAACATTGTCTTCTCAAGAAATAAAAAACTTGATTATTGCTTTAGGTACTGGCGTTGGAGATTTATTGAATATGGAAAATCTGCGTTATCATCGCATAATTATTATGACCGATGCTGACGTGGACGGAGCACATATTCGAACTTTGCTCTTAACACTTTTTTACAGATATTTCCCTGAAGTTATAAGGCGCGGACATTTGTATATTGCTCAACCGCCCTTGTATCGTGTTCAGGTGGGTAAGGAATTTCAGTATGCTTTTTCAGACGAAGAACGTGACGAAATTTTGAAAGACTTACTTAAAGAAGCTAAAGAAAAAAAACAGCTTTCCAAAGATAAGAAAAAGGCTAAAGAACCGAACGCTGAAGAAAACTCGACTTCTGAACAAGAAGGTAGCGAAGGCGGTGAAATTGGAGAAGTTGCCGGTGTTAAATACACAATTCAGCGCTATAAAGGTTTGGGCGAAATGAACCCAGGTCAACTTTGGGAAACAACCATGGACCCGAAGTCCAGAGTTATGCTTCAAGTAAAAATAGATGACGCAGAAAAAGTTAGCGAAATTTTTGAAGTTCTAATGGGCGATGAAGTCGCCCCTCGAAAGCGCTTTATTACCACTCACGCAAAGGCAGTTAAAAACTTGGATATATAAAATAGGAGGCGGTGAGTAGCTAGTAGAAAGTAACCGGGCACATTTAAACAGCATTCTGGCTACAAACCTACTAACTACTTACTGTTAGCTAATATCATTGACACCAAAGCAGAAATCAATTAAAATTAACCCACTAATTAAACTTTTCATTCCCGTATAATAGCGGGAATATTTTAGTAAAACAGAACCTTAATGTAGCTGCCTGACTTGTCAGACTTGATGAATCGAGCACTGCGTTAATGTGTAAAGTAATATCTACCCTATGTCAAAAAAATATTTACTGACTCCGGAAGGTCTTCATAAGCTTAACGAAGAACTTAAAAACTTAATTGAAGTAAAAAGAAAAGAAGTTATCGAACGCATCCGCGAAGCAGCAGCTCATGGTGACTTAAGCGAAAATGCTGATTATGCACAAGCAAGAGAAGAGCAATCTTTTATAGAAGGCCGTATTGCCGAAATAGAAGATATGATAAAAAATGCTGAGATTATAAATACCAACGGGCACAGTAATAGCGTTAGTATTGGGTCAACAGTCATTGTTAATGCCAACGGCCAGGAAAGAAAGTATACTATTGTAGGAAGTAACGAAGCTAACCCGAAAGAAAACAAAATCTCAAACGAGTCTTTGGTTGGAAAAGCGCTGCTTGGAAGAAAAGTAAAAGATAAGCTTAAGGTTTCTACCCCCGCTGGCGAAATGGATTACGAAATAGTCAGTATCGAATAAGGTTTTATAAAAATACGACCCTGTAAAGAACAAGGTCGTATTTTTTGTTTACAGTTGGCTTTTTTAGGCTCTTTTTGGTATAATAAATACATTAATTTTTAGTAAAAGCCACAATTCACATGTCTGAAAGACTAGAAGATATTATTCAAGCCAGAAAGAATAAATTACAAAATATTCTGGCTACGGGTACAGAAGCATACCCCTCTAAAACCGAACGAACTCATACCAATGAAGAGGTTATAAATGGTTTTGAGAAATTTGAAAATACAGAAGTCACCTTAGTTGGCCGTATTCGATCTTTTCGGGATATGGGCAAACTAATTTTTGTTCACATTGAAGACGGTACAGCCAAAATTCAGATTTTATTAAAACAAGACGAAATCGGTGTTGATAATTTTAAGTTTGCATTAAAAAATTTAGACACAGGAGATTTTTTGCAGGCAACTGGAAAGTTGTTCGTTACCAAAACTAACGAAAAAACCTTACAAGCTACTAGCTACAAGCTAATCGCTAAGTCCTTACTGCCTTTACCAACAGAGCATTTTGGCATTCAGGACGAAGAAATTCGCTTAAGGAAACGTTATTTGGACACACTGCTCAATAAGGAAGCTAAAGAAATTTTTGTCAAAAAATCCAAATTCTGGGGAAGTATGAGAAAGTATCTGGAAGAAAAAGGTTTTTTGCATATAGATATGCCAATTCTGGAACCAATTCCAGGCGGAGCTGAAGCTAGGCCGTTTATTACTCACCACAACGCTTTGGACCGAGAATTTTATTTACGCATTAGCTTAGAACTCCCCCTTAAAAAAATGTTGGTAGGCGGTTACGAAAAAGTTTTTGAAATTGGTAGGATTTTTAGAAACGAAGGCATAGACACGGAACACTTACAAGATTACACCCAAATGGAGTTTTATTGGGCGTACGCAAGTTTTGAGCAAATGATGAAAATGGTTCAAAACATGTACCAGTTTATTATCCAAGAAACTTTTGGCACACTTCAAATTACCAGCAACGGTACTTTGTGTGATTGGAGTGGAGAATGGCAAACAGTTAGCTACGTGGGTCTTTTTAAACAGCATACCGGCATAGACTTAGAAAATGCCGATGAAGAAACCCTAAAAAACTATGCCAAAGAACATGGTATAAAATACGAAGAGTCTGCTGGGAAAGGACGTTTAATAGACTTAATATTTAAAAAAGTTAGGCAGAATATCCCCACCGGAAAACCAATATTTTTAGTAGACCAACCTATTGAATTAGAACCTTTAGCAAAACGTGACCCTAAAAACCCAAAACTTGTTCAAAGAATGCAAATTTTAGCTTACGGTACTGAATTAGGCAAAGGTTTTGGCGAGCTAAATGACCCCGTCGACCAAAGACTTAGGTTCGACGAACAAATGAAGCTTAGGGCTAGTGGTGACGACGAAGCGCAAATGTTAGACGAGTCTTACGTTGAAGCTATGGAGTACGGCATGCCTCCGGCGGCTGGTTTTGGGGTTTCCGAAAGGCTTTTTTCCGTCTTAATGGACAAGTCAATACGAGAAACCGTTGTTTTTCCTCTAATGAAAAATAAATAATCATGAAAACGGAACAACTTACTATAGCTGTAGCCTTAATAAAAAATTCAAAAAACGAAATTTTAATGGCCAGACGGCACGCGCCCAACACTCCGCAAATCCATGATATTTGGGAATTTATTGGCGGAGGTATAGAGTTCGCCGAAGACCCAGAAATTGCTGTCATGCGAGAAGTCAAAGAAGAGTCGGGGTTAGATGTAAAAGTTTTAAGTCTTCTTCCCAAAGTATTTTCAGAAGAACTTAAGGTTGAAGACAAAGTTCATTTACATGTGTTGGTGCTAACTTACATTTGTGAAGTAGTTGGTGGAGAAATGAAAATTGGCGTTGACGCTGAAGAAGAAATAGCCGAGCTTAAATACATGTCTTTAAGTGAAGTTATAAAGTTAAGAAGTTTTAACAACATATCCAAAACAGTCGAATGGATAGAAGCTAACAATTTTTTAGATTAGCTTTTAAAGCTTAGTTATAAACAATATGCTCGATATAAAATTTATTCGCGAAAACGCGGACAAACTAAAAGAAACCGTTAAAAATAAACGCATTAACTTAGACATAGACAGGCTTTTAGAACTGGACAGCAAAAGAAGGGATTTAAAAACAGAATTAGAGGGTCTTCAGGCTACAAAAAACCAAGCTTCAAAAGAAATACCAAAACTACCAGACGACCAAAAAAAGGTTAAGCTTTTGGAAATGAAAGAAGTAGACAGCAAAGCTTCTGAAGTTAAGCTTGCGCTAAGCCAAGTTGAGCCAGAGTTTAACGAGCTAATGTATTTAGTCCCAAATATTCCAAGCCCCGAAACTCCAATTGGACCGGACGACAGCGGTAATATACCCTGGAGGTACTGGAGTCCGGCTTTGGGGGATTTAGACGCCAAAGATTTAGATAAGGCCGCCCAAGTTCCAACTAAATTTAGTTTTCCGGTAAAAGACCACGTAGACTTGGGTGTTTCTTTGGGCTTGCTTGATTTGGAAGCCGGTGTAAAAACTTCCGGTTTTAGGGGTTATTATTTAAAAAATGAGGCAGTTTTAATGCACTATGGGCTACTGTGGCATGCGATGAAAAAGATGCAAGAAAAAGGCTTCAACCTTATGGTGCCTCCAGTTTTAGGCAGGGAGTTTGCTTACTTTGGCAGCGGACATTTTCCATTCGGGAAAGCGGAACAATATCAGGTTTTGACCGAAGAAGATATAAAAAATGGCGTAAGTGAACCCACCTATTTGGCCGGAACGTCTGAACCTAGCTTACTTGCGTATTATTCCGATAAAACTTTAGAAGAGAAAGATTTACCTATTAAAGTTTGCGGAATAAGCCCATGCTTTAGAGGCGAGATCGGTTCTTACGGGAAAGACACTAAAGGCATTTACCGAATTCACGAGTTCATGAAAGTTGAGCAAGTTGTTTTGTGCAAGGCAGATATTTTTGAAAGCGACAAATGGCTAGAAGATATGAGAGATATAGCGCAGGAAATTTTAAAAGATTTAAAATTACCACATAGAGTTTTAAATATTTGCACAGGGGATATGGGTGCTGGCAAATACAAAATGTATGATATTGAAACTTGGATGCCGGCAAGAAATTCGTACGGCGAAACTCACTCAGATTCCAATTTAACGGACTGGCAAGCCAGAAGACTTAATATAAAATATAAAACTCAAGACGGTAAAACTAAACACGTTTTTACGCTTAACAACACCGTAGTAGCTAGTCCAAGAATACTAATTGCGATTTGGGAAAATTTCCAACAAGAAGACGGCAGTATTTTAGTTCCGGAAATTTTAAGGCCTTATGTGGGTAAAGATGTAATCAAACGGTAGCTTATAAGGCGGTCTAAAGTCTTTTACCTTGGCCTTTTTCTTATTACCCGCTACATGTTAAGCAATGAATAAAAACATAAAAATCAGATTTAAAAAAAGAGATTTTAAAGAAAAACTGGACTTTGCACGTGGTTACAAAAGACAGGCAAAAAGTCTAAATGTTGAGCAAACTGCTTTAAAAAAATTTTTGCTTAAGTCTCGTTTTGAATTTATAGCAGCCTTACTGTTTGTAGCAGTCTTATGTTATTTAGTTTTCATTCCCAATTTTTTGTTTATAAAAAATGTTGAGATTTACGGCTTAAAAATTTCCGAACGAGATTCAGTTAATAAGACTGTGGCGGAGTATTTAAATAAAAACAAATTTTGGCCTCAAAAAAATTTAGTTTTGCTTAAAAAAAATAGTCTAAAAGAGTACCTGCTAAGGCAAAATTTAAATGTTTTAAGTTTGGATAGTATAAAAAAAGATTTTCCGAGTACTTTGAAGGTCTACACAGTACCCAGATATGCTAAGTTCTACATAAAAGCTTCCAGCACTGTCTATGAAATATCTAAAGACGGTATTTTACTTGGAGTAAAAAATAACTTTTCCGAGCTCAAGCCCAGCTTAAAGGAACTTATTACGGAGACTGAGAATAATTGGGTAATAGGACAGCAAATTATAGACAAAGATACCTTATTATTTGCCGACAGATCCTTTGAGGACTTAAAAAAAATTGGTTTAAATCCGGTGCAAATCATAGCTCCTAAAAGGGGCGAGTCCGCTTTGTCCATAAAAACTATTTCTGACCTGGAATTAAAATTTGAAATAACCAGCGAGTGGGAAAAGGTTTTAAAAAACTTACAAGCTTTACTTAGCCAAAACCCCGACATTAGAAGCTTAGCCTATATTGATTTAAGAGTTCCTGAGCGAGCTTATACATGTCAAAAGAGCGCTCTCTGCGCAAAACAGACAGAAAACATAATTCCAACAGCAAGCTCCACGCCTTTTTAAAAAGTTTAATTCTAAGGCTTAAAATTATGAAAAAAAATATTTCATCGAATTTGTTTGTAATTTCTTTAGGCGGTTCTTTAATTTTTCCTGAAGAATTAGATTTAGATTTTTTAAAAAATTTTAAAGCGTTAATCGAATCGCATATAAAAAAAGGCAAGCGATTCATACTTATTACCGGTGGCGGCAAAGTTTGCAGAAAGTATCAAGGAGCTTTGCAAATTTTAAACAAGGTTGAGCACTCAGACCTAGACTGGATGGGTATTTATGTCACCAAAACCAATGCAAATTTTATAAGACTGCTTTTTAAAAAGCAAAGTCACCCTAAAATTGTAGACAACCCGGAAGAAAAACTAAATTTTAAAGAAAAGGTTTTGCTAGCAGGCGGTTGGAAACCAGGCTGCAGTACTGACAAAGATGCAGTTTTGATAGCTAAAACTTACAAAGCAGACACGGTAATTAATTTAAGCAATATTGACTACCTATACGACAAAGATCCTAAAAAGTTCCCTCAAGCAAAGAAAATTTTTAAAACAAGCTGGGCAGAACTCTTACAAATTACTGGGAGCAAGTGGAAACCTGGTGCAAATTTCCCCTTCGACCCAAGCGCCGCAAAGCTTGCTAAAGACATAAAACTCAAAGCTATTATTGCAAACGGCAAAAATTTAAAAAATTTGAATGCGATTTTAAACGGGCAAAAATTTATTGGAACCGAAATTAGTTAATTATAAAAAGCCTACCCTCAAGTTTCGGGTAGGCTTTTTATAATGCTTAATCCACTCTATACTGAGTCACGTAAATACTAGTGCCCAAATAGGGTCTAACGTCGGGGTACTCTATTTCGCTTAATTCTTGCCAGCCTTTTGGTACATTTGGTTTATTGGACCCGAAAGCATAGGTCCAAATAAGCCAAGCTGTTTGACCAGGTTTTGCCTTTTCTTCAAAAGTAGGAGCTAGGTCTTGGTCGGTTAGAAGTGCGCTACCGGCAAAATGCGATATATTTTTTGCATACTTTTCGCCCCCGGTAAAAAGAAGCGGGGGAGTGGGAGTATTTGAATAAACGTTTCTATAGTATTTATAGTTAAAGAATTCAAAGCTTGTCCCAACAAAGACAGGTTGCCCCGGCTCTACATTTGTACTTAAGTAAGCGGCAACCGCTTTCATGCCCGGCCTGGTACTTACTTTAACATCTTTCCAGTAGCTAACAAAGGCAGTGATATTTAAAACTAAATAACAAAGCAGCAACCCAGCAGCCAACCATCTATATTTTAACTGCCAAAGCCATAATGCTATGAGCGTGCTTAAGAACGCGGATGTATAAAGAAAGTACCTAACCAAATAAACCGAGGAAGAACTCCCCTTCAGTTTGGCTAAAATTAGGAAAAGCAAACTACCAAAAAACGGCGCTAATATTGCCAAAATAACTAACCACTTGTGAAAGAAGTTCGTTTTCCTCACAAACCAAATAGTAATAATTAATACAAGCACACTGACAAAGATTAACCATTTTTGCGTAGTAACATTTTGAATGTTATGCGAAAAACCTAACAGCAATGTCCATATTGTCGAAGGAACACTCCATCTGTCCATAGGAGGGATCCAATACCCAGCCCCCACCTGCTTATACTGGTATAAAAACTTGGGCAACCAGGGTACGAAAGAAAGACCAATAAACACAAAACTGAGTAATAAGTGCAAATACTTTTTTATGCCGCCTTCGTGATGAATCATTTTATAAATAATTCCGTATGCACATAATGCCGCTACCGAAAAAAGCAGGTAGTAGTGCGTATACAGCATAATGCTCGCAGAAACCACAAATCCAACATACGACCAAAGTCTAATTCTTTTCGCCCTTATCTCCTCCGGCAGGTTAGGCATGTTCTGTAATTCTGTTTTGTAAATTCCAGATTCCATGTTTAGAGCTTTGGTTAAAAAATATGCGGCTAAAACAGTGAAAAAGGCTCCCAAGGTATACATTCTAGCCTCAGAAGCGTATTGAATTTGAAAAGGGTTGAAAGCCACTAAAAGCGCAGCCCAAAGTGCCGCCTTTTCATTTTTAAATGCTTCTTTTACAAATAACCAAGTCGACCAAACTGTAGCAACACTAAAAAACACAGTCATCGACCGCAAGGCCAATAAAGTATCACCAAACATATAGCTCCAAAACCTTAAAAATATATAGTACATGGGCGGGTGTACATCTAAACCTATTCTGTACATCATTTCTGGCCAACTATATTTAATAAGCAGGGCTGAAAAAGCTTCGTCATGCCATAAACTTATCGAAACATTGTTATAGTACCGAAGAATTGTTGCCGTAACGAGTATAAATAAAAGGGGTAAATATTTTTTCATAAAATAATTTTAATTTAAATTGAACTTACTCAACTCGATAAACCGCAACCACCGCTTGACCAAACTTATTTCTAGCTTCATAAACCAAACGAGTATTGGGGTGAAAGGCTTTAAATTTTTTAATATCAAATATAGAGGATTGAGTAAAAACAATTTCGTCTCCAAACTGTAAACCTGAAAGTTTCCAAGAATCTTCGGGGTCGACTTGCTTGTAGGGGACAGAGCAGGCATTCGAAAAGTCACCTTTTTCGTTACTTGTCGTATAGTCCGTTGTTTGAACTGAAAATTTATCTAAGACCAAATACGTACTGTCTTTTATGCATCTTTGTTTTAAATAGTTAGCCACCGGAGTTAAGTCGGACCTAAATGCATAGAAATTTTCCGGGCTATTGTAAGCGTAAATAAAGTAAGCAATATAGGTTTGGGAAATTAAACTTACAAAAAAACAAACAGCTAAAAATTTAAGTGCATAAGTGGCAATATTTTTTCTAAAAGCCCTACCTAAAGTTTCGTAATGCTCTTCGTGACACTTTTCGCAGCGATGCCAAATTTTTTTATGAGCTTCATATACAAAATGCCCAACCCAATACACCGCCCAAGCGGTAATAATAAAAACGGGTGGAATCGTCCCGATGGCCCTAAGCCCATGAGGTATACCTTCAGCGGTAGTAATAACCGGTACAAGCATACCCCAAAACCAGCCGGCGAGCAGGAAAAATTTCCAAAAGTGGCTTTTCTCTATCGGTTTGAGCATGTAAACAACCGCAAGAAGAGTGATTATTATTAAGCCGACAGCGAAGAACGGACTTATTATTTCTGACAAAAATGGATAACCTGAAACATTATGTCTCCAATTTAAATCACCATCTATAAAATAAGCCCTAACTGACAAGTAAGCTACAGTACCAACGGTTCCAAGTAAATTGCCCTTATTCAACTCGGTGTTAAACACACTAACTTGTCCACTTCTGCCAACAAAAGATCCTTCGTGGGTGTAAAAATATATAAATAACGGGGCAAAAAATACAACAAAAGCTAGAAAGAAACCAAAGATTGCAGTTTTAAACTTTAGTAAAGTTTTTAGAAAGCCATTTTCTCTTAACTGAAGCATAAGTGGCCATGCTATGGCTACGGCTAAAATTAACACCAAAATTCTATAGGCAATATATGTATAAAAACCTAAAGCAAACGCCGCTCCGGTTAACAGACTAAACACAAATACTTTTTTTACCGAGGCTTTACTAGAATATGCCTCGTATGTCTTTAAGAGTAAGTAAATTGTCAGTGTAGCAAAGAGAGGTATTAAGTTAGCCCTAAAAGCAGTTCTGGACAAAACCACATACCAAGAAGAAACTGCCATAAAAAACGCAGCTAAAAGTCCTATGTTGGTAGCTTTATACAACCTCTTTTTAAGTTCTTCGGTTGCGATGGTCAGTGGACTAAAACTAAGGGAAAAAAGTTTTCTGGTAACAAAAAAACATAAAATCACCGACAAAACTCCAACCGTTGCAGAAACAATATGATGTTGCCAAGCGCCTTTGCCAAACAGCTCCACACTGCCCCATAACATGTAAAAAAACAGAGCGACGCGCCCATTGCCACGCTCGTAGAAGGGCTGTAGATGCCCATTCTGCATTGAATTTATATCTAAACCATTCGCCGCTTCATCTGGAAATAAGCCGCCGGGCATTTCAGCTATGCGGTAAAAGCGAAAGAAAATAGCTAAAAAAATTATTGCTAAAAAAAGCAGTTTTTGTTTTTTTGTCATGACTTTATACAGCCTTACTTTGTAAGGTTGTTTATTTTGGTCAAAAAAGCTATAATTTAGCTAATTTGAACTTATGTTAAAAGACCTTTTTAAAAAAATTTGGTTTCTGTGGGTTTTAGGTTTTGTTGTGAATAGTATAGCATTTTTGCTGGTTTGGAACAAAGTTGGACAAAATAATTATACTTTTGTCTTACACTATAACACCATAACAGGCATCGATTGGTACGGACCGGTCAGATTCCTTTATCAAATTCCACTTGCAGGGCTTTTTTTAAACGTTGTTAATTTTACTTTGTTTAAATTTTTAAGGCAGGGCAAGCTATTTTATTCTCCTTTAATCGGAGGGGTAAACTTAGTTGTTCAAATAGTGCTATTTTTTTATTTAATCCTTATTTTTTTGGCTAACTAACTATAATGTTTCGTAAGCGTACAAAAATCGAAAGAATGTGGGAAATACTTCCGGGCTTACACTTGTGGTGCGTATTCATTGGAGCCGTTCTTTTGTCATACTACAAACCAGTCTGGGCAGCCTTGTTTATAGTTTGTTTTGACCTTTACTGGGTTTTAAAAGCCATAAATGTTGCGACGCATCTTATTGCGAGCTACAAAAAGTTTAAAGTATTTGTCACTTTGGATTGGTTGGATTACGCATCTAAACTAAAAAATATACCGGACTTTATTGAGTTTTTAAAAAATAAAATACCCCAAAATAAAGTCGAGCAAAAATTTATAAAAGACGAAGTAAAGAGACTCTCGGACTTAGTTAGCAGAGGGGTTGTAAGTAAAAATTTAGAAAACTACTACCATTTAATTTTGGTGCCTTTTGTCGACGAAAGTATGGAAGTTTTGGACTCCAGTATAAATTCCATGGCTAGCACCAGTTATCCAACTGGCAAACTTATTTTACTTTTAGCCGCCGAAGAAAGAGCAGGGGAGAAAGCTTTAAAAATCGCCGAGGCTTTAAAAGAAAAGTATAAAGATAAATTTTATAAAACCTTTATAACTATCCATCCTGACGGATTACCCGGCGAAATAAAAGGTAAAAGCGCCAATGCCAGCTACGCAGTTCAAACTGTTTTATCCGACTTAGAAAAGTTAAATATCGGAATAGGGCAAGTTTTGGTTTCAAACTTCGACTCCGACACCATAATACACCCCTCCTATTTTGCAAGGGTTATTTACGAATTTTTAACAGCTGAAAAACCTTACCAAAAAAGCTATCAGCCAATCGCAATTTATAATAACAATATTTGGGACAGCCCTGCATTTATTCGGGTCGTCAGCGTTTCCAACTCTTTTTGGCAATTTACGGAAAGCTCTAGACCGGACAGGCTTAGAACTTTTTCGTCTCACACTATGACCTTAAAGGCCTTGGTGGAGATTGGTTATTGGAAAAAAGACATTATTAACGAAGATGGTTTTGTGTACTGGCAATGTTATTTAAAATATAACGGCGACTACCAAGTTGTACCTTTATTTATTCCAATAAGCTTAGATACCTGCTTGGCTGACACCACATGGCAAACTTTAAAGAACCAATACAAGCAGAAACGCCGATGGGCATATAACGTCGAGTACTACCCGCATTTAATATGGCCTATTTTAAAAAACAAAGCTCCTTTTTGGGATAAAATCTATAAACTTTTCCAGTATGTGGAAGGAAATTTTAATTGGGCAGCAGCCAGCATTATAATTTCTTCATTAGGCTGGCTTCCTCTGTTTATTGGCGGTGATGAGTTTTTAAAAACTGTTGTCGCTTTTAACTTGCCGACCGTTACCAAAACTCTCATGAACATAGCGTTGCTCTTTTTAATTTTTAGCGTGTATGTAAATCTAGTCTTACTTCCT
>CAZGAF010000005.1:1357-3346 GCA_964523855.1 uncultured Candidatus Saccharibacteria bacterium | reverse complement strand
CCAAAAAGATACGGCAAATGGCGCTCAGTTCAAATGTATTTGCAATGGTTTTTAGTACCATTAACTTCTGTTATATTCGGCAGCCTGCCTTCTATAGAAGCACAAACCAGACTTATGCTTGGTAAGTATTTAGAATTTTGGGTCACACCCAAAGCACGAAAAGGGGAAAACACGGGTTTGAGTATGAAGGAAATGCAAAGCGGAGCTTAACACCATGACTTACTTTTTCTATTTCCTACTTTCATTTGGATTATCGTTTTTTTTGGTGCCTTTAGTCAAAAATTTGGCTGAAAAACAAAAAATTTACGACTACCCAAAAAAAAGAAAGATTCACACAAAACCAACTCTTTTGTTGGGTGGAGTTGCAATTTTTTTAGCCTTTTTTGCTTCTTTAACGGTGTACTTATGGCTTGGACATACCGACTGGAACCTTATTCCTAAAAGAGTTTTTGCAGGGCTTTTGGCTGGAGGTCTCGTTCTTATGGTGGGCGGTTACTTGGACGACAAATACAACCTGCCCGCTAAACTTTTATGGATTTTTCCAGTGTTAGCATCCCTTTTAGCCGTAACAGCCGGCATAGGTTCGAGCATAACACAAATATCGAACCCTTTTGGTCCGGCTGTAAACCTAAACTTTGGATTTAGTTTTTATTCTTTTTATTTTAGTCTTTCTTCCGTTTTTGTTTTCTTCTGGCTGCTTGGAATGATTTTTACAACCAAGTTTTTGGACGGACTAGACGGGTTATGTTCCGGAATTGCTCTGATTGGGGGGCTTACTATGTTTTCACTTTCCTTACTACCGCACATAAACCAGCCCATAACTGCTTCTTTAGCCATTATCTTTTGCGGGAGCATACTTGGATTTTTAGTTTACAACTTTCATCCGGCTAGTATTTTTTTAGGGGAGTCTGGCAGTACTTTTTTGGGCTTTGTGTTGGGTGTTCTGTCTGTGGTTTTGGGTGGTAAAATCGCCACTGCTTTACTGGTTATGGGCATACCTATTTTAGATGTGGCCTGGTCTATAATTCGTAGATTGTGGTACAAAAAAAGCCCTTTTGCGGCAGATAGACTGCACTTACACCACAGGCTCCTAGACATTGGCCTTTCACAAAGGCAAACCGTAGGTTTCTTATGGTTTTTAAGCGCATTTTTTGGCTTTACAGCTGTTTTTTTACAGACTTGGGGTAAGTTGATAGCCCTAATAATACTCTTTTTTGTAATGGTCTTTTTGGCCCTTTTTGCCGTTATTATTTTTAAACGGCAGCAAACAACAAAATAAAGGCCTTTGAAATTAACTCGGCATTGACTTATTTGGGCAATTTTGTTAAAATACTGAGGTTATAAGCATTTGATTTCCATATAATAATTTTATATTTATTTTATGTTCGCAATTATTGAAACTGGTGGTAAACAATACTTGGTAAAAAACGGTGATAAAATTCAAGTTGAAAAACTTGCAGCTAACGCCGGTGACGCTATTAAGTTTGAAAAAGTACTTTTAACCTCCGACGGTACTTCTGTAAATGTCGGTAAACCTTTTGTTTCTACCCCGGTAGAAGGCAAAGTTTTAAAACAAGCCAAGGGTGAAAAAGTTAGAGTATTCAAATACAAAGCTAAATCTAAGTACAGAAAAACTCAAGGCCATCGCCAGAATTACACCGAAGTCGAAATCACTAAAATCTAGTTTAAAAATATCCCGTCACATAAGTGACGGGATATTTTATTTTTTTAAAACCTCAAGAACAAAAGACTCGGGCAAGACTTCCGCCAAAAAATATTTATCAACTTTAGGAGCGGCAAGCTTTTGTTTATTTAAAACATCTATATGCTCTTGTAAATTTTTATTAACGCTGCAAACAAGAGACAAATCTGTATTTAAATCTTTAATAATCCTGTTATAGGCATCCTGACCGTAAACAATAAGGTCGGTAAAAATAGTAAGTTTACCACCCAGTTTTAGGATTCTTAAAAGTTCTGTAATCAACGTAT
>CAZGAF010000005.1:0-1347 GCA_964523855.1 uncultured Candidatus Saccharibacteria bacterium | reverse complement strand
ATAGCACATTACTCAAAACAATTTCGTCAAAGCAATTATTTTCAAACCTTAGTTTAATTTCTTGAACGGTAAGAAATTCTGCCTCCGGCGCGTCTTCAGGATGTAAGTTTTTAAAACTTTCAAAAGATTTTTTAGCAATTTCCAAACAAACAGAGCACTCATCCGCTCCAAAGTATTTATCGTTTTTTGCGAAAGGTTTTAAATTATAACGCAAGAAATATGGATATTTACCAATTCCGAAGTCCAATATTTTTTTCATTTTTGCCAAAGTGTTCGTAGAATAAAGGATTAAAGATAAGGGATTACTGTTATTCTCTAATATTCCCTTCGCCCTTCCATGGCTCTTTTTAGCGTAATGTCGTCTGCGTATTCCAAATCTCCGCCACTAGGCAAGCCCCTTGCAATTCGAGTTACTTTTGCCTCAGGCACTTCTTGTTTTAAGACTTTTGCCAGGTGCATAGCAGTAGTTTCACCTTCCAAAGAAGGGTTAGTTGCAATAATAATTTCAACTTGCCCATGGCGGCCAGTGGCCGCCCCTACATGTTCTTCTCCACTAACTTTCTGAATATCTATCTCTCTCAATATCTGTCTTTCTAAATCTCTATTTCTCTGATTCTCTAACTCTCTAACCCTCCCAACTAACGAATCTATATTCAACTTTTCTGGTCCAATGCCTTCAAGCGGGTTTAGCACTCCGCCCAAAATATGAAAAACTCCGGAATACTGCCCGCCCTTTTCAATAGCCTGTGCATCTAGAGGTTCTTCCACCACACAAATTAAAGAATGATCGCGCTCCAAATCTCCACAAACATTACAGGGATCGCTTTCCGACATATTGTGACAAATTGAACAAAAATTTACGCCCTGCTTTAATTCTGCAATCGAAGAAGACAAAGACTGAATATCGATATTGTCTTTTTTGAGTAAATAAAAAGCCAGGCGTTGAGCGGTTTTGGGCCCAATGCCGGGAAGTTTAGAAAACTCATTTATAACTTTCTGGAGAGAAGAGGGGAGACGAAGCATGGGAAAAGTATTAAGTATAAGGTATCAAGTAGCAAATAGGGAATATAAAGTAGCATTAAGTATCCAACTGTTTAATTGCTTTATACCTAATACTTTATACTTGCTACTACCCTGGCTCCTCAGGGGCCATACTAGCCATTACTGTTTGAGGGCTGGTGTCAAAAGTCCTATCCAAATTTTTAAAGCTAGTCTTATCGGCATCAAAGAACAAGTCGACCTGACCGGTCGGTCCGTTTCTGTGTTTTTTTACATGCATTTCCGCAATATTTGGCTTTTTAGAATCTTTTCCTTTATACATATCTTCACGGTAAATAAACATAACCA
>CAZGAF010000004.1:12916-43108 GCA_964523855.1 uncultured Candidatus Saccharibacteria bacterium | reverse complement strand
CCAAACTGTCGTCTGTACACTGTAAATTTTTCGGTAAACAACTTTTAGAAGCGTCATCCCAAACTAAATTTGGATCATTCTCACAAAAACCAGGTGTACTTACATTTCCAATGTAGCCAGGAACTCCTGTATTTCCACCTGTATACGGTACAATCGAAGGATCCGGACCAGCTGGCAATTGTGAAAAACATGCGTCAGTATTAGGAACCATTCCAATCTCGCAACACTTTACAGTTGGGTTGGTAGCGTTTGCAAGCATGCATTGACTATAGCTGGCACATTTCGGCTGGGCAGGCGGTCCTGTAACTGCTTTGCGCTGACCTACATAACACGCATCCGTTTTCGGCACCTTAGACTCTACACAACATCCATTTATATCACCTGTTTGATTAATACACTGTGTATAATCAGCAAACTGTACATTGACAGTAATCGTAGCGTTGGGAGCCATAGGCCCTGAACTGCCACCAACCCTTACCTTAAAATCATGGGGACCACTGCTACCAGTAATTTTCACAGTTTCTGAAATACTACCTGAAGAATTAGTTACGCCACTTAAACAATTGACTACCCCCGCATCCTCTAAACAAATTTGCTGATTGGGTTGAGCGCCAGTCACGGAAAAAGTAACATCACCACCAGACACTGTATTGGTAGGATTAACCGTCACTCTAACATTATTTAAATACAAAGCCTGTCCGTGAGCGCTAAAAAAAAGCCCGAATATAAAAATCAGGCTAGTAAAAAAACTGTATATAAATGTTTTTTTATTTGTTTGTAACATTTTACAAACCTTATATTCGGTCGTTTCCAACCAAGTTGGTTACTACTCTTATTATCACCCAAGACAAAACTACCAAAACCACACCAATTATTGCATTGAACAAAGTACCCTTGCCTTTTTCTGCTTGTTCTTCGTTACCAGCGGAAGTTATGTACCAATACCCGCCTATTATTATGAACATAACGGCTATCATACCAGCAAAAATTAGCATTAAGTCTATTATGGAAATAATAAGCTCGCTTACGGTCCTAGCTCCGGTTAAACCACCGCTTTGAGGAAACACATTACCAATGCGGTTTAATCCGCCATCTATACCACCATTAGCGGCTTTTGCTGCCCACGGCAAGGCTGCACTACCCAAAGCTGATAAAAATTTTAAAACACTTTTGACTTTTGACATATTTTTTACTTAGTAATAATTATTTTAATTTTCAAAACCTTAAAAACTAAAATAATTTTCCAAAGTACTTTGGCTGCCTAAAAATTTAAACTTTAAGGCAGCCAAAGCTTTAGCAAAACTAAATACCAGAAGCGCTGTTACTAGACACCAATCTGGAAACTACGTTGACTATGACCCAGGAAAGAACAATTATAACTATACCAATTATAGCGTTAATAACCGTGCCCTTACCTTTTTCTGCTTGTTCTTCGTTACCAGCAGAAGTTATGTACCAAAAACCACCGACGATGAGGAACAAAACAGCGATAAGACCAGCCAAAGCTAGCATCCAGTTTATAACCAACTTTATAAGTCCGCTAACGGTTTGAGTTTGGTTACAGTTAACACCTTGCAAATCTGAACAGTTCAAATTTGGAAGTTGAGCGTAGGAAACTGCAGGCAATACGAGCATTAATGCCATGGCAATAATGCGAACCGCTTGGATTAAATCTAATTTTTTTAAAATTTGTTTCAATGAGTTCACCCCCTCTCTCTACCCTTATACCCTCTCTCCTCTGACAAAAGATAGAGGGTAAGGGTTGAGGGTTATATTAAGTTAATTATAGCATAAAATCGACTGAATCTAAGAAAGCTGTCTATATATAGGGGTCTTTAAAGTAGTACTGGTATTTTTTAAAGTTCCGGAAACAATTCTAACAATAGCACCTGCCATAATAATAACTACTAACCCTATAACAGAATTAATAAGAATTTTCTTAGCTTTTTCGCTTTGTTCTTCGTTGCCTGCCGCGGTTATATAAGAAAAACCACCAAACACTATAAACACAACGCTAACAGTACCTGCAAAGAAAAACAGTTTATCCAAAAGCCAGGCCACAAACTGAGAAACCGAACAAAACTGTGGCAAACCTTCTACTAAACTCGTGCTATTGCCCAACTTAAAATAGGAAGCGAACTTATCACACCTTTGTTTTTCCGTAGTAGTTTGCGCTAAAACCACGCTGGAAGTAAAAACCAAAAAGCCAAAAAAAAGTGGAAGAAATAAAGAAAAAAGTTTTATTATTTTATATTTCATGGTTTAGTTGTTGTGGTCTGAACTTGCACAAAACATTCATTTCGCACAGTCGGACTCAAATAACATAATGGATTTCTTATATCCAACTTATAACCTCTCATACCGGAAACCAAAATCCCATTTATAACGAAATTCACGAACATAAATGCCATAAAAACCAAAACCATACCTACAACAGCATTGGTAATGCCTTTTTTACGTCCGGCTATCGCCTCTTCATTTCCTTGGGAAAGAATTAACCAAAAGCCATGGGTAATAATATTATAAACAGCATATAAGCCTGAAACGCCAATTAACCAGTTGGTCACTCTGGCAAAAAGCACAAAAATATCTAAAAAAGTACAAGCCGACTTTACAGTTCCATCAGGATTATATCTACCACAAGGGACAAGTCCGCTTGGCTGATTTTGCGCGAAAGCTAAGTGAGGTACAACAAAAATCGGTACTAAGAATAAAGCCAGAACAATAAAAATTTTAAATTTTTGTTTCAAGAAAGACATTGAGTTTAATTTATTATAACACAAAAGTATAACAAAACCCTACTGCCTTATTAAAGTTGCGGCTTGCGCTTCCGCTTGCTGCAATGCATCGTCCTCAGAAAAACCTTTCAAAATAATATTGTCTATCATTTGGCCAAACAAATTATCAAACCTGACCTGGTCTGGCTTATAAAAAGATTTAGCTGTTAAGTTAGAACTGGCAAATACGCCAATGTCAGGATCTGCTGCCTGGAATTCTATTAAATCGCGTCTGGAAGAAGGGACTTTGGTTTGAGCATAGTACTTATTTAAACTATCTTTAGAAGTCGCTTGCTTTAAAAAGTCCCAAGCATAATCTGGAAATTTACTTTGTTTACTAACCACATACCCCCAGTAATTCGCAAAATTTACCTTAGGGTCATCTAGGTTTGGCTGCGGAACTTCGGCCACATCAAAGTTTAAATTTGGCGCTTTATTTATAATAGTATTTCTCAAATACGAGTAGCCAAACAAATAAGCCGCTCGTCCGTTTGCAAAAGCGTCTATAGAGTAGTCGCTTTTAGCATTCCAGTTATAATTAGGGCTTACGGGGTTCGCAAAGGAAGTGTAAAACCTTAAAGCTTGAAGCCCAGGGGTTGTATAATTACCGTTTTTTTGCGCGCTGTCAGCAAAAACCGGCCTAGTACCGTCGCTTGAGTAACTCTGAACCCCCTGTTGTAACATGAACAAAGACAGCACATCTACAGCGCGGTTAACATTTGAGTTTGTCCCTATAGCAATTCCACTCCTCGTAAAATAACCTTTACTGTCCTGGCGTTTTAAGAGCTGAGTTTGAATAGAAAGCTGTTCCCAAGTTCTTGCTGGAGTAGCTATGGAAACTGTACCTAACAAGTCCTTGTTATAGTACAAAGCCAAAGAATCAACTGACAAGGCTGTACCATAAACTTTTTGGTCTTTTGTAAAGTCTTTAACCACAACGTCTACAAAGTCGTTTTTAAAATTAGTATAAGCCCATTGTTCAGAAGTAGCGGGATTGGTTTTATCTACAAAAGCCGGCAACCAGTCATTATGAATGGAAAAAATATCCGGCAGCCAGGGCATTTAACAAATCGTTCTGATAGTTGTTTAAATCTTTTTTAGTATATATGACCTGAACGTTCGGCCTAAGTTTCCTGTATGCATCTAAAAGAGGTTGAATTGATTGGCTATCGTCAAAAACTCCCCATATGTTTAAAGTGACTTTTTGGGGCGTATTAGTACTCGACCCTCCACACCCTGCCGACAAAAGCGCTAGGGCTAAAATTGCAAAAATTATTTTGTTTATTTTTTGAAATATTTTTTGTTTCATTTTTATAAAAAAAGTTTATATAAACATTATACTAAATATCTGCCAACAAAAAAAGCCTAAAAGGTACTTTTAGGCTTTTTTTCTATATTTCTAACTTTTTTAAATATTCCAAAAATTCCTTTTTTAAATCCTCATGTTTTAAACCAAATTCCACAGAGGCTTTTAAGTATTCGAGCTTATTACCACAATCATAATATTTACCATTTTTTATTTCCAACGCATACGCCTTCATTTTTCTTTCCAACAAAACATTCAAAGCATCGACATAAACTAGTTCCCGAGGGGTATTTTCTGCTTCCAATCTTTTTGCCGCCTCCTCAACACAATCAAAAATTTCGGAAGTATACAACGCACCTGAAACAACGGCAAAATCGGAATTTATTCTTCCGACACCAGGCTTTTCAACTATTTCTTCAATTTCCAACATACCCTCATTCACTTGCTTACCGGCTGCAAAACCATATCTTTTATAATCTTCAGGATTTTTTGTCCTCATGCTAGCCAAAATCGCTTCACCGCCATGCTGATTATATGCATCAATAAGCTGCTGAGAACGTGAGGGCGAGGAGTCAAAAAAATCATCTCCCCACAAAACCAAAAACGGCTCATCACCAATAAAATGTTTGGCATTCCATATTGGAGTCGCATTACCCAAAGGCCCCTTTTGTCTTATATAGTGAAAATTAGCTAGATTCGCAATTTTTCGTATTTCCTCAAGCTGCTCATACTTGCCTGCTTCCTGAAGGCGCTTTTCAAGTTCATACGGATAGTCAAAGTGGTCTTCTATGCTTCTTTTATGCCACCCGGTTACTATAATTATGTCTTCTATACCAGCACTAACAGCATCTTCAACAACGTATTGAATAATAGGCTTGTCTGCCACAGGCAACATTTCTTTAGGCATTGCCTTGGTAGCAGGTAAAAATCTGGTACCATACCCGGCCGCGGGAATAATGGCTTTTCTAACTTTTTTGGGTTTATTCATAAGATTTTCTGTAAAAATCCTTAATATTATACAGTAAAATTGTATTGGTAAGCAATTAAAAACTTATTAAGTCATTACACAAGATTTACTTTTTCAATTTAAGTGTGTTAATCCGACTTCGGCCTATATTGCACAGCTTCAGCTAAATTCTTCGAAGTTATATTTAAGCTCCCTTCTAAATCTGCAATAGTTCTAGCAACTTTTAAAATCCTATGCATCGAGCGCCCCGAAAAATTATACCGCTTCATAGTTTGGGACAACAAAGCCTGACCTTCCACATCCAAAATGCAATACTTTTTTATTTCCACCAAACTCATCTCACTGTTTGTCTTCGAATTTCCAAAACGTTCGCGCTGTTTTTCCCTAGCTTTTTGAACACGTAGCTTAATACTCGAAGAGGCTTCTGAAACATCTGGGGTCGACATTTTTTCGTAAGCCAATCTT
The DNA here is from genome assembly GCA_964523855.1 of uncultured Candidatus Saccharibacteria bacterium. Lineage (GTDB taxonomy): Bacteria > Patescibacteriota > Doudnabacteria > UBA920 > UBA920 > JAEUSF01. The sequence continues at coordinate 37,593 of CAZGAF010000004.1, read as the reverse complement.
GGCACTTCGACATGCAAATCTATACGGTCGAGCAAAGGTCCTGAAACTTTCTTTTGGTATTTAAAAATCTGCGTCGGTGCGCACTGACATTTTTGGCTACTGTCTCCATAGTACCCACAAGGACAAGGATTCTGAGCCGCCACCAAAGTAAATTTGGCCGGAAAAGTAAAACTGCCGCTCGCCCTCGAAACTGTAACCAAACCGTCTTCCAAAGGCTGCCTCAAAGCCTCCAAAACATTTCTTGGAAACTCAGGAAACTCATCTAAAAACAATATACCTCTATGAGATAAAGTTATCTCTCCCGGCCTTGGGTTTGCACCGCCCCCAACCAAAGCAACATTAGAAGTTGTGTGATGCGGACTTCTTACAGGCCGACTGCTAACGAAATTTTCCGACAGCTTGCCTGCGATACTATATATTTTTGTAAGCTCTAAGGACTCTTCTAAAGACAAGTCAGGCAAAATTCCAGCCATTGCTCGAGCCAATAAAGTTTTTCCGCTTCCAGGCGGCCCGGAAAGCAGTATGTTATGAGAACCACTCGCCGCAATTTCTAAAGCCCTTTTAGCCATTTCTTGGCCCGCAACATCTTTCATATCAAGAGCAGGCTGAGGGTTAACCAAAATCCTTTTCATCTCAACAGGCACCGCTTCCGGAACAATCCCAATTTTAAGCAAGTGTTTAAGCAGCTGGCTTAAATTTTTTATTCCATAAATTTTTATGCCCGAAACCAAAGAAGCTTCCTTTAAATTTTTTTCCGGCACATAAATTTCTTGAATACCCCGTTCTTTTGCCTTTAAAGCTACGGCTAAAACTCCGGGCACCGCCCTAAGGCTACCATCCAGCGAAAGCTCGCCTAAAAAAATCTTATCTTGCGGATTAAAACTTACCTGCTCATGTGCCAGCAAAATTGCCAAGGCAATAGGCAAGTCATAGTGTGTACCTAACTTAGGCAAATCAGCCGGGGCCAAATTTACCGAAACCCTTGTTTGCGGATACGAGCTGTCAGAATTCTTTATTGCCGACTTAACCCTCTCCTTCGACTCCTGCACCGCTGTATCGGGTAAACCTACAATTACGGTTGCAGGCAAACCGTTAGTCACGTCAGCTTCCACTTCCACCAACTCCGCCTCCAAACCTATTATTGCGCCTGACAAAACTTTTGAAATCATAAGTTCAAATACAAAAATTAAAAATCAAAATAAAGTTACTTTAATTAGAAACATTTTTATGATTTAAAATTAAAAACAAAATTCCCAAAATTATATATATGTCGGCTAAATTAAAAACCCCAGTCCAAATATAAATCCAATCCCTCACGTAACCAAGTAAAATTCTTTCTACAATATTCGAAATGGCTCCGGACAAAATAAACACCCAAGCAATAATTTCAAAGTTTTTTAAAAAAGTTATATGACTCCATAAATACTTAAAGATAAAAAACAAAACTGCTGCATAAATAAAAAACATAAGCCAAACAGGAAGAGGCAAACTAAATGCAAAATTGTAGTTTAAAAATACTGACTCGGGTATTTTTTTCGTTACCTGGTCGATACAAATTAAAATGAAAAAAGAAAAAACAGAGGCAATAAAAAATTTGCTTCTGTTGTTCTTGACACCTGTTATATTTTTGTTGGTTATAATCATTTTTATATTGCTTTATCTGCCCAAGGAATAGCTCTCAGTCTTTCTTCAGAAATTTCATTACCTTCGTCGTCTATTCCATAGGTACCATTTTCTATTTTTTCTAAAGCGGCTTCAATTTTCTGCAGGTCACTTTTCATAACCTCTAAAACATCCATATTAACCTCGTCTACGTTAACCTCTTCGGCATTCTCGTCTTCGTCGTCACCCATTTCAGTGTGTGCTGGAATATTTTTTATATCGCCCTCAAGTCTTGCCTTATTTTCTAACAAAACCTTTTTCATTTCTTCTACAAAAGTTGGATTTAGCATATATTTAAAGAATTATTTTTTTCATTATATCTAATACTCAAATATTTCACAAACGAAAAAGCGCCCCCGCTTGGGGGTCGCAAAAATATAAATTAAGTCGACCAGCGGTAGGCGCTATAGCCTGAATTGCTCGGCTGAGCGTCGCATAAAAGATTTATGCAACTTTCAGCACTTTGGCGCTTCAAGCCTCTCCACATAACAGTGGAGGAAAGCGTCCGAAACCCAATCTGTTTTCAAACTGCACTTCAACTTCCCTTACGGTCATCCACCTAAGGCGGACAGACCCTAAACTTTTTTTGAAAATCTTATTTTGAGATTTTCGTTATTGCTTGTTGGGGAACGAGCAATCTACATTTTTTTGTTTTTGTTTTTGCAGGCAGCGTGAGAATGGCACGCTATGAGCGGGAAGTAGAAGGAAAACCGATTTCAAAACTAATTTGAAAGCGATTTTCCTTCGTGCATAGACCTCTAACGGGTTTGGACGTTTGTAGATTTTTAAAGTACCTTTTGATTTCTGAGAATTTGTAAACTGTATATATGAATTTTAGCAAAATTTTGACACTTTGTCAATGAATCTTTTACTGAAAATAAAAAGCGCCTGATTTTTCAAGCACTTTTTTTAAAAAAATATATTTGATTGTTTTTTTGCAGATGCTAAACACTACAAAATGTGTTGTGGATAACTACAAAACTTTAAATTTTACCCGCAAAAACATCTAAGTAATCGCAGAATGCCTTTGCGTATTCTTTATTTAGCTTCGGGTCACACAAATAAACTTTTTTTAATTGTTTGCCGCTAAAAAAAGTTAGAAGCTTATGAAAGTTATATAAAGCTTTAGGCAAAGCCATGGCCTGAAAAGCATTTGGGTAAATTGCTGCCAAAGCTTGAGCATAAGGATGACTCACTGGGTCGAACGGAAGTCGTAAAACAACCAAAGTTTTTACATTCAGTTTCACGGGTCGGCTATTTTCGGTATTGCTAAGTATAGCCTTTAAAACTGTCCTGTCTGTTGCAAGAAGCAAACCATTAGAATTAATACCAAAATTATTAAACAACTTATTAGTTCCACCGGTAGTGCTTTGCACCGAAAGACTTGCGTAAGCTTTCAGTACCTCATAATTTTCAGAATAAAAATCCTTCAACACTTTAGGTGAACCAAATAACACAGCTCCCGGCAAACCAGAGTTACCCATTATTTTTAATATCTCTGAAGACTCTAGCACCTTAGGCAAAGCCTCACAATGAACTTTCTTCAGAGAAGAAAACAGGTCTCCCAAAAGCTTTTTGTTTTGTTTTATCTCTTCGTATCTCCAACCACTTATACCCAATCTTTCGACAAAATATTTTACAGTTTGCAAAGGGGCTAAAGAATCTACAAAAAAACAGTTGGGGTAATTTTTAAAAGTTTTCTCCGCGTGCTCCGAAATTAATAATGGTGCGTTATTAAAGGCGCAACGTTTTTCGGACAACTCAATCCACTTAACGCGATTAGGCTCTACGGTAAAAAACTTTACCAAATTTCTTTCTATGTTTAGCAAGTCTTCCGTACCCGTCTCTTGACCAAAACTTTTTAACTTCTCAGCAAACCCAAAAGCGGCATCTTTTATTTTTCCATAGTTAGAACTGCCTAAAAATTCTTCAGTCATACTCACATCTAAAAATGTAGGCGGGTCAGTTTGCAGAAGTGCGCTTACTATGCCAAAAAATAAATCACTCGCATTAAGCAATTCTTCTACTTGTTTTTTATACTCAACTTTTCCAAATCCTAATTCCGGATTATAAATTGTCTTTAAAATATAATTTACATAACTCCAAGAAACTTTTTCGGTCAAATTCAAAGAGACAGCTTGTTCAAACTCTGCCAAACCCATAAGCACAACCTGTCTTTCTTGTAAGCCTTCATTTTTTTCTAAAGACAAAAAAGTATGTATGTCGCAGGACAAAACTTTTTCTGCGTCTTTGTAAGACACTTTGCCAGTTGTAACAAAATCTTTGAACTGCGCACCAAAGAAACTTAAGTTTAAATCAAATATCGACTCAGTCTGCCAATTAGTATATTGCCAAACTAAAACTTTCAAACAAAATTTAACTTCCTCTACAGACAACTCTCCTTTTCTAAAAACTTCAAACTTCTTTGCGTCGAAAGCATATCTACCTTCCCATATAGCACTTACACCTTCTTCTTTCCAAAATTTTATTGCATCTTGTTTTTTTGCAAAAACAACTAAACTTTTTTTTCTAAGTTTTGTTAAATTTTTAACAACAATTTCTTGCCAATCTTCGCGCAAAACAAAATTATATATACGCTTACTTTCAAACTTTATTTTCTGCTCGGCCAGAGTTTTATTTTTCTTTACTAAAGCCGCTTTTACAACACCTAGTGCATTTTTCTTATTTGTATTACCCAACAAAGCTTTCCACTCAAAAGAAAAAGGTCCGATTAAAGAAAATATTTCTGCTTTTAACTTCTGACTAAAACTTTCATACTCTTTCAGCATCCGGGTCAAAACTTCAAGGCAAGCTTTGGCGTCAGCCAAAGCCCTGTGAGCGTCTGGGTGCTTAATGCCAAAATAATGCATTAAATTTTCTAAGTTGTAAGAATGATGCGTAGGTAAGATCCATTGTACTAAATCTAAAGTGTCTACAACCTTTCCTGAAAACACAATCCCCGCCGCTTCCAAAAACTTTATATCAAAAACTACATTATGTCCTACTATAACAGTACCCGAAACTTTACTCTGCAAAATTTCTTTAAACTCTGAAAATTCCGGAGCAGCATCCAACTCCGTCTGCTTTATCCCAGTAAGTCCCAAAATTTTAGAGTCCACCGGCTTTGTCGGTTTAAAAACCTTTGTCCACTCCTCAAGAATTTGAAACTTGGGATTCCCGCCTGAATGATCAGGTCGGGCAGGTGAAACTTGGAATTTTACAAATCCCACTTCTAAAATTTCGTCTTTTAGAGGATCAAACCCGGAGGTTTCTATATCCAAACTGCAGTAAATGGTTTCGGCTGGAACAATATTAGTAGTATTTTTTTCTAACTCCATACTCATATCCGTTAGTTTATTCAACTAATTCTAACATAAATAAAAGCATCACCAAAATTCAAATTGATGATGCTTTTAAATTTTTACTCTTCAGATTCTTCTTCAGGACCCTTACCTGTTATTACCGCTTCTCCGCTTTTTACTTTCTCTCTTACCGCCACATCAATATCTTTAAAAACTTTTTCGTTTTCTTTTAAGAAAGTTTTGGAATTTTCTCTGCCCACGCCCAACTTTATTTCTTTGAACATATACGTATTACCGGACTTTTCTATTGCCCCTACCAAAACTCCGGTATCAAGCAAGTCTCCCGCTGCGCTTATGCCCTCGTTATACATTATGTCGAACTCGGCAACTTTAAAAGGCGGAGCGATTTTATTTTTTACCACTTTTACTTTAACCCTATTGCCTACTATTTTATCGCCATTTTTTATTTGAGCAGTTCTCCTAACTTCCATTCGCACGCTGGCATAAAACTTTAGAGCATTGCCACCGGTGGTGGTTTCTGGGTTTCCAAACATAACGCCGATTTTCATGCGAATTTGGTTTATGAAAATTACGGTTGTGCTGGTTTTAGAAATAATAGCAGTTAACTTCCTTAAAGCTTGGCTCATAAGACGCGCCTGCAAGCCCATATGACTGTCGCCCATTTCGCCTTCGATTTCGTTTCTGGGAGTTAAGGCGGCAACCGAATCTATAACAATCAAATCTAAACCGTTTGAACGTACCAAAGTTTCGCAAATATCCAAGGCTTGTTCACCGTTATCGGGCTGGGAAATCAGCAAGTCTTCAAGCTTTACCCCTATTCTTTTTGCATACTCCGGATCAAGCGCGTGCTCTGCGTCTATAAAAGCAGCAAGGCCGCCTTTTTTCTGCACTTCGGCAATCATATGCAAAGTAAGGGTGGTTTTTCCACTACTCTCCGGACCATACACTTCTATTATTCTGCCTTTTGGCACGCCTCCGGCCCCTAAAGCTAGGTCTAAAGAAATGGAACCTGTGGGTGTAGTTTCTATATTCAAAGATTTTGTGTCGGAAAGCTTCATTATGCTTCCGTCCCCAAACTTATCTTTAATCTGGTCCAAGGCTGATGTTACCGCTTTCCATTTGCCTGAATCAACACTAGAAGATTTTGTAGAATTTTTTGCCATATATCTCCTTTTTTTTAAAAACTTAATTACTAAGCTTTCTTAAAATATTTAATAAATTTATATAATGACTTTATAAATTTAGAGTGAAATCAAAATCTCTACCTCTCCTGACTTCCACTGGTTTCAGAAGAAAAGGTTATCCCAGAAAGTGCTACACCCGATTTCGCTAAAACCCCAACTGACTGGCCATTTACTGTAGCACTTACAGCACCGCCGTCACTCAAACTTATAATTTCTACTTTTTCCTTGGCTTCCAAAACTAAATTTTCATTTGCAGTAAATGTTTTTTCTAAAGCTGCTTCATTATCTTTAGAAAACTTTAAGACCGCATTACCCAAAAACTTCAACTCAACCTTTAAAAGCTTACTTTCAGAATTTGTTGGACTTTCTATAATAACTCGAACATTCTTCTTGCTTTCTTTTCCGAACCTGTTTTTAGCTAAAACATTTATTTCCTGCACGCCCGGCACTAAACTTAAGTTAGTGGAAAATTTGCCTTGATTGTCTACAAAGATCCCCTGCCCATTCACCGAAACCGCAGCACCCCTGTCTGTCTGTCCAGCAACTTTAACAGAAAGACTCTTTATAATTTCCTGATTTTTCGGACTTATAATTTCCAAATCGGGAGACCTGTTTATAGCTGATACCTGCCAAAATAAGTAAAGTACGGTAAAAAAAATAAATAATCCTGCACCAAGTAAAAATAAAACTTTAGGAGTTATTACCAACTGCTTCCAAAAATTGGCAATCTGCATGACCGCCGGACTGCTTTTGCCCGTTATGTGGCTGGCAATAAGCCTTTCCTTTTTGTACTGAAGAAGCAACTCATCTTCATTCAAGTTATAAAACTTAGCCAACTTGGTTAAAGCACCCACTACATACACATCAGCCGGCAAACCTTGCATTTTACCTTCTTCCAAAGTTTCTAAAAGTCTGGGATTGACTCCGGTAGCCTCACTAACTTCCTTAAGCTTTAACTTAAAAGCAGCTCTAACTGCCTTTAAGTACTCGCCTAAGGTTTCAATATTTATTTTTTTCGTCTCAAATACCAAAGATAAAATTCCAACGATCAAATTTTAGATATCAAATTCATTTTTTACTAAACAAATTTTGATACTTACAATTTGTAATTTAATTATACTTGTTGATTCTCTTCAACTTGGGGCTCTTCAATTCCGTACTCGGCTTTTTCAACGCTCGAAACACCATATACCTCTCTCGGCTTAGCCCCATCGCCGGGACCTATTATACCCTGCTGCTCCAACAAATCCAAAAGTCTTGCTGCCCTGGCGTAACCAACTCGGAGCCTTCTTTGCAAAAGCGAAGCCGAAGCCTTACCCGCTCTCATAACTTCTTCTAAAAGATCATCTCCGTCATCACCACCGGCGCCTTCGAAGCCAGGAATGCCCATAGTCCTTTTTGGCTTTTCAACAATCTCTTCGTTATACAGCACCGCACCGGCTTGTGATTTGAAAAATTCTACAACTTTTTTTACTTCCTTTTCACCAATATAAGCCCCTTGTATACGCTTCGGCTTATTGGACTCAGCTGAAGTATAAAGCATATCTCCATTCCCCAACAGTTTTTCGGCACCGGCAGAATCCAAAATAGTTCGGCTGTCTATCTGACTCGCAACCGCAAAAGCAATACGCGAAGTAATGTTAGCCTTAATAAGACCAGTTATAACTTCCACGCTAGGGCGTTGAGTAGCCAAAACTAAGTGTATACCCACAGCGCGAGCCATTTGAGCTAAACGCACAATTGTCGATTCTACATCTGCCTGAGCAACCGCCATTAAGTCCGCCAATTCGTCCACCAAAATAACCACATAAGGCATGGGTAAACTGTTCTCTTCGTTATATTCCAAAATATTTCTCTTACCTACTTCTGCCAAAAGTTTATAACGCCTATCCATTTCCGCTACAGCCCACTTTAAGGCGTTCACTGCTTTTTCGTGGTCGGTTATAACGGGAGTCAGCAAATGCGGTATGCCGTTATAAGGCGTCATTTCCACTCTTTTTGGGTCCACTACTATAAATTTAACATCTTGAGGAGTGTTTCTATAAAGCAAAGAAATAAACAAAGAGTTTATGGAAACGCTTTTACCAGTACCGGTCGCGCCCGCAATAAGCAAGTGAGGCATTTTGGCCAAATCTGTTACCACAGCTTTACCCGCAACGTCACGTCCTAAAGCCAATGCTAATTTGGACTTATGACCTGTGTATTCAGGGCTCTGTAAAACTTCTCTCAGTCTTACTATTGCTGTCGACTTATTCGGCACTTCAATACCCACCAAAGGCTTACCAGGAATAGGCAATTCCATTCTTATAGACTGCGCAGCCAAAGCTAAGGCTAAATCATTTTGCAAAGCTGCAATTTGAGAAAGTTTTACTCCTGTTGTGGGCCTTAAAGTATACTGCGTAACTGTCGGACCCACATTCACTTCTCCCATTTCTACATCTATCCCAAAATCCCCCAAAGTCTTTTTTATAATTGCCACATTCAACTCAATATTACCGCTATCCACGCTATTTTTACTATCCTCCAACAAATCAAACTGAGGCAATTTCCAATCAGTCCTATCTGCAATAGCCAAACTTTCCAACTGAGGCCCAGTTGGTGCTTGAGGAGTTTTAATAACAATAGGCTTAGGCGGCTCCGGTTTTTCTTCCTCTTCTTCATCTTTAAGTTTTGGATTCTTAGACACCACCTTCTCACTCACAAAACCTTGGCTGGCCATACTATTTATTTTTACCGCCTGAGCTACAGCAGTACTAGCAGCCGGAGTAACAACTTTTTTCTTCGCCCATAAAACACTTAAAGCTATATCGAAAGCAACCATGACACCGATTACCAAAATTGCAAATAGAATTATACTTGAGGCAAGCATACCCAAGTGAGCAAACAGCCAACTCGCAAAAACCGCACCCAACATACCCCCGCCTCTGCCTTCCGAAGCCAAAGCAAAAGCACTATCACCGGAAGTTAAATAAAAAACGTGCACCAAGCCCGCTATCGCCCCGGTTAACAAAAAAGACCCTATATAAACTCTCCAGTAAAAAGACGAGTCTGTATCTTCTTCTTCAGAGGCAATTTTATGCTTGGCTAAAAGCACCGCAACCAAAAGTAAAAGCGCTGGTACAAAATATCCCAAAACCCCCATTAACCAGTTAAGCATACCCAAGTAACTTTGCCCCAAACTACCCGCCACATTCAAAACCGCAAGCAGGCTAACTATAGACAGTACAGCAAAAACAACAACCATAATTCCGCGCTTGGTTTCAGAAGACAAATTTAACTCCGGCGCTTTCGGCATTTCAAATTTTTTTTCTTTGTTTTCTTTTTTATTTCTTCCCATGAATAAATTTAATTTATATTATCAGACTCCCCTCTTCGTATGAGGAGAGATATAAGAGGAGAGGAAGTTTGACAAAGTTCAAACTAACTCCAACAAAACTTCAGTCCTCAGTTAATTGATTGTACCATTTTTATAAGTATTTTAAAACCTTATTCCTTAAAAAGGAATAAGGTTTTAAGGCTCATTTACACTTTTTTCTTCCGCATCTTACAAACCTTTAACTTTAACTTTCTTCGTCTTAGCTTTCGCAGCTTTTGGAATTATGACTGTCAAAATACCGTCTTTCAAATCAGCTTCTATGGCCTCGCTATCTATATCTATAGGAATAATCACGCTTCTGGCAAAATTGCCCCAGTAGCATTCCTGATAAAAATAATCGTCCTGATTAACCGAATCTTCTTTTCTTCGACTGCCTTTTATAGTCAGCATGTCGTTAGCTACGGTTATATCTATGTCTTCTGGTCTAACCCCTGCGATTGTTGACTTAACAATAACATTATCTTTTGTCTGATACATGTCAATATTAAGCTGGCCTTCAAAATCAGACATCCATTCTTCATTTTGTTCTTTAGTTTTGGTTTGTTCCGGCACTTCTACCTCTTCTTCTTCGGTTTCTGCGATCAATACTTCGGTTTCTTCTGGTTCTTCTTCCAAAAGCTCCTCAGCATCTTCATCTGCCGGTGAAACAGCTACCGATTGAGGCTGTTCGTCTTCGGTTATACTAGCTCCCATTATTTTACCGAAAAACGATGCTTTTTCTTTCTTTGGCATGAGTTTTATATTAATTACAAAATTATGATAAACAAAACAACCGAATTAGTCAAACCTTTAATTAAAACCAGTTTCATCAATTATTCATTCTCAAATCTGCCCCTTAAACACCAGCTCCTCTTCCCCTTGTGAAGCATGTATTTACCGCTTCAACCGCCCTTAAATCGCCTTCCAAAAGCATTTTTATATTTAAATTCTTTTCCAAACTTTGTTTAAATTTTCCGCTTTTTAACTCATTTACAATAGAAGAGTAAATATCCGATTCCGGATTTAAAACCAAACCTCGGTTATTTAAATATGTTAAATTTATTTCTTCCTGACCTGGCAAAGCAGCTGACACTACAACAGGCAACTTATACAACAAGGCCTCACTTATAGATAAGCCACCAGGTTTGGAGACAAAAACATCAGCCACAGCATACAGCTCCGACATAGGCTCATAAAACCCAAACACTTTGGCTCTAGTCCCCTTTAAAGCATCGCCAAGCTTTTTTAAAGCTTCTGTATTTTTACCACACACAACTATAACCTGAGTTTTAGGCAGCTCTAAAAATTTATAAATAAGTTTTAAATCAATTCCGTAACCCAATGACCCGCCGGCAAATAGTAAAATTTTTTCATCTTCTAAAATCCCCAGCCTATTCTTTAAAACTTTTGTCTCTAAAATATTATGCTTTGGCAAACTCATTCCAACCACAAAAATTTTTTCCTCCGAGACACCCAAAACAATCATTTCTTTTTTTTGTTCCAGTATATTGGCCAAATAAAAATCCGACTCATCGTACAGCCAAAATTTATGTAAGTGGAAATCGGAAAAAGCTATTCCAAACAAACCCTTATAAACCCCAGTCCTTTTTAAATACGCAACAATAGCAGAGGCTGAAGTTTGCGTAGCTATTATCATATCGGGTTCAAAATCATCAACTGCTTTTTTTGTTGCGTGGTGTTTTTTAGCCGCAACTTTCAAGCGAAATTTTAAAGAAAATTTTATAAAATTTTCATTTATGTAAAAAAATCTCCACAACCAAGGCGCATATTCATAAATAAGTTTATACAAAACTCTGCCCCACGAAACCAAAAGGCCATCCTCGGCTTCGTAGACATCCAAAAATTTTATTTCATACCCCGCCCCTTGTAACTGCTTACCTAAATTCATGGCCATAGTCTTATGGCCCAAGCCAGCAGAAGTATAAAGGATCAAAATTTTTTTCATACTAAATTTTCGCAATCACCCGGCAAAAAGCTGCATTAGCTTCTAGCTTCATGGGTAAAGCTACAAGTTCAAAAGCCTGGTTTGCCGGCAAAGATTTTAAATTAGTTAAATTTTCAACAATTAGTATTTCTTGGGAAAGCAAAATTTTATGAACCAAGTACGGTTCCCTGTCCGGACTTGGAGTGTCGAGCCCAAGCAAGCCAATTTTTAACGCCGCTAGCTTATTGGCTAAGCTTTCTAAAATCACAGGAAACTCTGTAAAATATTCTTTTTGTCCAAATTTGTTTTCAAAACCGGTTCTTATTAAAACAAAATCCCCGGGTATTATTTCTACATTGTCTAAAATTTTTTCTGAAATCTCCTTTTCATTCTCTGCATTTAAAACAATTCCGCGTCCAAAAAATTTTTCGGGCCCAAAGTCAGAAACTTTTTTTCCTTCCAAGATCATATGAGCCGGAGCGTCCATATGTGTACCCACATGCATAACAGACTGGGGCTAGGGTCGCCAGGGTACACGGGCATACTGCTTTTAAAATTATGCGTTAAATCTAAATACATTTATTTAAAATTTTTAATTATTTTATCAAACTCATCTTCAGATAAAATTTTATTTTCTAAAATCACTGTTTTAAAATTTTTGTTTTCCTGTAAGGACTTTTTTACCATTTCACTCACCTTATCGTAACCTAAGAGCGGAGCAAACAGAGTCGCGTAGGCGGTGGAATTTTCAAGCAAACTGGTTACTTTTTTCTTGTCTACTTGTATATGCAATACACAATTTAAGGCAAACTCTTTTATAACTTCAGAGGAAATAGCTAGACTTTCCAAAAGTTTATCGGCAATCGTAGGCAACATTACACCCAGTTCCAGTTGGGCCGCCTCAGCCGAATGCTCAATTGCCAAATTGTTACCCGAAACCCAAAAATACAGCTGGTTCACATTTTCCGCTAATACAGGGTTAACCTTACCAGGCATTATGGAAGATCCGTTTTGCAACTCCCGAAGTTTTATTTCTCCTAAACCCCCTTTAGGCCCCGAGGAAAGCAACCTGATATCGTTGGCAATTTTAGACAAATCCACACACAGCGCAGTAACTGCTTGAGAAACGGCCAAAAAATCTGTTTGACTAGAAGTTTGCGACATTAAATTTTTTGCCGGTTTAAAACTTCGTTTGGAAAATTTGTTTAAATATTTATAAACAGCCTTTGTATACTTACTGCCTGCATTTATAGAATTACCAATCGCTGTACCGCCCAAATTTAATTCGAGCAAATAGCTGCTAACTTGCTTTAATTTTTCTAAATGCCTGCGCAAAGTAAACTCATAAGAAGCAAATTCCGCACCCAAAGTAGTCGGCACAGCATCTTGTAAGTGTGTTCTGCCTAATTTTTGAACCGACTTAAATTCTTTAGATTTTTTGCTCATAACCTCAACCAACAATTTTAGAGAGGCTATTAAATTCTCAATCAAAAACAAACTAGCGATTTTTATGGCAGAAGGGTTGGCGTCGTTAGTGGACATGGAACAATTCACGTGGTCGTTCGGATGAACTCTTTCCACCTTTTCTTTTTTTTCAAGAATTTCATTTGCCAAATTCGCCACCACTTCATTCACATTCATATTTATAGAAGTACCGGCACCTCCTTGCAAAGCCGGTAGCAAAAATTGCTCTTCGTGATTTTCAGAAAGCAATTTTTCACAAGCCTCTGCAATAACAACTGCTTGCTGTCTGGTAATTTTCCCGGCTTCCCAGTTAGCCCAAGTAGCAGATTTTTTTATTAGCAGCAAGGCCTTTATAAAATCAAAATTTACACGATGAATGCTGTAAGGGAAATTTTTTAAAGCTTTTTTGGTTTGTTCACCATAATATACTTTTTTCATATATTAAAAGTTATTTATTTTTTCACAAGATTTTTTATTTCACTTGGGTTATTAAACAAATAATCCGGTTTCAATTTTTCCAAATTTTTTCTTAACCCATAACCCCAAGTTACCGCGCCAGTTTTTACTCCCAAACTTTTACCAGCTTCTATTTCATGGTTAGAGTCACCAATAAAAATAGTTTCCCCTAAAACAAATTTGAAATCTTCAATTATTTTCTTTAAGCCTTCTTCCTTTTCGTGCACATTCGTCACCACATCTAAAAAAATATTTTCTAGATCAAAACTTTTTATTTCATGTAAAACTGTATCAGGAAAATCGGAACTTAAAACCACCATCTGAATTTGGTGGTTTTTAAAATCTTTTATTAATTCTGGCATCCCCGGCACAAACTTTGCGCCGGAAATTTTAGAAATTGCACGCCTATACGCTTGCTGCTCCTGTTCTAAAGTCAGAGCGGGCAAATATTTGTTATAAAACAACATATAAGGCTGCACCCAATTCTCTTGCAGTTCTTGTAGAGTAATTTGGGGCCCGCCCAAGTCTTCAAACATGGAGTTCACAATAAATAAGTGATCCTCTAGGCTATCTTTTACTACACCCGACCAATCAAAAACAATATTTTTTATCATAAGTCTTATTTTTATATGTAAGCATAGCCCACACTCGCTTTAGCTGTACTAACTTTAGACACAAACCTACGTCACATGAGTTACAAAGTGTGGCGGAGAGGGAGGGATTCGAACCCTCGGTCCTCTTTTGAAGGACACGGCTTTTCGAGAGCCGCACTTTAGACCACTCAGACACCTCTCCAAACCGTTAAACATTATACCAACCCCATATTAAACCGTAAACAACCCCACCTCCTCAACCACTCTTAACCAAATCTATTTACATAACATTACGCATATACCTTTTACTGACGATCGTCAGTAAAAGGTATATAGTTTTTTGTTTATAGGTTAAACATTTTTCTCAATACTTGATCATTATCTGCTTGGTCTATTCTAAAAATCCGAATGAAGCTATTTAAATTTGTCTTTTCTAAATAATCAATAGCTGCTGCATTTAAGGGCTGCGGATTTACATACACGCTCTTTTGAATTGTTTTAAAGCCATTTATTTTTAATAATTGTCTCAGCCTATTCCTTTGAGGTCTTGCGCTCTCTGGTATATCAAAAACCACCATTCGCCATTTCTCATCCCACTCCCGCTTATCCGGAAGCTGTGCTTTTAAAAACAGAGCCTCTAGTCTCCCGCTTTCTGTTAGACAATATAAATTTTTATTCGTTTCTTTATCTCTATATATTTTTATCCAACCCTTCTCCTCCAGCTTCCTCATTATTCGATAATACACAAACAGATTCGTACTGGTAGACTTAAACAGCCTCTTGGTGTAACTTCTTTTGCTTTCCAAAGGCAGCGGCATAAAATCTACAAACACAAAAAAGTACATCAAGAGCTCTGCTGTTAATGTAATTTTTTTATCTTTAATGAGTGCTCCTCTTCTTTGTTTCATTTTTGTTTCTTCCTTACACTTACTCAAACTAACCCACCCCCTTCTTCCTCACCAACATATACCTTCTATTGACGATCGTCAATAGAAGGTATATACAAAACGATGGGCAAAAGAAAAAGCAAGGCATTTCTTCTACCCTTTACCATTCCTAATGGAATAAAAAATGATTACACCTTACCACAAAAACTAAGCCTATGGCGTGGAGTAAGCCCGTGTTTTTTTATCATCTCTCTATGGTGCAAAGTTGCGTAGCCCTTATGTTTAAAAAAATTATACTCAGGAAATTGCTCGTGCAATTTCTGCATTAGTTCATCTCTATATACTTTGGCAATTATAGAAGCAGCGGCAATAGAAAGAATTTTGTTATCACCGCCCACTACCGCTTCTTGCTTCATATTAAACTCAGGGATCGTAAATTTGCCGTCGATAGCAACAAGCACCCGACCGTTGTTACCCCATTGCGCGAAGCCTTGGGACAATAAACCCTTAACAGCTTTTTTCATTGCAAGCAAACTTGCTTGATGAATATTTATTTCGTCTATAATTTTTTCCTCTACTTCAGCAATGCTCCATATTGAACAGTCCTTTATAAACTTTGCGAGCTCTTCTCTTTTTTTTGGAGTCAATAATTTGCTATCTTTAATTTGATTTGTTGAATCCTGATCAATCTTGTGGCTCTTGCTTAGTCTCTCTAAATCTAATATCACAGCCGCCGCTACTACAGGCCCTGCCAAGCAGCCTCTTCCCACCTCATCGCAACCAATAACTCCCCAAAAGCCCTCTCGAATTTTCTTATTTTCAAAAATTATATCCATAACAAATTTATAATAGCATATAAAAAAATACCGCTATCTATAATATAGACAACAGTATTTGTTTTTTATTAAACCTAAACCGATTTAAACGTGTTCCACCATAAAAAGCCCAAAAGTGAATGAAACAGATTTTTTATACTCGGCTTACCAAATTATTTATGTGGCTTAAGTTTTCCTTTGCTTCCACCCAAACCTCTTAAAACACTCGACTCGAAAATGAAATTTACGCTTCTTTTTTCTTCATAAGCCTCTTTGGCAAAATCTATTAACTTATTTAAAAGCTCAGACAACTCTAACCCACTTGCTTTCCATAAATGGTGATACAAGGTACCTGGCAGCGGGTTTATTTCATTGGCATAAAATTCTTTAGTTTGGGTATTAACCAAAAAATCAACTCGGGCAATACCAGTACATTCTACAGCCTTATAAACCGCTTTAGCCATGTCCTGAATTTTTTTGGTAAGTACATCATCCAACCTAGCTGGTATAACCATTTTATTTTGCGCTTTACCCGTCTGGCTTCCACCATCGGTTATGTATTTATCTTCAAAATTAAACATGTCTTGTGTAAAGACTGACTCTTGGAGCAAAGAGGTTTCAATATTTTCTGCACGGTTACCAATCACACAGCAGGTTACGTCCATTAAGCTCTCTACCGCTTCTTCTACTATTACTTTACGGTCATAGTAAAACGCCACTTCCATTTTTTGCTCCAGCTCTTTTTCGTCTCTGGCTTTACCTATTCCTATTGAAGACCCTAAATGAACTGGCTTTACAAAGACCGGAAACTTCAAATGTTGTTTTATGTCGCCTGTCACTTTTAGTTTGTCGCTTTCATAGTCTTTTTTAAAAGCTATAAAAAACTTAGTAGTTGGTATGCCGGCTTGCTGCATAACTATTTTAGTTAAAGCTTTATCCATAGCCACAGCGGACGCCGCTACCCCACAGCCTACATATGGCAAACGAAACATTTCAAACAAACCCTGTAAAGTTCCATCCTCCCCATAAGTGCCATGCATAGCCGGAAAAGCTAAGTCTATATTTACAGTTTTACCCATTAAACCTTTTTTCTTGAATACCATTTTCCCTACTGATTCTTGCATATCTAAATAGTATTCAGCATAACCAGATTGATCTTCAACTTTTTTTGAAGGGTTACTATAAAGCTTCAAGTCTCCCAACTCTTCACCCAGCATCCACTTGCCCTGCTTGGTAATATAAACCGGTACCACGTTGTGGCCCATACCTTTAAGACCACTAATTATTAAATTAGCTGTAATAATAGAAATGTCGTGCTCCACACTTCCCGATCCAAAGAAAACTCCTATGTTCATATGTTATTTAAATTACAAAACTACTCTTTTTAAATGTTGAGGAATATGCACTGGGATTTCGTAACGACTAAGCCCTACACTTTTTATAACGTTATCTATAGAATTCTTATCTACGGGATTTTTACTAATCACCACAACTTCATCTTCCAGCTTTAAATCTTTCACTGCGGTAACATCGATACTACACATGTTCATGCTTACTTTACCTACCAGGGGACAAAACTCTTTACCAATTTTTAAAAAACCTTTATTCGAAAGTCTGACATCTAAACCCTCGTTATACCCAACCGGCACAGTTGCAATTTTTATCTCCCGAGTAGTTGTATATAAATTATTGTAGCCTACTTTTTCGCCGGCGGGAATAGTTTTTACGGAAGTTACAATAGAAGCCATTTCTAAAGCTGGCTTTAAATTCATATTACTAAACTCTGATGTATTAAAACCATAAAGCCCGATGCCGAGCCTGGCAACGTTCGCATTTATTTCGGGCAAATAAAAAGCACCTGCTGTGTTCGACAAATGCAAATATTTTATTGTACCAAACTCCGCCTGCAAAACTTTAGAGTTTTCATTCCAAATCTTAATCTGGCCTTTTGTAAAATCTTTATTTTCTCCGTCAGCATCTGCAAAATGACTGCACAGCCCTTCCAGAACTATATTTGGATTACTTTTTATAACTGAAACCGCCTCCCAAATTTGATTTATTAACAAACCTTGCCTGTGCATGCCAGTGTCGAGTTTTAAATGAAAAAAAGTTTTTCTATTTAAATTTGCAGCAATATTCTTTAACTGCTCAAGATCTATAATGGCAAAACTTACATCTCTCAAATTTGATTTTAAAATTTGTTCTATAGTTACATAACCTAAAACTAAAATTTTAGTTTTTATACCCGCTCTTCTTAAAACTAAAGCCTCATAAAACGAGTCCACCATAAAAAACGCACAATTTTGGCTGTCTAAAATACTTGCCACCTCTGTAAGACCATGCCCATAAGCATTGCTTTTCAAAACCGGCACAAAATTAAATTTAGGATATGTCTCTTTATAGGTGTGCAAGTTATGCAAAATTGCACTTTTAAAAACCCTAACCTCAATAAGCGGCTGGTAACTTACCCTGGGCTTCATTAAACCCTGCCTTAACTTTAATATTTGATTTTTGATATTGGATATTTTAAACATACTGATCTCCCCAATCGTTTTGAAAAACCACCACATCGCCAGGCTTTAAAATTTTTCCTAAATTAGCATGTGCTTCTTCGGCTGTCCGAAACCAAATAGTGTCTAATCTTTTATCTTTAATCTTTAATCTTTGACCCTCTAAACCTCTCTCAATCCAAGGGGTCACGCTATTTGTAATTAACACCACCACATCCGCCACGCCTGCCAACTGCTCGCCTATTTTTACATGTACCTTTTCGGAGGCATTACCCATCTCCACCAAACCTGGGGTTATATAAACCTTTCGGTTATTTTTAAAACGTGACAAAACTTTTATCGCCTCTGCCGCTCCTTCCGGATTACCATTGTAGGCATCGTCAATTATCAACAAATTACCCGCAGACCTAATTGACTGCAGTCTATGCTCAACAGGCTGTATTTTTTCCAAAGCCTTACACACTTCCTCCCAAGAAATAGCAAAGCTCTTAGCAACCTGAATTGCCGCATCTGCATACCCCAACGCATACTCGCCTAATAAATGGATTTTTATTTCCCCTGCCTCAGGATGACCACCCGTCCAGAAAAGTTCTTCGGTATTAAACTTTTGAAATCTGAAATTAGAAATTTGAAATTTCTCGACTGTATGATCTTTCCAAATAAATTCTTTGTAATGCTGCATTACATTTTTATCGTCCCCGTTTAAAACAATCGTAGCGCCCGGCTTAGAAAAACTTACAGCCTCAAAAACCGTCGAAACCACTTCGTCCAAACTTCCCATACGCTCCAAGTGAGATTCGTTAATGCCAGTTATAACAGAAATGTCAGGCCTAGTTATTTCGCAAAGCTCCTCAATATCACCCCTATAATGCTCTCCCATTTCAACAATTAAAATCTGAGCAGACTCATCGACTTCTGTTAGTATCCATCTGGAAATACCCAAAGGTGTATTTACACTCTCTGGGGTGCTTAATACCTTATACTTGCTACTTAATACTGTAGTTATCACTTGCTTCATTGTGGTCTTACCATAACTTCCTGCAATGCCTATTATTTTTATTCTCGAACCAAGATATTTTATCTTGGACTTAGCTTTTTTGATAATTATTTGCTTCGCTATGAAATCCAGCGGCCAGAATAAAACAGAGTATAAAGTATAAAATATAAAGTATAGAAACTGTATTAAATAGTAGGCAGTAAGCAGTAAGACGCATAATACATAATACCTAATACTTACGGCCGAAAGCCCTGAAGTAAAATAAAAGAAAATAGCAGCCGGCAATACCAAATGAGTAGCGACTGCCAAACTAAAAAGCAATAAGGTTTTCTTAGTCCAAACCAAATCTTTCCTCTGGTCAGCTTTCGGCCGTAAGCCTTTTTTAAAAAGCAACCTAAAATAGCGCCCAAGTTCGTAGTTTTCTAATTGAAGTAAATAAAGTTGATATTTTATAGTTTTAAACATAAAGGACCCGATCCGGATCTACGGATTTAATCCAGATCTACAGATAACTACGGACAGAACACATCTGTAGGCATCTGCAGATTCGCCTGCCCGCCGCTTATTGTTGGATTTTAATAGGTAAAACCTTATTCAGCAATTCAGCTTTAAATAAAAGCGGTACCAGGGGCAGGCGGAGATTGCAATATCTGTAGATTAGGATCGGATAAAATTAATAATTATCTCAACAAACTCTTGAGGCTTGTCCAAAAAGCTAAAATGTCCAGCATCTTTTAAAATTTTAAATTTAGAATTTAAAATTAATTCATGCATTTTTTCTCCATATTCAACTGGGGTTTCTGTATCCTTCTCACCAAATACAACAAGAGAAGGCTGCAAAATTCTTTTCATATTCTCGGTTAGATCTTCATTTATAGTATTTAAAAAGATTTCTTGAAGCTTTGGTGTGGCCACATAGTCTTCCGCCCCAATAACTTTATATATTTGTTTTCTGACACTCTGCATAAATTTGGGTCTAAACACAGGCTTAACTAACTTAGCCACCAAAGCAAAAGTTTTTTTCTTTTTTTGATTCATCGGAAAACCAGCAGAGTCCACCAGCACAACTTTTTTTATTATATCTATTCGAGTTGAAGCAAGTTTAATAGCCACTCGTCCACCGAAGGAGTGCCCTACTAAACAAACGTTCTTTAAGTTAAGCTTGTTTATGAACTCAGCAACCAAATTTGCAAAGTCCCCCACCTTCCAACTGAGATTTGTAATAGGAGACTGACCAAAACCAGGTAAGTCCAACGCCAACGCATTTACATTTAAATCGTTTTTATTTGTAATGTCTTTTATTACTTGGTGCCAAACTTCTTTTTGCGATCTCCAGCCATGCAAAAAAAGCAGCGTTGTATCTGCGTTTTTTTCACCCGATTGAAAGTAAGATATTAGCTGGCCTTGTATAACAATTTGTTGGTTCATGCAATTATTTTACCATTGCCCAAAGAATTTTTACAGTATATAATATGTTTTAGTTAATTATCCTCTCTCGGGATGTCGTATACCGGTAGTACACGCGCTTCGGGTGCGCGAAGACAGGGTTCAATTCCCTGCATCCCGACCAAAGAAAAAAACCGCAAACTAAAGTTTTCGGTTTTTTTCTTTGGTGGACCAACCGGGAATCGAACCCGGAACCCATCCATGCCATGGATGTGTATTACCACTATACTATTGGCCCAAAAAAATTTACTCAGCTAATTTTAACCTAAAATATCAAAATCTTCAAGAATATATCTAATTTGGAGAAACTACTTTAACTTCCCTACCATCTGGCAAAGTTATTACACTCTCCCCTGTTTCACTAAAAGGTTGTCTAAAGTCTTTAAGCTGATTTAAGATTTCCTGTAAATCTTTAGCCTGCTGTCTAAACTTACTCAAATACCCTGTTTCCTTCAAAACCCAGCCAAGTATGGCAACAACAATTGCTAAACCTACAGCATAACCCAAAGCACCAAAAACTCCGTTAAAAAAAGCTCTCCAGATACCAACTTTTTGGTTCTTTTTTATCTCGACTAAATGCTGGTTAATCCCAGACAAATAATGTTGCAATTCTGGATCTATCATATTTTTGTTTTTAATTTTTATATAAAATATACAAGATATTTATAGCATTTCTAGCTATTTTTGCTTAAATATAAGGAAATTACTTAGCTTCAACACTTTGCCCATTGCATGTGGCGGCGCCTTGCTACCAGTACTGGTACAGGGCTTCGCCACATACCCGAGTCTTCAAAGGATTCGTGGTGGTCTCGGTAGGAATCGAACCTACATCAATAGCTTAGGACGCTACTGCTCTATCCATTGAGCTACGAGACCAAAAACTGGCGTGTCGGGCAGGTATCCATTGAACTACGAGACCTATAGAAGACATTACTCAAATATCAATTAAACCAAGATACTAAATTCCCCCAATATTATAAAAAAACAGAGGTTTAAAGTACAGGAATTATACCAGAAAACTTATCATGGTAAAATGGTATCATATAAATGACAAAATAAATGAACTACATCATAAAACAAATCAAAAGTCAATATTTATTTTCACTGTTTTTGCTTTTAGGTTTGACTATATTCTTCCCCTTCCGCAAAGTTTTTTTCACATCCGACTCTTATATTTTGGGGGAATATTCAGATTTTACCACTATTTCCTTATATTTAAGCGATATTATACTGCTAATCCTGCTATTATTTTCAATTTTCCCACGTGGGATTTCTATACTTTTAAAAACTAAGCCAAATTATGAGGGATTCTTATCAAATTTAGCTCAAGCTCTTAAACAAAATTCTTACTATTTTCTTATTTTTTGGCTTATTTTAGACACTTTTTTACATTTGGGTCATCCTCGTGGTTTTAGCATACATCTTTTCTTACGGTTAACATTATTGTTAATTGTTACATATGGAACAATAAAAAATTATGTTTCGCATGCAACATTAAACATTAAGGCTCTTTTAAAATTTTACGTTTTTCTATCAACAATACAAGCATTTATTGGTATTTTTCAGTTTATCTCTCAAAAATCAGTCGGTTTATATCTAGTTGGAGAACCCCATCTTTCCTCTGTTTTATATGGGGTTGCTAAGTTGGCATTACCCGGAGGAGTTTATATTAGAGCTTACGGAACCTTTCCTCACCCCAATGTTTTTGGAGCATTTTTGGTGGTTTCCCTGCTTGTCTGTGCATATTTCATAGTCCAATGCCAGAACTTTAAACATAAATTGTTATATATTTGGCTGTTTTTTATAAACTCAACCGCATTTATATTAACTTTTTCACGCGCAGCATTTTTGGCTTTCTTGGTTAGCTTTACAAGTTTTTTAGTGCTTTTATGGCTTAAAGACGGAATAATGAAAAAGGCTTCTGAGCTTTTACTTGTTGCAGGTTTAACTTTTTTAACTTTGGGCTTAATTTTTTATCCATTCCTTCTAAACCGAGCAACAATTTCTGACCAAGCAAGTTTACAAAGAAAAGAATATGTAAACATTGGACTAAAAATGGTAAATTCGAATCCAATACTTGGCCAGGGGATAGGGAATAGCGTGTTACACATGGAGCAATTTAGCCCAAAACCCATGAATTTGTGGGAAAAACAGCCAATTCATAACTATTTTCTTTTAACCGCTACTGAATTAGGAATTCCAGGCTTTTCGTTTGTTTTGCTTTTATTTTTTTCTTCTGTAAAAAAACTAGTATCAATCCTAAAGAAGAAAGACAATCAAGAAAGCATTCTTCTTTTATCTATACTTCTAGCATTTTTTGTGTTAATGCAGTTTGACCACTATTTTTACACATTAAACCAAGCTCAACTGCTGCTTTGGCTAACATTGGGGTTCGTGTGGGCAATAAAAAACCCCCAAATAGGGGATTCTTAAATATTATATTTAGATTTTTTAATTTTTCACTTACTTATGGTATTCCTTACCATTAGTAATAGTAATTGCCCTATAAATTTGCTCTTCTAAAATAACTCTGGCCATATTATGCAAAAAAGTGAGAGGGGAAAGAGAAATCGAATAGTTGGAATATTCTTTCAACGATTTATGCAAACCTAAGCCGCTGCCAATAACAAAAACAATCTCATTCCCAATACTGCCTATCCTGTCCAAGAAAATCGCAAAATCTTTTGAGTTTCTCAAAGTCCCTTTTTCTTCAAGCAAAACTACAACAGAACCATCAGGAATAGCCTGAACAATTTTTTCTGCTTCCTTTTCTTTTATTCTTTCAGTGTCAGCATTTTTTGCGTAAGGAATTTCCGGCAATTCTATAATTTTCATTTTCGCAAAAGGGGAGAGTCGTTTTAAAAATTCCGCTTCAAGTTCCTTATAAGCTTTTTCTTTAAATTTTCCTAAAGTTATAATTGTAATTTTATACATATTTAACCGATCCGAATTTACGAATAGAATCCGAATTATCCGAATCTTCGGATAATTGCGAATAAAAAACAACGCAAACTTAAAAGTTGTTATCAAATTTATTATTCTGTTTACTACTATAACATAATCTTATAAAATTAATAGGCAGAAAAAATATTTCACGGTAAACAAAAGAAAAAAAATTTAGGGCCTATGGTCCAGTGGTAAGATGTGGCATTCGCATTGCCAAGACGCGAGTTCGATTCTCGCTAGGTCCACCACTGCTTCGCTAAAGCTACGCAGTGCAAGCGCAAAACTTTCACACACATTATTTAACCAAAAACTTTAAAACATTCACTCGAAGCAGTGCCCTTCGAAGCCCTATAAAGGGGCGAAGTAGGGCAGTTTCTGTATTAAAATATATATTATTAAACATGTACTATACCTATATTTTTTATAACAAAGATCACCATTGCGCAGCGCAATGGTGATCTTTGTTTTTTAAGAAGACCCTTGAAATAAAAAGTTAGCATCAGGCAATAAAAATACAAGGGGAATCCTTGCTTCGAGCAAAGATTCCCCTTGTATTTTTACAATCTTTTTCTTAACCGACCCGACAAATAATATCTTTCAAATAACAAAAACAAAACCACCAAGACCAAAAGTAATATTTGTGCAAACTTAAAATATTCCTGCAAAAGCCCAACCGAAGCGCCGGCAAAGTAACCCAAAGCACCAACAATAAAAATCCAAATCAACAAAGTAAGAGCAACGTTTCTAAAAAAATGTTTGCCAACAAACTTTTCCATGCCTGCCCTAAACAAAACCGCACGGTGTATACCATAAACAAAATTAGAAATCAGTAAAGTCCGAAAATTTTTCCTTTTTAAATGCTCAGAAAATGAGTTGGTAATTTTTAAAGCCCAGGTAGCGGTTCGGGTAGAGTGTTTTTTTACTCGAAAACCCAAACGGAACCACAAAATATCTTCGGTAAAAGCACCGGCAAAAGTTGTTAGTAAAATAGGCAGGGGAGAGAAGACTCCTTGCGCAAGCAAAACACCGGATGCAAATAAAGTTAAATTACCTTCTATGAGCATACCAAGAAAAACAAGAAGGTAGGGAAAATT
>CAZGAF010000004.1:6216-12906 GCA_964523855.1 uncultured Candidatus Saccharibacteria bacterium | reverse complement strand
ATTACCCCATTCGCCTAAGTGAGACGTTAAAAAAGTTTCCATTCAAAAAACAATCCTCGGTACTTAATATTTTACACCAGAAACTAAAACAAGGAAACTTAAGTAACTTCCTTGTTTTAGTTAATACCCCATATTTCCTATCAGCCTTCGCATAAACCTACAGTAAACTAAAAAATTGAATTATTCGTTAAATTTAAAATTTGATTTTTGATATTTAAGATTTACCTAAATTCCTTTCAGCACTTCTATTTTCGCACCAATTGACTTAAGCCGCGCAGCTAAGTCTTCATACCCACGAGCTATAGAATAAACATTTCTTAAAATACTAGTTCCTTCCGAAGCTAACATGGCAATTAAAATAATAACTGCAGGCCGTAAAGCCGGAGGACAAATAACCTCTGCCGCTTTATATTTTGTCGGTCCTTCTACGTAAACTCTATGAGCGTCTGCCAGACTAATATTTGCACGTAGTTTATTTAACTCCAAATAGTATATGGCTCTGTTTTCGTACACCCAATCGTGAATTAAAGTTTTTCCTTTTGCTTTAGCCGCAATAGGCACAAAGAACGGCAAGTTGTCTATGTTTATCCCGCTGTTAGAAGGTAACGGGTGGATTTTTTCGTCCAGCGCAACTAGGTCGGACTCAAAAGTTTGGATATCAACCAGGTTTGTTTGTTGGTTATGAGACTTATAATTCTTTAGAATTTTATATTTAAATCCCATCTTTTCCATTTTATATAATTCAAGCTGTAAGAAATCTATAGGACAACGCTCTATTATAAGAGAAGAGTTAGTCACGGCCGCCAAAGACAAAAACATCATTGACTCTATAGGGTCTTCCATGACGCTAAATTCTATATTTTCATTTATATTTTCTTTTCCCCACACAGTTAGTGTTGTTGTGCCAACCCCTTCAATTCTTACGCCCATGCTTTGCAAAAACAAGCACACGTCTTGAACCATATAGTTTGCAGATGCGTACTTAATGACAGTTTTTCCCGGAGTCAAAGCGGCTGCCATAAGGACATTTTCTGTTACGGTGTCACCCATTTCATATAAAACAATTTCAGCCGGCTTTAAACTTTTAACACTCACTTCGTAGTGATCGTGCACAGTTTTTATTTGAACACCCAAACTTTGTAGGGCAAACAAATGAGGCGCAACTGTTCTTTCGCCCAACTTACAACCGCCAGCAAAGGGGAGTGAAAAGTTTTTTACAAAGTGCACTAAAGGACCCATTAACATTATTACGGTTCGAGTTTTTACAGCCGCTTCTTTGTTTAAACTTTCCAAACTAAATTTTTTGGGCGGGCGAATAACCAAATCAGAATTTTTCCATTCAGTCTTAACCCCAATGCTATTTATTACTTCCAAAATTCTGAAAACTTCCTCAATTTTAGGCACGTTCTTTAAAGTTGTCGTACCACGGTTTAGAAAAGAAGAACACAGAAGTCCTAAGGCCGCGTTTTTAGAAGTGTTGGTAACTATTTTACCTTTAAGTCTTTTGCCGCCCTCGACTTTAAAACTCACACTCTGATTCGCCAAAGTAATAATCTCCCTGTTTAAAACCTTGCTAATTTTACTTAGCATTTCTGTAGAAAAATTCTGCTGACCTTTTTCCATACGAGCAACGGCTGACTGGGTAGTTTTTAAAGCTTTAGCCAAATCGCCTTGGGTCAAACCCCGCTCTTGTCTAAGCTCCGAAATAAACTGGCCAATTTTTTTAGTTTCTGACATAAATAAAATTAATATAGCGTATATGCTATATAATATACTAATTTTCTACTTTTAGCAAAAGTGGAAAATTACTATTATAAGGGCTCTGCTATATTTCGTTTTCGTAGAAGGAAAATTGAGGCACTCATACACTGGAAAGCGGAAGGGCACCTGCCCCACTCATGGAAGTTTTACTAATCACTCCGGCATTGGAAGAAGGCCCCAATGCCCTAAGTGCACCGAGTCGAAAAAAATCAGCTCCCAACTTGATAAAAGGGTCTCGGATGGCCAAAGTCTCGCCCAAACCCTCGATGAAAACCCTGAACTCGCGGCAAGAATCGGTACTATTATCGACCAACAAAAAAGACCGTGACTTAAAAAAGTCAACGGTCATTTTAATTGAGGAACTAAAAATTAAAAACTTTGGCAAACCATTTTTCCAAGAAACCACTTTGTTTGTTGCTCAAATACAAAGCTACAATTGCTGCCAAATATACTATATTTAGAATTACAACTTTTATTAAATCATGCTTTATAAGGCCGTATTCTGTGGCATGCTCAGCACCGCCGGACTTACTTGTGTTAAATGAATTTTTGTTGGACATAGAATTACTTTATTTTTATAAAACTTCCAATAAATCATAGCACCAAGCTTAGTTGAAAGCAACCACTGAGAATGCTACAATATGCAAGCTTATGGACACAAATTACCTTAGTTTTATAGCAATATTTATAGGAATAACTGCCTTAGCTTTAGGCGGTTGGGCAACTTGGCAGCTAAAAAGCCTCAATGCTTTGAGAAAAACTTTTTTTGCCGGCAATACAGCCAAAGACTTAGAAAGTGTTATAAATGAACTAACCGAAGGTCTCCACACTCTTCAAAGTAACCAGCTTATTTTAGAGGGCAGGATTAAAAACCTAAAAAATGACCAAACCTTGGCCATTCAAAAAGCCGCCGTTGTTAAGTTCAACCCTTTTAGCGGAGCCAGTGGGAATTTAAGTTTTGTACTAGCCTTGCTAGACTGGCATAATACAGGTATGGTTATAACCTCTATTCACGGACGAGAACAAAACCGCATATACGCCAAACAAATTGTGGAAGGGAAGTCGGAAATACAACTTACCGAAGAAGAATTAAAAGCCATAGAGCTAGCTAACAATCATCATAAAAATTTGATAAGTAAATAATTAATCACAGATACACGGATGCCGCCGATTACACAGATCTAATTAAAACGTCCAGTAATCAGTGCAATCTGCGATATCAGTGCATCAGCGAATATATATGAACTCTAACCTAGACGACAGTTTAAACGCAGCGGCTGAAACCGTTGTAGGACCATCAGTAAAAATTCAAGGTGATTTAAATAGCGAAGGCAATATTAAAATCGAAGGCCAAGTCACCGGTAAAGTCAAAACCACTCAAAGCGTTTACGTAAACGAAGGCGCAAAAATTACCGCTGACATTATTGCAGGCAACGGCGTTATAGGCGGAGAAATCTTAGGTAATTTAAAAGTCTCGGGCCATTTGGTTTTACAAAGCACAGCCAAAATAAACGGCGACATTTCTTGCCAAATTTTGCGAGTAGAAGACGGTGCTCAATTTTCCGGCAAATGCAGCATGGGCAACGGAAACGGTAATGGTAAAAAAAGCCCCCAAGTAGAAGTTGAAGGGGAGTAATTTTACGAAGTAAAATTTATCCTTAATCCTTGATCTTTTATCCTTAAAGACATCGGGTAAAGGATAACGGATTAAAGATTAAAGATATTCGTAAAATTGTGTACTACTACATATTAGACCAAGGTAATATACCCATAGAGAAATTCGAAAGACTCCAAACACAGCTTTCGGGTCTTTTAGCTGAGTTTAAAATTGGTGGGGAAGTAGCCAGAGTCACTCCTTTAAGGACTGTTCAGGACCTAGTCGAAATCGCCAGCCAACGAGCTTGTAAAACTTTGGTGGCATGCGGCAGCGACGACACCTTTAACCTCATGCTGGCAGCTTTAAAGGGCAGAGATTTTACTTTAGGCTTCGTGCCTTTAGACGAACAGTCTTTTCTTTCTAAAATCTTAGGCATAGGGGATTTGCTAGGAGCCGTAAAAACTTTGGCCGCTCGCAGAATAGAGCGTATAGATTTATGTAAAATTTCCGGCAACTATTTTATTTCTTCTTTGGAATTTGGAGTAATGAGCCAAAATATAAAGTCGGCGGGATTTTGGTCCGGCTTAAAAATGCTTTCTTCCGAACCTAAAAGTTTAAAAGTCAGAATAGACGACTCATATACAGTTGAGCTTGAAGCTTTGGGCGGACTCGCCGCCAACATTCGGTCCACCTCCAGCAAAAACCAAAAAATTGCCAACCCTACCGACAGCAGTTTAGACCTGCTAATTTTGGAACCTATAAATAAAATGGAAATCTTTCGTTACAAACAAGACATAGCAGAAGGTGTTTTAGAAAATGTTCCAAAGTCCACAATCATAAAGTGCAAAAAAATCGAATTCCTCGAACCGCGCGGACTTCCGCTTTCTATGCTTGGCAGAATTGTGGCCAAATTCCCAGCCACCGTCGAAATCATTCCGCAGCGTTTAAGAATGATAGTTGGCAAAAACCGCACCTTTTAGTTCGCAGATACGCGGATAAAACCAGATCCCACAGATTTCAAATGAAAAAAATAAAATAACCAGCAGATGCTTATGCTCTGCCGGTTTTTTTGGCTGCGACGCTATTACACGAAGGCAATATCCCAATTGGCCGGATCTGAATCAATTATCCCTCCGTTCACAGATACAAAGGAGAACCCTTCGGACCCGGCTATAAAGCCGTGCGGTTGTCCCGCAGCAAACTTAACCCGGTTCCCGATAATGACACGACGCCCGCTAAAATGCGGATCATCTGCAATAAGAGTTGCCGAACCGCTGACGGGATACATTTCTGCACCCACCCCATGAGCATGCTCGGGAATTATGGCATTAGGATCCATTCGAACCAGGATGCTTTGAGGTTGGCCAACTTTGACCGTTTCGAACGGTATTATACTGACGCCCGGTATTTTAGGATGCGTAAGAATCGGGATTTCCGAAACCATTACACCCTCCTTTCTGTCGTCACTTAACGACTACTAATTATGTCTCGCCAATAAATAATTGGCTATTCAGCTTTACAAAAGTGTCAAAAAATACTACACTTTTGTTATGAATATAGAAATATTAGAAAACTTGGGCCTATCTAAAACTGAGAGCCAAATATACCTAGCATCTTTAGAGCTAGGCGAGTCTTTACATAAACAACTAGCAGAGAAAGCAGGCGTTAAAAGACCCACGCTATACGAAACCCTTCCCAAGCTTTTTAAAAAAGGATTAATATCTAAAACCGTAAAAGGCAAAAGGGAATTATTGGTACCCGAAGATCCTCAGAAGTTTTTTGAGACAAAAAAATTGGAGTTAGAAATTTTACAAAACCAAATTCCGCTTTTACAATCTTTAATGCTCACGGCAAAATCACGGCCCAAAATTTCCATGTACGAAGGGATAGAGGGGATAAAAAAAGTTTATTATGACCATATTGAACAAGGGGAAGCTATTTTAGAAGTTGTTGGCATAGAAAAAATACAACCTGAAATAGCAAAGTACATAAAAAAAGACTACATATGGGCGAGAGTAAGAAAAAAAATTCATTTAAAAATGCTAATCAGCGGTCCCAAAACTGCCGGCATTTTTAAAATGCAGTCTGACACACATGAACTCAGAGAAGTAAAAAATATAGAAGAAAAGTTTTTTTCAGTACCATTAGGTTTAAATATTTATGGCAACAACGTTTCTTTTGCTGTTTACCGAGAGGACAGCGAGCCAGTTGGGGTAATTATTCGGAGCAAAGAAGTTTCTACCGCTCTACGATCCATTTTCAATTTTATTTGGAACAAACTTTAATTTTTAAAATTTTGCCAAAAAATATAGTTTTGTTATAATGCCTGCCTATGAGATTTTCACATCGGCCCTGGTCACAAAACCAAGGCCGCAGTGTAACCTCTTAAACCCCCGCTAAGTTGCGGGGTTTTTGTATTTTCAAAACCCGAGAGGGGGATCTAAGATGTTCGACAAGTTTCGTGAGGAATGTGGGGTCATAGCAGTATGCGGACACCCGGAAGCCGGCAGAATCGCGCCCGACGGATTATTTCAACTACAGCACCGTGGCCAAGAAGCCGCCGGCGAGGCCGTCTTGGGAGACGAAGGGATAAAGGTCTATAAGGGCCTTGGCTGGGTCAGGGATGTTTTAACTCCCATGGCAACTAGCGAACTTAAGGGTTATTTCGCCATAGGTCACAATCGGTACGCTACCCAAGGTGAGAAAGACGGAGAAGGGGGTCTCCTTAATGCCCAACCATTTTACTTTGAGTCAAAGTTTGGGCCTATTGCCTTGGCTCATAACGGTAACATAACTAACGCCGCCGAACTGAGGGTTCGTTTAGCACTCAGAGATATAACCCCAGAAAGCAGCAGTGACTCAGAAATTATCCTGCTACTCATCGCTCATGCCAGAGCCCCCGATTTGCTCGGCGCGATAAAAGAGGCACTCTTAGAAGTTGAAGGAGCCTTCTCACTGGTTATTCTCTCAACGGAAGGTGTCTACGCTATCCGTGACAAGCACGGTTTTAAACCACTTGTTTTGGGCGTAGGCCTTGATCCCGAAAGGCGAACTTTCCAAGTCCTTGCCTCAGAAACCTGCGCCCTAGACCATTTGGGCGTTAAGTACGTGCGGGAAATTGAAGCTGGTGAGATATTTTTTTCCTCTCACAATACGAGTTTTTCAGACTCATACGCCGCACCCGTGCGACAATCGCATTGCGTGTTCGAGCACGTGTATTTTTCCAGACCCGACTCGGTAGTATTTGGACGGTTTGTTATGCAAGACCGCCAAGCTATGGGCCGCTTTCTGGCTGAGATTCACCCGGTGAGCGCTGACATTGTGGTCCCTGT
>CAZGAF010000004.1:0-6206 GCA_964523855.1 uncultured Candidatus Saccharibacteria bacterium | reverse complement strand
CCGCAGCAGAAGGCTACGCCGACAAAGCGGGGCTTTCCGTGGTTAGAGGACTGATCCGCAATCACTATGTTGGACGCACCTTCATAAAGGGGGACAAACGCTACCGCGACGCAGAAGTTGATAATAAATTTAACGCGGTAGGTCCACTGCTTGAAGGAAAAAGGGTTGTCCTAGTAGATGACTCAATTGTACGCGGCACGACGCTAACAAGAATTGTAGGCATGATAAAGGAGCGTGGAGCTTTAGAAGTCCACGTCCGAATTTCCTGCCCACCAACCATTGGCTCCTGTTTCTATGGAGTCGATACCCCGACATCCGCAGAGCTTATTGCCAATCGTCTCTCAATCGACGGAATCCGCAAATTCTTAGGGGCAGACAGCTTAGGCTATCTGTCTCTCGAAAATTTGCGCGAAGCTGTCGGTGATCCGGCAGGCGAGCGCTACTGCTATGCCTGCTATACCCAAAAGTACCCAACTCCTGTCGAACATCTCATAAAAATCGCAAAAGCACAATCCGCTTGAACTAACATTCAAGCGGTTTTTTTTACAAAAATACTTGATTTTATTATGCTTTTATGATACTGTAACAAAGTTATAGAAATTTCGTTTTGTATTTTGTATTCATAATTCTTATTTATTTAAATGGATCTTTCTTCTCTGTCCTCTCAACTAAATATTTCAATTCAAGAACTCCGAGGCAAAGCCAGAGAG
Organism: uncultured Candidatus Saccharibacteria bacterium; assembly: GCA_964523855.1. Taxonomy (GTDB): domain Bacteria; phylum Patescibacteriota; class Doudnabacteria; order UBA920; family UBA920; genus JAEUSF01. The sequence continues at coordinate 5,496 of CAZGAF010000004.1, read as the reverse complement.
AAAGGTTTTTTTATTTCTCCAAAAGCAAATAAAATAGACAATGCTTTAGCTAAAAAGATTGCCGATGCTTTGGGTGTTGCAAAAAAACCGGTTACAAAAACCGAGACCAGTAATTCCAAAAGTATAAAGCTCCCAACTTTTGTTAAAGTCAGGGACTTTGCTGTTTTACTTAACCTTCCTGTTGTAGATGTTATAAAAGAGCTTATAAAAAACGGCGTCATGGCAACCATAAACGAAGAAATAGACTTTGACACCGCCAGCATTGTCGCTCAAGATTTGGGTTTTGAAGTAAGCCAAGAAGCCGACACAACCGAGCAACATTTTGGAATTGGATTTTTGCAAGAAATTTTAAAAACAGAAAAAGAAGAAGTTTTAAAACCTCGTCCGCCAATTGTGGCTATAATGGGCCACGTTGACCACGGTAAAACCACGCTTCTAGACACAATTCGAAAAACCAAAGTCGCCGAAGGCGAAAGCGGTGGCATTACCCAACATATTGGCGCCTACCAAATCAAGCACACTGGCAAACAAATTACTTTTTTAGACACACCAGGCCACGAAGCCTTTTCTGAAATGCGCGCCAGAGGTGCCAATGTTACCGACATTATAGTTTTGGTTATAGCAGCAGACGACGGGGTCAGACCACAAACTTTGGAAGTTATAAACCGCGCGAAATTTTCCAACACTCCAATGATAGTGGCCATAAACAAGGTAGACAAACCAGAAGCCAATGTCATGCGCGCCAAACAAGAGCTTGCCGGAGCAGGAGTTTTAACAGAAGAATGGGGTGGCAAAACTATAGCTGTTGAAATTTCGGCCAAACAGAACAAAGGTATAGACAACTTACTTGAAATGATACTTCTAACCGCTGAAATAGAAAACTTTACAGCCAACCCAAGCGGTAAAACTGTTGGTACTGTTATAGAATCCAAACTCATGCAAGGTAAAGGCGCCACTGCCAGCGTCATAGTACAAAACGGAACTTTAAAAGTAGGCGACATAGTAGCAGCCGGAGCTGCTTTTGGACGCATTCGCTCACTTGAAGACGAAACCGGACGCAGACTTAAAGAAGCCGGCCCTTCCACACCCGCCCAAATTTCCGGTCTTTCCGAAGTCCCTCAAGCAGGCGACGTAGTTCAAGCACTCCCGAGCTTAGATGAAGCTAAGCAAATTGCGATTGTAACCAAACGCAAACTTCAGAGCCACAAACTCCATTCTAAAAATCTTATACAAGGCGACGCAAAAACCAAATCTTTAAACTTGGTTTTGAAAGCCGACGTAGCAGGCAGTTTGGAAGCGATTAAGCAAGCTATAGCCAAACTTAAGAACGACGAAGTTAAAATAAATATTTTATCCGAAGGTGTGGGGGAAATAAGCGAAAACGACATAATGACGGCTGCCAACGGTAAAGCAGCGGTACTAAATTTTAGAAATAAAATCAGTCCTCGTGCCGAAAACTTAGCCAAACAAAAAAATGTTACCATTGACTCTTACGAAGTAATTTACGAACTCATCGAAGACGTTACTTCGGCCGTAATTAAACTCTTCACCCCGGAAACAGAAAAAATTGTAATGGGCAAGGCCAAAATATTAGCTATCTTTAGAAGAGAAAAAAGCGTAATGATTGTCGGGGGACGTGTTGAAGAGGGTCAAATTACCAAAGTTTCAAAAATAAACATTTTTAGAGACGGCGTAGAAATTGGTAAAGCTGAAATCGAAGAACTGCAACACAACAAAGCCGCCGCCAAAAACGTACACATGGGAGAAGAATTTGGAACTAAATTAAAGACCCAGGTAAAAATCGAAGAGGGCGATGTTGTGGAAGCATACGAAGAAAAAATAAAACTTAAAACTTTATAAAACAAATAGCCTAATACGCCTGAAAAGACGAGTGAAGTTATTTTTAAAACCCCTCTATAGTCGAGGGGTTTTAAGTTGGTCTCGAAACAAAAAAATTTACAGAGATTAAACTAAATTTAAACTAAACCAATCTTTTCCTGCTTTATGAGAACCTTATCTTTTTTGTGTCATACCGGCCGAGTCATCGGCTTGTCCTCCGAAGCCTCGGCGAAGGTGGAGAGCCGGAATCCGGTGTATTTAACCCTATTTACACTATAATCACATAAGTTTTTCGTTAGTGTCCATATTGTAACGGCCGTTACAATATGGACACTAAATAAGTTCGGTACTTTTTTTTGGCATAAGCCATTTACGAAGCCTGTAAAGCCTAATACATGCGTTACCTCCAAGCATACCAATTTGTAACCCCTAGATGTTAACTGTACAAAGACTTGATTAAATGGCCCAAAACAACTATAATGCTTAGCTGGTATAATAAAAATACCTTTGCTTATTTAAAATAATTTTATGAAAAAAATTCAAAAACCTACCAACCGAATCGCCAGAGTTAACTCCCTTATTGAGCATGTCTTGGGACCTGTAATTCACGAGTCCCTGCAAGGCGAAAAGGGCTTGGTTACAATTTCTAAAGTTCAAACTAGCCGCGACATGAAATGGGCAAAAATTTGGATATCCATTTTGGACGGCGACGACGAAAAAATCTTAAAAACCTTAGAGCAAAATATTTTTGACATTCAGGGAAGACTTAATGGCTCCATGAATACCAAAATTTTTCCTCGCATAAGTTTTCATCTGGACACCTCTCCTCGCTACGTCAAACATATAGACGAGCTAATAAAGAAGGTGCATGAAGACGAAAATAACTAATTTTAAATTACAAATTTCAAACCCAGGCTAACTATCTATATTTGAAATTTGATATTTGACATTTGAAATTTATACATGAGTTCAGATATTTTAACAAACTTTGAAACAGCGAGGGGGTTAATCATGGCTTCCAACCACATCCTTCTCACCATGCACGAGCGCATGGACGGAGACGATGGTGGAAGCGTTCTTGCGCTAGCTTTGCACTTAGAAAGAATGGGCAAAAAGGTAGAGTGCGCAATAAAGAAAGGTGTTCCGGAATCTTTGAGGTTCATGACAGGCAGCCACAAAGTGCGTGACGATATTGACCATAGTAACTTCGACTTAGTTATTATGTTTGGCTGTTCTGTAAAAGCCAGGTGCGGCAGTCAAAACATTATAAATCTGGAAACCAATATTTTAAATATAGACCACCATCACGACAACCAACTTTTTGGACACGTTAATTTGGTAAATTCTGAAAAATCTTCGGTGGCCGAACTGGTTTACGATCTTTTTAAATTTTGCGAATGGGAAATATGCAAAGATATTTCAACCTGTCTCTTAACGGGAATAATTACGGACACCGGTTCTTTTAGGCACAGCAACACACAAAGCTCTACGCTTAAAGCAGCAGGAGAACTATTGAGCAAAGGAGCAAATTTAAGCCTAATTGTAAAAAACACCTACAAAAATAAAACACCCCAGAGCTACATAGCCTGGGGCAAAGCTTTAAAAAACACCTACTACGATTCAAATACCAAAGTAATTTACTCCGTTATGACCGAGGAAGACTTGCAAAAACTAAATACCGACTTACCGCAAAATGTTTTTGAAGGTTTTGTAGAAACTTTAAACACCGTTCCGGAAGCCAAGTTTGCCATGTTCCTAAAGCAAGACGGGGGAGTAGTAAAGGGCAGCTTAAGAAGCGAACAAAGAAAAGGCGTAGATGTTTCTGAAGTTGCAAGAAACTTTGGCGGAGGAGGGCACAAACTCGCGGCTGGTTTTTCCGTAACCGGCAAACTCACTAAAGACGAACAGGGTAAATGGAAAGTGGTTTAAATGCAGGATTACGAATTGAAAATGCAAAATGTATTGCAGATACATCTCCGTTCTGCGTTTTGCATTCTAAATCTTTACTTTAATTTCGGTCTTATTGGTTTCATGGCTTCTGCTACCTCTACCAAATTTGTAAGAAGACCTTCAATTTTTTTGTTATAAGATTCGTCTATAAGTTTCCCATTTTCATCGAACGCTTCCTGCACAGGCCCAAACGGCACAACCTCCCTTAAAGCAAACGCACCAAAATTTTCTATCACCTGTCTTAGCTGCTCCATAGCCCTCAATGCTCCGTATTTACCGTCAGACACACCCACCATACCAAAAGGCTTTCTGTTAAATTCCATATACAACCAGTCTAAAGCATTTTTTAAAACAGCACTATAGCCATGGTTATACTCAGAAACTATTAAAACAAATGCATCGGCCTTAAGCGCAATACCGCTCCATTCCTGAGCATTTTTGTTAGGATACACGCCTTTCATAGCAACGGGCACTACAGGAGAGTCAAAAAAGGGCAGTGGCATTTTTTGAAAATCCACCAACACCGACTCATGACCCATGGCTTTAACTCTTTCCACCATTAGCTGAGCTGGTAAAAGACTTCTTCTACCCTCTCTTACTGAACCTAATACAACTGGTATAAACATATGTGTTTTAGTCTAGATTTATTTATATAGATATATTATAATAAGCAGGTTAAAAAATAAATACTGTAAGCCCGGGTGGCGGAATTGGTATACGCGCACGCTTGAGGTGCGTGTGCCTTCAACGGCTTGAGGGTTCGAGTCCCTCCTCGGGCACCAAACAAAAACACCCAAATATTTTGGGTGTTTTTGTTTTTATAAATACATGGCAAAAAAATTCCAGAAAAAAATCGAAGACTTTACTTGTGAAAACTGCAAGCAAAAAGTTGAAGGCAATGGTTATACCAACCACTGTCCTCATTGCTTATGGAGTAAACATGTAGATATAAACCCTGGTGACAGGGCGGAAGAATGCCAAGGCTTAATGGAACCCATACATGTAGAGTTTAAAAAGGGCGAGTACGTACTCACCCACAAATGTGTAGAATGTGGCGTCACTAAGCGTTGCAAAACCTCCCCAGGAGACAGTATAGAAGCCTTAACCAAACTAACCGAGAGCCTTGTCAAAAAAGCTCTTTCTTGATATAGTATTTGGGCAAGTTTTTATGGGATAGATCAAAAACTTACACGTAAATAAGTGTTAAAACTTCTTAAGGCCCGCCCTACGAAGTTTTAACGTAGTAGGGGCAGTTAACATCCACCGTCAATAAATTATGGCAGACAAGTCGACGGACAAATATTTTAAGTAATGCATTAAAGGCTCACCCTACGAAGCCTTGTGCGTAGTAGGGGCAATTAGCTCAGCTGGTTAGAGCGTCTCGTTTACACCGAGAAGGCCAAAGGTTCGAATCCTTTATTGCCCACCATAAACCATTCGAGAACCATTAGGTTAGAGAATGGTTTATGCCGTGTACCGGAAGTCATGCAAGTGACGACTGGTTCACGGCCAACAAGTTCTCTAAGGTTTATGGCACTGCCACAAACCTTAGATAAAAAAACAAGCCGCGGTAGCTCAGTGGTAGAGCAGACGCCTGTGAATCTTCGGGCCTTTATCTAGTAATAGATATCGAAAAGCGGGTGAACTCGGGGGACATCTAAGTTTTTAGACAATCCCGAGCCAAGCACTGACGGTTTAACTCTCAGT
>CAZGAF010000003.1:22706-47676 GCA_964523855.1 uncultured Candidatus Saccharibacteria bacterium | reverse complement strand
GTAAGTAAAAGTAATATCTACCAAATTTTGTTTGTCTAAAGTATTTTCCGTCACACTGATAGTTACCAAAGTCCCCTCTTTTTCTCCAGACAAAACTCTGTACTGGGGAGTTTGGGCACGGCTTAGGATTCTCCAGTTATTGGAGTTTAAATAATTTTCAAACTGCTTAAAGTTTTCGGCCAAACTCTTTTTGCTTACATATTGTCTTGTAGCCTGAAAGATTTTGTCGGTTTCCGAATTATAATTATCTACCACTGTTACATTTTCTTCCAAAATAAAGCCGGACATAAACTTCTCAGGCATTTTGGAAAAATCCACCTTTTTAGGCAAAGGTTGTTCTAAAGTTGTTTCCTTAACTTCGGGAGCCTTCACCTCTTTTTTAGGAAGTTTTGTATACCAAAAAATTGCGCCGCCCAAAGCTATAAGCAAGACCATTAAAGTTAATGTTTTTTTGTTCATAATTTTTCTTTTAATTTCACTTTTGTTGTAAATTTTTAAAATATTTAAGTAAATTATATCATATTTTTTAAGCAAAATAAAAAGCGCAGTAAAAGTCTTAAGGAAATCCTAAGACATTTACTGCGCGGGGTTTTTAGCGGTCGGTCTTGACCGTCACGCCGCCGACAATCCAGCCAGCACCAACGGACGAGCCATTGGTGAACAGGCGGAAGCGGAGGCGGACGGTTTTACCAGCCAGCTCCGAAAGGTCGAAGCTGACGGTTTCAAGCCCAAACTGCCGAGCATTCGGCATTATCTGCCGAACGACTTTTTCTTTTTGTTCGCCGTTCTCCGTCCAGAAAACGGACAATTCCGAAAGGTCGTAGTGCGACCCCTGGAGTGTCGTCCCGATCATCTGGACAAACTGTCTTACGCTCACCGACACCGCAGTGTCGGGTGGCAGCACAACGTCTGCCGACTCCAGCACCGAGTCGTTGTCGCCGACTCGGTAACTGAAACTGTCCGTACCCGCATACCATACGGGCTCAGCGAGGAGAGGAAAAGTCCTAAACCCCCACAACTGCGGGGAGTTCGGGTTCTTTTCCTCGACAATGTCGGAAAGCGGTCCCCGGGTGGGGACAAAAGCGCTTGGCGACAACACTTCGGACACGCTTTCGCGTGTCGTAAAGTTTGCCACCGAAGAAAGCTCTGACCACCTGCCTGCGCCGTCAACGGCGCGGCAAGCTAGTTGGATACTTTCTTTTTCGGGAAGAGGGCTTCCGTCCTTGTTCCGAAGTACAAAGTCTCCGTCACCAAAGTACGGAATTGCTTCCCACACCTTTTGGTCTCCAATGTTCCCGTAGAAACACCGTACCCCAAAAGGTCTTTGGTCTATACGAACCTTCGCCGAACTGTGCCCCGCCGTAACTTCCAAGACCGGACGAGCCGGGGCTGTAGAAGTCTTAGCAAGCGCAGTTGGCATAAAGAGTGTTGCGCCCGAGACGTACAAGTCGCGGGGCGAATACTGCCGGCTCCATATATTGGTACCGGGAATGTCCCGGCGACCGTTTAGAAGCCGAACCCGAATCTCTTCTTCGGAGATTTCCGGGTTTTCTGCAAGCATGTATGCAATAACTCCGGCCACATGAGGCGCGGAGATGGAAGTTCCTTCCGCTCTCTGATACCCTTGCGGGTCCGAAAACTCATAGAAAAAACTTTCCATTGGCTTAGGTACTGCGGTCCAGACTTCGACGCCTGGAGCACAGACCATTACGGGCCCTCCGTAATTGGAGGCCCAGTAGCTTTTGCGCACAAGTGCGCCTTGAGTATCGCAAGCTGCGACACTAAAAACGCCTTCAGTTGTTGCGGGCGTGCGGGGAAACCGACTCAAGTCGGCCCCTTCGTTACCCGCGGGGGCAACGAAAATAACTCCGGCCCGGCGAGCTATCTGGATTGCTTCCTCAAGCGGTGGCACGTATTCAGACGTGCCAAAGCCTAACAAAGCGATTACGCGAGAACCGGGCGGCAAGTCCCGAACCCGAACTGCGAGCTCCAAAATGGCGCTTACAATGGTCTTGGTGTTGCCAAGACCTTTGTTATTCAGCACCTTAAAATAGCCCGTACGGACAAAGTCCGCAATGCCGGCAATGCCAAGGCCGTTGTTCGACTTTGCAGCCACGAGACTCATAGTCGAACAACCATGACCGTTGTCGTCGTATGGAACCGCGTTCGGTTCCTTGTCGGCAACTTCGGCATGGTAATTGAGTTTAGTCTCGTTGCGAGACCAATTAAAGTCTGGATGGTCAAAACAGCCACCGCTGTCCAAACCGACCACATACACCTTCTCCGGCACAGGGCCGGAAAAAGGCTTCCAGCCAATCCCCCCGGGAAGCGCACTCCCCAGGTTCCATTGGCCTTGAATGGCCGGGTCATTAGTAAGTGCCCCGGATACCTGCTGCGCTTTAAAGACAGGCGAGAGGCTCGCCCACTCAAAGCTTGCCTTGTCGGAATACAAGGCTGTAACCACCGCCGACATAGCGCGCGCGTCTCCCCGGTAAGGGACATAACACACGCCGGTTGCGTCGCAGTCGCCAGACGAAAACGCCGCACGAGTCAGCTCGTGCGCCTTAGCCACCGCCGAGACAATATTAGCCTCGCGCGGTTTGACCAAGAGCTCGTCCGCATAGTACACGGACTTTACCACACCCGCGGCCGTCAGCCGTGAAGTTTCGAATGTGGGACGTTCCTGGCCGGCGAGAACCAGCCCGGAAAAAAGAACGAGCGAATTCAAAAAGAAAAACATTTTGCTCCTCCTCAGAAGCCGGGGCGTTAACAGGCCCCAAATTTTAAAGAACTTTCTGCGTAAGCAAACGAAAAGACGCCTGCCCTGCATTGGCAAACATTTAGCTTTAAAAATGCTTGTCACTACAAGTCAGGACCTGCAATTATATCACTATTCTATAGTTTTGTCAACTACAGACTTGTAACATAAAGTTTTATTTTTTAACAGGCTGCAAAAAGACTATATCTACCTGCACCTGCCCGCTTACTGAATTTTTGGAAATTACTAAGTCTAGCCTCTCACCCTTTGGACCCACTGCCGAAATCGACTTTAAATCTGAGTTATTAACCGAAGTCAAAACTTTCCACTTGTTCTTGGTTAAATATTCAGAATATATTTTATAATTTTCTTCCAAACTCTTTTTACTTACAAACATGCGCGAGCTTTGAAGCCCCGAAGCTGTGTTAGCACTCGAATTATTTAAAACCACAGCATTTTGTTCTAGAGGAAACCCTTGTACAAAACCTTCCGGCAAACTTTCAACTGGCACCTCGTTTTCTTTATAGGGCAAAATATTTTTCGGGCCTTCTTCACTAACTTTACTATTTTCGGAAAGATTGGTATCTTTTTTCTCCTGCTTATCTTTCTTCAAAGCCCACAAACCTACCAAAGCCAACAAAACTATGCCCAAAATTATTATTGCGGAAACTTTTTTATTCATAAATTTTTATTTTCAAGTTATTTAAATCAATAGCATTTTAGCATAAAATGCCTCTTTAGGCTACTAAATATTAAACCTACTCATATAACAATGCAGTTTTAGTACTTTTGTACATTTTGTGCTTTAGTAGCCAATGCAAATACCAAACAACAAGGGGAATCCTTGCGGTTGCCGCAAAGATTCCCCTTGTTACAGAAACACTAAGCCCCTTCTTTTAAAAACTCAAATTTACCTTTCCTTAAGCTATAAATAACATCCTTTCTTTCCACAACAACTTCCCATTTTTTTACCCGGGCAATTTTGGCTAAATATAAATTAGGGTTAAAGGCAATAGGCCGCCCCACCAGCTTTAACATTTCCACGTCCCCTTCGGTATCCCCCACAGCAATACACTTTTTTAAATCCACATTTTTATACTCTTTTAAAATTCTTTTAACCACCAATGCTTTGTTAAAAGCCGAATCTAAATTCACCACTCCTCCCGTAAACTTGTCTTCTCTAACCTCCAACTCCGTCCCAAAACATTTATCAAACCCCACCACTTGAGCGTATTCCTCTACTATATAAGAGGGCGAACCCGATATGGCTACTAAAAAATAATTCTTCGACTTTAACTTTTTTACCAAACCTCTGGTAAACCTGTAAGTCATGTCTTTTTGTTTTTCTATAACCTGCTTAGCTACTTTTTCAACCAAACTAAAATTTTTACCTTTTATGTATTTCACATAAATTTTTACCACTTTGTTTATATAAGCTTCATAACTGCCTTTTCTGTTAAGCCAAGCCATATGCTCAGCACGAATCTCCTCTAAAGCTTTTTTTGGAAAAACTTTTTTACTCACCAAAGCCAAGCACAACTCAATTACCAAGCTTGAGCGGAAAATAGTCCCGTCTATGTCGAAAATCGCAAATTTCATAGTTTTATTATAAATGTAATTTAGCAAAATAAAAAGCGCTCCGTAAAATAAGCGCTAGAAGCCAGCTATTACTCGTGGGCTTTTATGGCATCGAGCTGCCACAAAATAAACAGAAAAATTCCCCACACAATCAGCCCAGCCCACAAAAGACCGTTTCGGACTTGAGGCGTCATATTGGGAGAGAAAACAATCGCGAGGGTAACCAACACCCCAATCACTCCCAGGCCTACCACGGCCTTCAAAACCCACGCTGGAACTTTAAAAAAATCTGGCACAGCATCCTCCCTCTAGCCCAGTTTAGGGCATCAAGAATTTTGACCGTATAATTTTCTTATGTTTTACCCTTCGTGTCAAGCCTTAGTACAATTGACAATATTGTATTTTTAAATTTTATTTCTTATTTTTGCCTTCTTAAAACTGCTCTTTCTCTAAAGTACCTATAAATTCCAAAACCCAAAATTAAAACACCTACAGCTAAACTTGCCCAACCTAAAATTTTAAAGGTTGCATCATAAAAGAATTTTAACAAAGCTACGGACAATACGAACAAAGACGAAGCGGTGCGTATATAAGAAAGCAGCGTCCGTTCGTTCGCATAGTGCGATCTAATTTTTTCTAATTCATTTTCAGGCATGAACATATGCTAACTAAAATAAATTAAAACTAAATTACAAAAACCCTCGCCATTTACAAGCGAGGGTTTGTTAAAAATTTTATCTACTTACCCTAGGGTCGTTTTCTATAAGCGGCTTTAAGTTAGCGCTCTTTTTTAAAATCTCCTTGTCATACGCATTCATAGAAAGCGTGTAAGGTATACTAATCCCATTTTTTGTGAGAAGAGTCTTTGATGGTATAGGTATCATTCCACTTTCGTGAGAATAATACAGCTTACTGCCATTACTTAGTATACTGCCCCAAGGATGTTCGGCTTTAGAAGTAGAAATTAAATAAGTCTTGGGTAGTTCGTACATAGAGGTATCGCCTTTTACTACGTATTTGAGTTTGTAACCAAGGCCAGAAAAAGCCGACATGGAAACAAATGGTAGTCTATACTTTCCCTCTATTACATATATAGTCCCTTTGTCGTTTACCAATGTTCGAGACTTGTAAGGTAAATTTATCTCAGAGACCGGAACTTGCAAACCAACAAAATTAAAGGGAATAACCACGCTTTGAGTAGTAGAAGCTGTACTTTGTTCACTGCTAGGTGTTAAATTTTGCTGACTGCTAGAGCTCGTTGCCAAAAGATCGCTACTAATATTAAAACTTATAGGCAAAGAACTGCCTGTATTACCAGCCGTATCCCGGGCCACAGCCACCACGATATGCGAACCATTCACAAACTTTGTTGTATCAAACGTTATTGTATAAGGAAAATTACCAACTTCAGTCCCAACAGTCATGCCGTCGACTTTAAAAGTCACTCCTGCTACTCCTACATTATCCGAAGCTACTGCCGTCAAAGTAGAAGTGCCGGTTAAAACGGCGGCCGACAAAGGCACAGTCACGCTAACTAAAGGAGGCGTGCTATCCATAGAACTGTAACTGCTACCCCCACCCCCACCTCCTCCACCACCCCCACCCGAAGAGGCTGCGGAAGTTGTCAGAGTTAACAAAGAAGTAGTTGCTCTGTTGCCCGACGCATCTTGAGAGACCGCTCGAAAATAATACGTCGTCGAAGGACTTAAAGAATTCAAAGTTACCGAATGCGATGTGACTAAACTTGAACTCAAACTACTAGAGCTAGTCAATGTGGAAGAAGTTCCGTATTCCACTTGGCTAGTTGCCGCCTCGTCGGTAGACCAAGTTATAACAGCACTTGAGGAAGTTAAACTGCCCGAAGTTAAACTTGAAATTATTGGCACGACTGTATCATAACTTTCTTCGCTCCCAACGGCATAAAAGGCCGACGGCGAAGATTGGTTATTGTACTCAGTTGCAACCCAACCTGCCGACAAAGTGTTAGCCGCAACTCTTCCCTCGTCTATAGCACCGCCCCAAAACCTATCTACCCCGTCGTTAGTATCCGCTCCAAACCTGAATGCACTTAAGTTATGGCTCCCAGGTAAAGCAGTTGCAGGATCAATATTGCCAGAACTTAAAGTTTGCAAGACTCCATCAAAATAAACTTGTAAACGATTCAGCCCGCTCTGACCTCCGTCGTAAGCCATGACCACATGGTGCCAGCCCGAAACATTTGCGGCATAACTCGGGTATGAAGAACCCGAACCTAAAGAAAAGTTTTCTGCCTGGTTATAAATATTACCGTCGTTTTGCCAATTCAAATTAAACCTGCCCCACATATCGGACTTACCTATCATACCAAAACCCGCCGAGTCACCAACCGCCGATCTGTACATCCATGCCGACAACGTGCCAGTTGTCGAAGAAGCCAAAGCGGAAATTATACCGGTATCTATATAGTCCGCATCAGCCGAAAAATCAAAAGCGTTTCCAATTTTACCCGTCATAGAAACAGAGTTGCTGTTCGCGTCTGTTAAAGTCCCGTCCTTGTTGTTGGAAGTAGAGTCTTTATAAAAATTACTTGCTGTACTATAACCTTCTCCCAAATGCCAAACGCCTTTATAGTTACTGTTCCAAACACCGTTTTTATTTTGCTGGTCAGTTGCCGCAGCGTTGCCGTAATACAAATACAGAGTGGTATCTGAAGCCGCTAACAAAGTTGGCACCCTTACCCATAAAATAAGTTGTCCGGTACTAGACGCATAATATTCTATTTCATGATCAAGTTTTGTAGAGCCGTTGGAAGCCGTAACCAAAATATCCGTACCATCTGTTTTCCCCACTTTACCGCCATGGGAAGAATACTTCAAATCCGCATCGGTCAAGCTTATGAGCACTGGAAAATTTACCAAGTCTACACCGCCACTAACTTTTGTATGATCAATTACAAAACTCTTCCTGTACAACCAAGAAGTGTCTGAATACCAGGCCTTGACCCCGCTGCTTAAGCCAAGCAAAAAACAAATTGCCAAACTTAAAAAGACAGCGCCCAAAGCCCTCAAAAGAGAGCTCGTGTTCATATATTTATTTTTATTTTTGTTTCTAAAATATAACTAACTTTAAGTGCAGTATACACTAAATGGGCCTATAAATCAAGGGATTTATTAAAATTTTTTTTAAACTGCTTTAAATAAAACAAATAAAATTTTTATTTTTTTCTAAATAATATTTCAAGACAAATAAATTTTTGAGAGTCAAAAAAAATTCATTAAAGATTTTCCGTTTCACAGCTCCGCGTTCATATTTTGCTCACAACTTAATGATTTGATATCAATGAAAATAAAAACAATTAAGCTCCGAACTTTTATGAAAAATAACGAAACCGGCGAGGCCGAAAAATTTTATCTTGAAAGTCTTAAACTTCTAAATAAATCTAAAATCCCCTACCAAGTTGGAGGAACCTATGCCATTAACTTCTATACAAACCAAAATAGACCGACTAAGGACTTAGACATTTTTTGCAAACCCAGCGACTTCCCTAAAATTATGCAAGTGCTTTCGGAAGGCGGTTATAAAACCCACATCGAAGATGAACGCTGGTTGGCTAAAGCTTTTAAAGATAAGTTTTATATCGATATAATTTTTAACTCCCCCAGTGGGCACGGACCTGTAAGCGACGAATGGTTTAAGCAAGGCGGTAAAGGCAAGATTTTCGACTTGCAAGTGCAAATTCTTTCTCCGACTGAACTTATATTTTCAAAAGCTTTTATTCAAGACAGGTACAAATACGACGGAGCCGATGTCGCACATTTAATATTACTAAAAAACAAAGAAATAAATTGGAAAAGACTTTTAAGCTATTTTGAACAGTACTGGGAAATTTTACTTATACATATTTTAAACTTCAGGTTTATATATCCGTCAGAGCGAGAAGAAATTCCAAAAATAATTTTAGACGAACTTTTAAGCAGACTAAAAACTCAAATCGAACTTCCAACTTCGCTAATAAAAATATGTCGGGGCAGACTATTGTCTCGTTCGGACTACGAAGTCGATATTCAAATTTTGGGTTTTGCCGACATTGTAGGAGGCACCGATGAACCAAAAAAATAACAACTTAAAAATTGCCGCGGTTGGCGACATACATTTTCACGAAGGCAACGAAGAAGAAATAAAATCTTTAGTAGAAAAACTAGAATATGCAGCAGACATAGTTTTACTTTGTGGCGATCTAACTGACTCAGGCACAGAAGAAGAAGCGGAAGCTTTAGGTAAAATTTTAAACCAAGCAACAAAACCAGTCTTGGCGGTTTTAGGCAATCACGATCACGCTCAAGACAAACATTTAGAAATAAAAAAAATTTTAAAGTTATTTAAAGTTCATTTCCTTGAAGACGCACCTTTTGAGTTTCGAGACTATGGCTTTGTGGGGGTAAAAGGTTTCGGCGGTGGCTTTAACGAACACATGATAGTACCTTTCGGAGAAGCAGCCAACAGAAAATTTGTTGAAGAATCAATTAACGAAAGCCTGCTTTTGGAAAGATTTTTACAAAGCATGTCCAGTAAAAATATTTTTGTCGCTCTTCACTACTCCCCCATTTTAGAAACAGTCTTGGGCGAGCCGGAAAGCATCATGCCTCTTTTAGGCAATTCTAGGCTCGCCGAAACCATCGATCGCTTTAAAGTCCAGGCAATTTTTCATGGCCACGCACACCACGGAAGCCTAACAGGCAAAACACCCAAAGGCATTCCAGTTTTTAACTGTTCTATGCCGCTGCTTAGAAAAAAAGCAAACCAAAATTTTGTTACCTTTGAAAAATAATTTTTAATCCCATATTCACCCTTTCGTTATATGCTAACAATAGAAATAAAATAACTTAATAAAAATCATGACCATAAGTTCCCCTGAATTCGGATCAAACCAACCTATACCAGCTAAATACTCAGAACAAGCTGACAATAAAAAATCTATAAACCCGCCTCTAAATTTTTCCAACATACCAGAAAACGCCAAAAGCCTCTGTTTAATAGTAGACGACCCAGATGCCCCGGGCGGTACTTTTGTACACTGGCTTTTGTGGAATATTAATCCAAATAAAACAGAAATACTCGAAGGTGAGTGTAAAAATTTAAAGCCTAGTGGTTTAAACGGTTACAAAAAAGTCGGCTACAGCGGTCCCAATCCACCAAACCAAGAAGAGCACCGGTATTTTTTTAGGCTATACGCACTAGACACCAAGCTTAGTTTAAAAAATGGGAGCACGCACGAAGACCTAAACCTAGCCATGGGCGGACACATTTTGGCCGAAACTAACTTTTTCGGTGTCTACAAAAAACCTAATCCAAACTAAATTTCAATCTATGCCCAAGAAATCCTCACTAAAAAATACAAATAAAATGAAAAAGGTTATGCACCAATTTAAAGTCGGGCGTTTAAAAATTGGCAAAAGCAATAAAAAAGTAAAAGACCAAAAGCAAGCAATTGCCATTGGTCTTTCTAAAAGTCGAAAAAAGAAAAAAACTACCTAGTTACTTCATAAAGCTCAGGCCGCACATCACTTTTTACTAAAGTAAAATTCACTCGGCCCACCACCTGGTTTCTCGGAGTTTTAACATTCACTCTCCACTCTCCTTCTTTTAAATTCGACTTCCAACTATAGCCTCTAAAACCCTCTCGCCTACCGCCAACCAAATTAAATTCCAAAGTATCTTTAGTAGTCCAAACTTTGGTTTCAGGATCCTTAAACTGCCACTCGTGCAAAATTGTGGTATTTAAACTAACTGGTGCATAAACTGCCGAATAAATATAAACTCTTTCTCCTTGGGCCACATGAACTGTAAAACCTAAGCCAAACTTTTGCCAAAAGCTTGGCTTTTCTGTTTTTAAAATATACATTTCACCCTTTTTTTCTACACTATGAACCGGCAAAGCTTCTCTTACCACTAAAGGCACCGGCGGAACTAAGTTAGAAAAATACAGTCCGTTCATACTCAAAAAAATTACTACCGAGGTTACACCAACAAACACAGTAGTAGAAGTACCAGGCTTTACCCATTTATGCAAAAAACCATAAAACACGAAGGTTAAAAACAAACCTAAAGCCCCCGCTAAAACGAACCAGGCAGGGTTTAAAGAATTAAAAGTAAATGGTAACACTACCGAAAAAACAGAAAAAGACAAAAAACAGAAAAAAGGTATTTGATATTTAAGTTTCAAAAATTCGTGCCTAAAAACGTCGTTTAAAACCATAAGCAAAACAAATAACAAAATAAACGGCCAGCTAGTGTATAGGCTAGAGCTAAACCAATAGAAAATAAACGAGTTACCCAAGACACCACCAAAAAAGAATTGCAAAGCTAAAGGCGAATAAAGTCTTAGCCATCTAAACTTTGCTACCAAAGCTCCAGCATCGTACAAATTTATGAAAGCAATAAAAAAGGCCAGTGAAGTCAAGTAAGCACCCAAGAGCCAAAGCGCGGTGTTAATTTGTATGCTAACAAAGGTAACGTAGTCAATAATAAAACCGACCAAAAGCGTTAAAGGCATAAGCCAACGCTCCAGCTTGCCATACAAAACTTTAGCTCTCTGATAATGCGAATACACTGCCTGTCTCATTCTAAACTCTTTGTTTTAGTTTTTTTCCTGTTTTAACTTTATATTTTTCTAAATTTTCCCCAACTCTAAACTTTACAATTTTTGCTATTAAATCAAACGGGACTTCTGCAAACGGAAACCGAACGGAACCTTTTGCGCCTGAAAAATTTTTTAACTCCTTTTTAAACTTCGTTAAACCGGCAGGTGTCGGGTAAAAACCTAAATGATTTTTCCAAGCGGCAAAATAGACCAAAGGTTTTTTGTTTAGTTTATACCCCGGCATACCATAACTTAAAGCTTCTTCTGCTTTTGGTGCCAAACTTTTTACCAAGGCCCTAACTTGCTTCAAAATTTTTTGTATATTTTTTGGAAAGCCCTGTATATATGTATCTACTTCTAAATTTTTTGTTTTCATAAAATATGAACTATATTTTCCTGGAGTCATAAGCCCAATGCAAAACAGCCTGGCGCTGCTTTGGGTGACAGGAGTACTGTCCCAAAAAACAATTTTTCTTTATTTGCGCAATATGCCTTCTTATAGCCACCCACCTTTTTATTTGCCTTTCGTCATCTTTACAACGTCTACCCATAAAATAACGGCAATACCATTGAAACCAACCCCTCGGGTCTTCTTTGTATATCCAGCCCTTACGCCTCCATTCCTTTAAAGACTGACTCGCGTTAACCTTAAAAAAATTAAGTTTTGGGTCGCGCTTATAAGTCCCCAACGTTTGAAGTTTGGCTTTTAAAAACCAACTCTTTGGAAATTCTTTCTGACAGTCTCTCATATAAACACCTCCGAAAACCCCAAGCTCCAACATCTTTTTAGGTGTTAACTCCGGTTTAAAGCGAGGATCAAAATTTTTACCCACAGGCTCTGTTAAAGTATATTTATATCCCCTTTGCATTTTGTCTTTCACCACAACAACTTTTTTTTGTTTTACTTTTTTACCCATAATTATTTTAGTAAATATACTACAAGTAAAAATAAACTTCCCCACCAGCCTAAGTCAGAAACAATCAAACTTAGCGCGATTTTATTTTGCCATTCTTTTGGCAAAAGTTCTCCGGCCTTACCTTCCCTTTCTCGTTTAAGCAAGTAAGGACTTACAGAAAAAGACAAAAAGCATCCGTTCAAAATAAGTATGCACGCTACCATTGCGTGAACAAAAGGAATACCCGAAAAATTTTGTTCTCTGTAAAAAATAATTCCGCCAACTACACCCAAAAAAGTACCCAGCCAAATAAGGGGTTTAGTAACTTTATGAGTCCTAGTTGTTGCTTCTGTCCAGTAAGCAGAATAACGGCCCAAAAACCCATGAATGTCTATAACAGTAACTGCCCCCAAACCTACCACAAAACCTGACAAAAATAAAAACAAACCGAAAACATCTAACCAGTTAGTTAAGTGCATATATAAAATAATTTAATACAGCAGCAAAACTTACCCATAAAATATAAGGCACCAAAAGCCATCCCGCTGTGCCTGACACCTTCGAAAAAAAATAAATGTTAACAGCAATACAAAGCCACAAAATAATTATTTCTATAAAAGCTGCACCGGGTGATTTAAAATTAAAAAATATTATAGACCAAAGTGTATTTAAAACCAACTGAACAACGAATACCACAAGAGCTATTTTTACATAAGGTGTTTTAAAGCCTTCTCTCCAAACCAAATAGGCCGCAATTCCCATAAGCAAATACAACAAAGTCCAAACCGGACCAAACACCCAACTAGGGGGCGCAAAGACCGGCTTACTTAACTCATAGTACCAAGTTTTAACGGCATCACGAGTAAAAATTGAGCCGACCACACCAGCCCCTTGGGAAGCCACTATAGCAATAAATAATTTTAAAATATTACTCATACCTTATATATAAACATTATATCATTAAATATTGCATAAAAGCCTAAAAATTCTAAATTTGACGAAAACTATACTCCTATATATACTGCTCCATATATGAAAATATTCGCTACCCAAAACATTCTTAGCCTCAGCCTCCTTCTTTTGCAGGCGGTGTTTTAGGTATATACTCCTAAGTTTTAAAAACCGCCTTGTAAAAAAGGCGGTTTTTTATTTATCCAAAAGAAGTTTTTGAAAATTACACAAACCCGTGCTTTTCAAAAGCTCCGTTTGGGAGAGATGGTTCTATATACAAAAGAGGGGTAAAACATGCAGTGGATTTTCTGCAAAAAATCTATCGAAGGCTCCGTAGCAGAACTCGAGCCGTTCTTTGTCCCATGTTACAGAGATCGCCTTATTGCCTGCCGCCACCAAATCATCCTAAGCATAGGCCGCAAAAACTACCCATGCCTTATGGTCAACATGGAGGCACCTGCCTTGGAGTTTGACATAAGGGTACACATGTACCCTCACACCAATGTTATTGTTGGGCAGCTAATCGCTCAATCCAAAACTCGTTTGAAAGTAGGACTGGTCGGTATAATACTTACCGACTGCTACAAAATAAAAAAACTTCTTCTCTTCCAGAAAGAAGTTTGGCAGGAAAAATGGATCGCTATTATTCACGAGCTCGAAGACCGGTATCTGCTCACATAGCGCGTTGCACACAACGCGCTTTTTATTTTAAAGTTTAATTTGTTTTTTTATTTTCAAGATTCCCTTTATAAACAAAGTCATTGCTAGAATTTGTTTTTGAATCTGGTACAAAACCATTTTTTTTCCAAAAATTTTCGCTTTCCTTTTCCGAAATCTGTACTGCTTTAATTTCAAGGTTATTGCGGCTTGCCCATTCAATGATCTGCCCAACAGCTTTTGTTCCATAACCCTTTCCTATCTGTTCTAAAGGCATAGTAGTCATGTTGGTAATCTCCACTTCATTTTCCTTCACAATAATACGCATAGTAACCAAAGCTTCATCAAACTTAAATTCTGCAATAAACGCATTCCATAATTCAGGTCCTATAGACTTACTAAGCTCCACCCCAAAACTTTTCAAAGATACTAAAAGCTGAATTACTCGTTCTTTCAAAAAATTATATTCTTGTTTTTCCATGTATAAATTATATCAAATAAAAAAAGCGTGGCTGCAAACAACTACGCTTTAGAAGGCTTATAGCTTTCCATAAGACGAGTCAAAGTCCTAATTTTAGCTATTCGCCTTTCATTTAAAATCTGCAAAGCAGTTATGCGCTGCTCTCTCCAGGTCCGAAGCTCGTAAAGCCTGCTTAGCATCTTCTGTTTTTCCGGCGTATCCGCCAAACGCGCGGAAGAAGAAAATACCGCCAGAACTTTATTGTAGAATTCAGAGACCCGGCCCAAAGTGCCAAGCTCAAAGCTAAACCCCCTCATAGCATTCGCTGCGCGCTCACCTTCTGACTTGAAGAACAAGTAATCCTCATCAACGGGACCACTTGCCGACGCGTTGACCAAGTCAGTGCGGGACTGAAGCTTTCTCAAACTTTCGTCGACACTAGCCCCGGTAGTTTCCAAGGCCTGAAAACATTTCTCCATTTGTTCCTTAAGCGGCTTTATTTCCGCTTCAAGCTTTTCGATCTCGGTTTGCCCGAGGGCTGCAAAAACAGCCAACGAGAAAAAAAGAGCAACGGCTTTTTTGGTCATATCCTTCAGAAAATCTAAGCACTTATGTAAATGCACAAATTTTCTGAAGGAAACAAAACCTCCTTATAAAGTGAAAAAATTATATTCTAAAATTTACAACTTGTCTATGCTTTTTAAAAAAATACTAATCCCTAAAACCTTTCCAAACTTCCAAAAACCTTTCCGCTGTACCTGCCCAAATTTTTGGCTCGTTTTCCATAGACTTAACAATATCTTGCTTATTCATCCATTTAACTTCCACCACTTCTTTATCGCTAAAGTGCAAATCTTGTATACGTCCCGAAAAAGAGTAAAAATAAACTTGTACATGCTCATTATTAGGAAAGTTTGAGTTTTTTTCTTTCAGACCCTTTTGTAAATCTTCCGCATTTATACTTAAACCAATTTCCTGTTTAAGTTCCAAAGCCGCTGTGTCCAAATAACTCATACCCTTGGTTACATGGCCGCCAAATCTTGCATCCCAACACCCGGGTTTAGAGTCTTTAAAAGGAGAACGCATATGCACTAATACCTGCCCTTCCTTGTTATAAACATACACGTGCACCACGCGGTGCCAGTCGCCATTTTTATGCACTTCGCTTCTTAGTTTGTTTTGGTTTAAAGGCCTATCTTCCTCGTCGTATATGTCAAAAATTTCTTCGGTCATGTTTAAAAAACAAAATACTTATAAAATGTATTTTATATTTTATTGCTCAAATTTACAAGGTTAGCGGTTTGCACAACTAAAAACGCAAAGTAAACGTATAACAAAATCCACCCCTCAGTCCGACTCAATTTGCGGTCGGATTTGGCAAAAAAATAAAAAAGAATAAGTCCGCCCAACATTAAAAAGAAAGTTGGAACAAACTCGGTGGGTTCAACAAAAAATGTTCCGTGCTCTAAAACCAAAACCGCAAACACTGGCGTATTAGCCACAGCTGAACCCAAGTAGTCGCCAAAAGCAATGTCTGTATGCTTTTTATAAATTGACCTTATGGCAATAACCAACTCAGGCATATTGGTCCCAATGCCTAAAATAAGCAAACCAACTATAGAACTCGGCACATTTAAAATTGCGGAAAAATAAACACCCTCTTTTACCAAAATATGCCCGGCTAAAAATATAACTCCAGCTCCAATTAAAATTTTAAACAAGTCTTTTAAAGCAGGATGCTTTTTATGCAAAAGACTTTCATCTACCGACTCCAAAGTTGGCAATATAGACTCTTTTTTATGAATCGAAACAACCAGCGCTGCGTAAAGTAAAAGTATAAAAACTCCTTCCAAACGAGTTACCGCCCCGTCTAAAACAAAAAATGCCGGTAAGGCTATTACTCCTAAAGCAAATATTAAATTTTGGTCCGAAATAAGTTTTTTTAGAGAAATTCCTTTTGCCGCCACCGCCAAAAAAGGTACTATTAAAAGCATTATTACAAAGGAAGCGCCAATTAAATTACCCGCCGAAATTTGCGGCTGATTTTCTATACTCGAATTTACCGCCACCGAAATTTCACTTATAGAAGTTAAAAACCCCAAGACAAAAAAAGCCACGGTAAACCCGGTCTTGTTAAAACGCTTGGCTACTCTGTCTACAGAATCTATAAGCACGCCGGCAAAAAACCAGACAACGCCCAAAGAAAACAAAAACAGCAAAATATGATTTATTAAATCCATTTTTATTTTGGTTTTTTAGTCTTTTAGTCTAAATATTATAACATGGTCAAATTAAAATTTGCCCGTTTTATATAACCGGCTCCACATTTCCCTCATTATATAGAGAAACTTTGTGTTTCTTTATAAGCCAAACCACAAAACCAAACGACAAACCTCCAAGCAAAACCATTATAGACGACCACTCAAGCCCTGTTCTTAAATCGTAGGCGTCGGAAATCCTACCCACAACTGCCGGTGCCAAAGTGTCGCCGAGTAAATGAATAACCAAAATATAAACCGCAAAAGCGGTGGCCCTGGAGTTTTCCGGCACTAAGTCATGAATAACAGCAGTCACAGGCGAATGATAAACGCTTAAAAGTACAGTACCGACAAAAAAATAAACAAAAAACAAAAACCCACTGCCCCCTTGAAGCCCCAAATACATAAAAGGCGCAGCTAAGCTTATAGAAACCGAAATCACCGCAGCTCTACCCCAAACATACCTAGCATGCAGCCAATCGGAAATCCAACTCCCTAAAAACACGCCGGCTACACCTGCTAGCATAAGCGTACTGCCCAAAATTATACTTGCATCCCTTAAATTATACCCTTTGTATCTGGAAACAAATTCAACACCCCAAGTTATAAATGCGCCTGCAGAAAAAGTTACTAAACTTCCACTAACCAAAACCCACGTGTAAGCTTTATTTTTTAAAAGCAATTTTAAATTCAATGGCTGCTCGGTTTTTTTATTGCTTACGTCTTTAAGTTTTAGAGCAAGCAGCGCCAATAACACACCAGGCAAGGAAACCAAAAAGAATGCCAAGCGCCAATTATGGTTAAAATAAAAAGCTATTACCCCTCCAAGCATAGCGCCAAAAGTACCGCCCACAAACATGGCTGCGTTAAACAAAGCCTGAGCCCGGGCCCAAAAACTTTTTGGTACATTGTCGGATATCATAGCCGTCGCTGCCGGCGCATAACTTGCTTCCCCTATTCCCACCAAAGAACGTGTAGCAAGTAGTTGTCTGAAACTTTGAGAAAGTCCAGACAAAAAAGTCATGGTACTCCAAAATAAAACCCCCAAAGAAATAACTTTTCTCCTGTCCACCTTGTCCGCCAAAATACCTAAGGGTAAACTAGCCAAAGAATGCACCAACATAAACATTGTACCCAAGAGCCCCAAAGAAAAATCGCTCACCAAAAATTCCTTTTTTATAGACCCGAATAACGGAAAAACCACCTGACGGTCAACGTAGTTTAGAAAGTTAATAAGCGACAAAACTATAATTATTGTTTTTTGATCCCTGTTCAGTTTCATAATAATAGATAATACCACATACCAGGCATTTTAAAAACCCGTCAAGGCGACGGGTTTTTAAAAAACTTAATTTTGTGCGTCAGCTGAAGGTCCGTAAATTGCCGGCACAGTTGTACCCATAGCTCTTAAATAAGTTGTAAGTTGACCTCTATGATGAATTGCGTCGAACAAAAATCCCCAAGCCATATCATATTTTTTCGTTGTCCAAGTTGGACCCATACTCGCCTCGCCATTTTCCCAATCTTGCTCGGAAATTTCCGAAACAGCCTGCTCCAAGCTCTTTATTCCTTCTTCAAACTTTGAAAGCATGTCTGCCTTAGACTGGTTTTCCATGTCGTGCGGATTAAAATCCGGAGCTCCGGTTTTTAAAACCCCAACAATAGCTTTCCATTGTACAGCTAACTGAGCAGCCAAGTTCCCTGCTTCCCTGGACTTTTCATGAACCTTATGAGACTGCATATCTTCTGGCAAAGCTTCTATGGCTTTCTTAAACCTAGGAGCTTCATCTTTTATAACTTTTAAATAAAATTCTTTGTTTGTCATTTGTAAAATTATTAATATTACTTGGTTATTTTACACTATTTAAAAAACTTTGGGAAATACTATTTTTAACAAAAAAATAATTTTTAGTATATAAAATATAAGTAAATTAATCACACAAACTATGAAAAACCCTAAGTCCGACACATTACACAACCTTTTTATAATTAAGCTTCAATCCTTGCTAGACATAGAAAACGAAATAACCAAAGCGTTACCAAAAATAATAAAAAAAGTTTCCAACCCCACTCTCAAAGAATCTCTTTTAGAGCATTTAGAAGAGACTAAAAACCAAGCTGGGAAATTGGAACAGATTTTTGAAAATTTAGGCGAAAAACCGAAAAAACTCAAGTCAGAAGGCATAAGAGGTATAACCGCCGACGCCGAATGGATTATAGAAAATGTTAAGACACCCGAAAGTTTAGACGTAAGCTTAATCGCCGCCGCGCAAGTAGTCGAGCATTACGAAATAGCCGGTTATGGAACAGCAAAAGAATGGGCAAAACTCATGGGTCACTCCGAGGAGGCCGATATTTTAGAAGAAATTTTGGAAGAGGAAAAGATGGCCGATAAAAAATTAAACCAACTAGCCATTAAAGAAATAAACAAGCGCGTAGAAATGGGCATGGAAAATGAAGAAGAATAAAAATATAACCGTTCTCAAAAACTAGAGAACGGTTATATTTTTTGTTTTAATAACTTTTTGCCTGCTTCACTATCTCTCCAAGAACTTTTAAATCTCCGCTCATATGCTTCCCTTTTACCTTTACCTCTTGGCCTGTCTCAATTTTTTCAAAGCCTATTATTTTACCCGCTTTATTTTGAAACTTAGCTGAAGAAGTATCTACACCATAAACCGTATTCCCTACCACCACCGTTATACCCCCGGGACTCTTAGACACTATACTACCCGTAAACTCTACGCTTACCAGCCTAAGTTTAGCGTCTATGCTTTTAGCCTGAATTTTGTCTCTTGAACGTTCCCACACGCCCCTTATCTGCGCCGTTAAACCAGGAGTCAATTCTTGGAGCGAACTATTTTTTCCGTTTAGTTTAAAACTAGTAAATTGATCAGTCTGAACTGTATGCAAGCCATACTGCGCAGTTTGAAACTTTACAATTTTCTCTACTAGGCTAACGCTTATAATTTTTCCGTTAAATGTACTCTCTTTTGCGTACAAACTTAAATTTTTTAAATACGCGGCAGAAAAACTATTGTCGCTCCACAAAGTACCCTTTACCTGGACTTTATCTCCAACCAGGACTTCAGAAAAAAGCATATCGGTACCGTTTTTTCTAAAAAGTTTTGCAACGCCAATGTCAGGCGAATACACTTGTCCGCTAGCTGTTTTAACAGTTATCCGGCTTTCGGCTTTGTTGGTTACCCAACCTGTTAAAACTATTTCTTTTGGGGCTGACAGAACACTCCATGGCACAAACAATAAAGTTAAAATAAAAAAGCTTAATTTTTGTTTTGTTTTCATAGAATTCTTATTTAATTTATTAAATGTATCGACATTTATTGACCTTGAGTAAGCAACAAACTATTTAATTCCTGTTATCGCAGCAATAATTTTTGTTTATCAATAATTATTTATTGACAAACAATAAATAATTATTTAATATTTCTTATATTACTAATAATATTTTTATGAAAAAAAGCTCTACTTTATTTTTAAAGTTTGTATTAATTTTAATAAGCCTGCTCACTTTAACAATATGCGCCTATGCTATTCCCATAACTATTGGCTCCTTTAGTCCGTACGGTTATGACCCGATCCTTATTGGCATATACCTGCCCGTCATCCCCTTTCTCTTTGCCCTACTACAAGCCTACAAACTTCTGGTTTATATAGACAATAACCAAGCGTTTTCAATACTGTCAGTCATAGCATTTAGAAAAATAAAGTTCTCTGGTTTTTTTATAAGCATTCTATTTCTAGCAGGCTTACCATACATCTTCTCCGTTGCCGAAAAAGACGATGCGCCAGGTGTTGTTGCAATAGCTTTAGTTATAATCTTTTCGGCTTTTGTTATATCAATTTTCGCCGCTTTGTTGGAAAATGTTTTTAAGAGCGCTATTGAAATTAAAACTGAGAACGACTTAACTATTTAACCTTATGAGTATAATAATAAATTTGGACATAATGTTGGCAAAAAAGAAAATGAGCGTTACAAAATTAGCGGAATCTGTTGGAATTACCCTTGCCAATATTTCGGTTTTAAAAAACGGCAAAGCAAAAGCAGTACGTTTTTCTACTTTGGAAGCTATTTGCAAAGCCTTAGACTGCCAGCCTGGAGATATTTTAGAATACAAACACTAATACTTTTTAGCCAACCCTCTGTGAGGACAGCCTGCCCAACAGCACGGCCTGCGCATTCCGCCCTTAAGTTTAGAAAGTGCTTTTTTTATACGTATACCGCGAGTTTCTTGGAGCTTACCGGAAACAACCCAACAAATCCATTCGTTCTTTGCCAAAGGAGTAATATCTTCCCATAAAACTTTTGCTTTTGGCGCGGCAGCTAAAGCGGCTTTAAAATCGGCTGGTAAAGTATGGGGTAATTTGCTTACAACTGAATTCATAAAGATTATTTTAAAGCTTACAAATTTATAATACCATATATTTATATAGAGTAAATTAACTTCAAAATAAAAAACTGCGGTTTTAAAAAAACGCAGTTATAAAGACTACTCGGTGGTAGGGAGCCTCAACACCCTCAGGCGCAAGCCCACTCCGCACTGCCGCAAACAAAACTCCTCGCTGTCTGCTATTTTAAACACCAACTGTTTCCCCCTCCAGTTGGCACAAGCCCTTAAGGGACTCGAGTCGTTCAAAAACTCAACCTCGGTTCCGCTTACAAGGAACACGGAAGGGGGCTTAGGGCTGTCGACGCCTAAAATAGGCCACCCAAACAATTCCCTCCAAAGCCGAAGCAGAATTCCTGGCCGGTAGTACCTCTCATGCCAGTTATTCCACTCATCCCAATCTTCCTTGGTAATCAAAAACAATCCACCCTCAAGAGGGTGAGTTACCAGCTCATCATTAAGACAAGCTCTCCTAACTTGGGGCATATACACTCCTGTTCTTTTTTTTTCGAACCGATAAAAATGAGTTTACTATATATTTTTAAATATAGCAACCAAACAAAAAAACCCGCCGACGGACGGGTTTTTTTGAAAATTTTATGCTTCCACGCATTTTTTAAAGTTGCCTAAGATAGCTTGCCAACCTTGCTGCTGCATTTCCCTTGGATTTTCTTTTTCGGCTTCAAATTCTGTAGTTATTTTTACACCTTCGGGCAACTCAACAAAATTTGTTTGAACTTTTCTTCCGTCATCCATAGTGTATGCGATTTTACTATGAATTACTATTTCAGTATATGTACCCTCAAAATCAAACCCGGAACTTTTATCTTTTGCTTCCATTCTGGTTTTAAATTTACCCCCGACTCTTAAATCATTTTCTGCGCTGGGAGCCTCCCAGGCGTCAGAAGCAAAGGCCCATTTTACTATATACTCAGGTTCATTCCAATATTTCCAAACCTTTTCTATGGGCGCCTTCACCAGCGCCTCAATTACAATACTGTTTTCCATAAAATTTTTATTTTAATTATCTATTACTAAAAGACAAAAGCGTCCAAGCTAACACTGTTAAAAGCGCAAAGCTTAAAACAGTTTTTAAGAAAAAACTTACAGACTTGCTCTTTTCCCCGTCTATATATAGTTGTAATGGCTGCCCAACAAATAAAAAGCCCATCACAGAAGCAGACAAGACAAACAAAGAAAGTGCCGCTATGGGGGTAAAAAAATTGTCCGGGGTATCGGGCTTGCCCACATACTGCATAACGGTCGCCACTATAACTATATATGCTTCGGCTAACACACTGTTTACATAAGGGTTTTTAAAAAGTTTTTGCATAAATTTTATTTAATTATTTTATAAAATATTTTTAACTATTGCTATGGTGATGAAGCAGCATATCTACCGCATGCTGCATGGAGCCTGCCGCCGTTACCTTTCCCGCGTTTACGAAGAAAATTTCATCGGCGCTCTCTATAGTATTTAACCTATGGGCAATAATTACACGGGTAGTGGTTTTCGGCAACTTATCCAAAATTTGCTGTAAAAGCTTTTCGGTTACAGTGTCGACATTCGCCGTGGCTTCGTCGAGTATAAGAAGCTTTGGTTTCCTCAATACTGCACGAATAAAAGCTATAAGCTGCTTTTGACCCAAGCTCACCGACTCCCCGCCTGCCTTAACTTCTGTATCGAGACCTTGACTAAACCTTTCAAGCAACGCTTCTAACCCGAACTCGGAAATTTTTTGCTTTACTTCTTCTGAACCTAAAGCCTGGTACTCCAAGTTGCCATAAACTATATTGTCTCGAATGGTACCCGAGAACAAGACCGGGTCTTGTAAAATAAAACCTATTTCTTTAGTTCTTTCCGCAGGCTCAAAACTCCTTATGTCTTTACCATTTAGCAAAACCTCGCCTGAAGTTGGGTCGTAAAGCCTAGCCATTAAAGAAGCAGTGGTAGTTTTACCCCCGCCCGTAGGGCCCACAAGCGCATAAGTTTTACCGGGCAAAAGTTTTAAATTCACACCGTGCAAAATTTCTTTACCCTTTTCCTCATAAGTAAAATGTACATTTTTAAATTCCAAAACCAACGAAGCATCTTTTACACCTTGAGCTTCCTTTAAAACTTTTAAGTTATTTTCCAAAGACAATATATCATGCACCCGATCCCAACTAGCCAAAGCAGCCTGAAAGCTGGCCCACAAAGCCGCCAACTGTCTTAGAGGGTTATAGAAATTATTTATATATGCCAAAAAGCTTATAAGCAGTCCAATAGTAAAGTCGCCTTTAGAGACCAAATACAAACCAAAGCTTAAAACCACAAGCTGTCCTAAGTTAGACGCCAAACCGTATATAGGTATTAGCATGTTGTTGGCCAAGCCTGCCCCAACGGCTGCTTTATAATTTTCATCATTCACCTCTTTAAAACGTTTATGAAAATAGTCACGGCGATTAAAAGCAATAATGACTTTAAAATTATTTATACTTTCCTGAATTTCAGCACTCAGGCTCCCCAAAGACTTCATGCTAAATAAGTTTTTATTTCTTACCCAAGAAGAAATAATTCTGGTAAAAACTAAAAGTAGCAAAGCTGGCAATAAGCTTGCGGCCCCCAGTTTAAAATTCAAAGTCAACAAAAAGACAGTAGCTCCGGCCATGAGAAACAAGCTGCCAATAAACTGAATTAGAGACTGAGAAAAAAACTGGTTAATCTTGTCGGTATCGTTATTAATGCGGGAAATTAAGTCGCCGGTTTTATTTTGGTTAAAAAAAGCCACCGGCAATTCCTGAAGTTTGTTGAATATGCTATTTCTTAGCCTGTACAAAACCCTTTGCCCCACTCCGCCCATAAGCCTTGTTTGAGCATAGCTAGTTACCAATCCAAACAGAAACATAACTAACAAAATGCCGCTGTATCTTAAAACACCGTCGTAGTTTTTAGCCGGAAGAAAAGTATCGACAACATGAGCCACAAGCCGGGGCGCAAACAAGTTTATAAGCGAGTTTAAAACAACTGCCACAAAGGCAACAGACAAAATAAACTTTTCTTCACGTAAAAGCGGCCATAGTTTCTTTACAGCATCGGAAAAAGAAGCCTTTTTTTCTTGCACTTGTCCAGGCGCTGCCAAACTATAACTTACGGACTTATTGTCCAAATTTTCATTTTTATAATTTATATTCTTCATATATTTACACTAGTTTTTTTCTGTTTCGAATTCGTTGGTACTCTGCTGAGATTCATAAATTTGAACATATTCCGGCGAGGTATCTAAAAGTTGTTTATGCGTACCCGAGGCAACTACTTCTCCTTCCATAAGTACTATTATCTGGTCGTAGTCTTCTACAGTACCAATTTTCTGAGTTACCGAAACCAAAGTTATATCCGGGTAATTCTTCTTCACATTTTCTAAAATCTTTTTTTCTGTATTCGCGTCCACACGAGCTGTAAAATCGTCCAAAAGTAAAATTTTGGGGTCTAAAGCTAAACTTCTAGCCAACATAACTCTTTGTTTTTGTCCGCCCGATAAACTGGTCCCCCGCTCCGAAACCACACTATTTAAACCTTCCGGCAAAGAACTTATATAGTCTTTTAACTCCGCCGTTTCAATTGCTCTTTCCAAACTTTCTTTGGAAACCGAAGTGTTAAAAGCAATATTTTCACGTAAAGACATGTTAAAAACTATACTATCCTGAAAGACCAAACCTACCTGGGCATACAAACTGGTTCTGTCAAAATCCTGTAAATTTTTACCGTTGTATTCAATACTTCCGGAGTCGGGAGCCATAAGACCAATAAGCAAATTTAACAACTGAGTTTTGCCTGCAGCAGTCGGCCCTATAATTGCAGTTTTAGTTTTTGGAGCGATCTCAATATTTATATTTTTAAGAATATTTTTTTCTCCAACTTTCAAATTTAAATTCTTTATATTTATACTACCTGTTAAAACCTCCTTCACATTACCCTTTGGGATTTCATCCTGAGCCGTCAAAACTTCTACAATGCGCCCGTAACTTGCCTGAGCCTGAGCTATTATGTTACTCATAAACCCAATTATTAAAATTGGGAAAATTAGAATAGCCAAATAACTGTTAAAAGCCGCAAAATCGCCAAGGCTCATGCTGCCATTTATGACAAATTTGCCGCCCAAGCTTAAAATAATTAAAACCGCCAAATTGGTAGCAAAAGTTATAACGGGTATCATGCTAGCAAAAAGTTTTAAAATGCTTAAACCCAAATCGCGAGCTCTAGAATTCGCTTGCAAAAATTTCTTCGACTCAATACTTTCGGAATTCATAACCCGAATAAGCGAAGACCCAAGTATGCTTTCATTTATAACTTTGTTCAGCCAGTCTATAATTTCGCGAGCTTTTAAAAACAGCTTTCTAACAC
>CAZGAF010000003.1:0-22696 GCA_964523855.1 uncultured Candidatus Saccharibacteria bacterium | reverse complement strand
TTCCGCCTATTATAGGCACCACAACCAAAACTCCCAAACCGAGCTTCCAGTTTATAGAAAGCAGCAAAATGCTAGCCCCAACAATAATAACCAAAGAAGAAACAATGTTTACTATAGCCTGAGCTACAAACATTTTTATTGAGTCTATATCAGAAGTAAGGTTAGTCAAAAGTTTAGCCGGAGTAATTTTTTGCACAAAACCAAATGTCCTTTCCGAAATTTTTTCCGAAACCTGGTTTCGAATATCGCGTGCAATTTTTTCGGAAGCATAAGTTTGAACAATGCTCTGTAAATACGTAAACAAAAAAATAAAAGCACCGGCCAAACCAAACTGCCAGGCAACCTTTGAAGTAAAAGCACCGCTCCTTATAAAGCCGTCCACGCCATGGGAAATAATTTTAGGCAACCACAAAGTCAAGCCGTTACTTAAAAGAGCTAAAAGTATTAAAGTAAAAATTAAATTTTTGTACGGTACTAAAATGGAAAATAGATTGGGTTGGGATGTAGGAGGACTAGAATTTTCTTTATGCATAAAAAATATATTTGTAGAAACTGAAGCTTTTAAACAAAATATCTCAGGCATGTCTTAAGAATACCTGAGTATATCTATTATATATCAATGCCTATATATTGGAAAATTATTAATTTTAATTTTTTTACAAAATTAAAAGCCGATTATATTTTTTAAACAAATCGGCTTCAATAAAACAAATTTTACCTTGTCACGCTTATTGTAGCACCTTGTTCGGCAGATGGCGCACATACTTCTATGCGACCATTATTGTTTTTATGCGCATAATAACCTGTATAATTATCGGTCGGATTACTCGGATCGGTGGGAATTGCGGTCAAGTACTTTTCTGAATTGGTCAGAACAGACAAGTCTGTTAAGTTTGTACAGCTATTGGCTGTGGTTTTACAAATTGAATTAGTGTCAATATTGGCACAACTTTCGTTGGTTGCAAGCGTAGCAGGAAAGTTGCCATTATTGTCTAAAGAATACTGGTAAATGGCATTTAAAATGGTATTAACGTCTGCTTTTCTCTGAGCATTCCTGCCGTCGGCTAACTGTTTAGCTGGGTTAATGGCAAAAATCACAATGCCGGCTAAAAGCGCAACTAAAGAAATGACCAGCAAAATTTCAATTAAGGTAAACGCGGCTGTGCTTTGACCAAAGAAACTTTTTTTTAAATATTTCATTTTAGACTTTTGATTTCAAAAGCTGTTATTTTTAGCCCATCTGTAAAAAAATTATAATAAAAGTTAAAAAGATTGTCAATTTAGCCAAAATTTGGTACTATTAAATATCAGTTATGCAAAATGTTTCCTTGCATTTCTCAAACAAATGACAAAAAAACAAAAAAAAGTTTTAGTCGCCGAAGACGAAAAACCCCTGGCCAAAGCTCTGAATTTGAAACTGACTAAAATGGGTTTTTTGGTTTCGAGTGTCTTTAACGGGTCGGACGCAATAAAAGCTTTGCAAAAAGAAAGCTTTGACTTTATACTCTTAGACTTAATCATGCCCGAAAAAGACGGTTTCAAAGTCTTAAGCGAACTCCAAGCCAAAAAAAATAACACCCCTGTTGCAGTTCTTTCTAATTTGGGACAAGAGGAAGATATTAAAAGAGCGAAGTCACTAGGTGCCTTGGCTTATTTTGTTAAAGCCGACACGCCCATTCAAAATATAGTCAACTTCGTCCAAGAGCATATTGGCGTATGAACCTGGAGGGAATAAAACTAAAGGAGATTTTACTCAAAGGCGATTATGTTAGCGCCGCCGATTTTGCACGTGCTGAAGAGTACGCCCACTCGCACCATGCTACTGCCCTAGAATTTCTGTTAAGCAGCGGCCTTTTAACCAAAGAACTTTTAGGCCAGGCCATAGCTGAAAACTACGAAGTCTCTTTTACCGACCTCTCCTCTACTCCTCCAACTCGTAAACAAGTTTTAAAAATCCCTGAAGAAGTTGCCAAAGAGTATTTGGTAGTTTTAGCTAAAGAAACTCAAGACAACGTAGTTATTGCTACTCCTAATCCAAAAAACAGCAAACTCTTAAAAATACTAAAACCTCTTTTCCCTACTCAGAACATAACTTTAAGCTATGCGTTTTTGGAAGATGTTGAACAATGCCTGTCATGTTATAACCAGCCTTTGGAAGCTAGATTTATTGGAATTATAGAAAGCCAACAACACGTAGCCCCCAAAATTTTGGAGGAAATTTTTAAAGACGCACTTTTATATAGAGCATCCGACGTACATTTTGAACCGCGGGAAAAAGAAGTCATTACACGCTTTAGAATAGACGGCGTTTTACAAGAAGTAGGCAAACTACCTATAGCACACTACGAAAACATACTAAACCGCATAAAGGTGCAAGCCAAAATGCGAATCGACGAACACTTAAGCGCTCAAGACGGAGCATTGCAATTTACAAAAGACGGCATAAATGTAGACGCTCGTGTCTCTGTTGTACCCACCTTAAATGGTGAAAAAGTCGTATTGAGACTTTTGTCGGAGTATGTTAAAACTCTAAGTCTTACCGACTTAGGACTTTCTTCTAGAAACTTAAGCCAGCTTAGTGAGTCTGCCAAAATGCCTTTTGGCATGATTTTAGTTACCGGTCCAACCGGTTCGGGAAAAACCACAACCCTATACGCGCTCCTTAAAACTTTAGACAATCCCGATGTGAATATTACAAGCATTGAAGATCCGGTAGAATATCGAGTTCCGAGCATGAACCAAATTCAAGTTAACACTGCCACAAACCTAACTTTCGCCAAAGGCCTTCGATCCATAGTCAGGCAAGATCCGGACATTATCTTGGTTGGTGAAATCCGCGACAAAGACACGGCAGAGGTTGCGGTCAACGCAGCTTTAACCGGACATATACTTTTTTCCACCTTTCACGCCAACGACGCAGCCACAGCCATCCCCCGTCTTATCGACATAGGCGTGGAACCCTACCTAGCCGCTTCCACCTTAAATTTAATCATCTCTCAAAGACTACTCAGGCGCATTTGCGAAAACTGCCGTTACAGCGAAACCATTTTAACCAAAAACCTATCCGGTATTTTTAAAGATGTAAAAAAATATTTTAGAGAAAGCAAAGTCACTCTATATAAAGGCAAAGGCTGTGCTGCTTGCAACTTTACCGGTTACAAAGGCAGGATTGGAATTTTCGAATTTATTATTTTAAGCAAAGAACTCAGAGACCTAATTGTAAAATCGCCTTCCAGTCAAGATATTTGGAAGGTGGCTAAAGCTCAAGGAGCCAGCACGCTTTTTGAAGACGGTATAGAAAAAGTTAAAACCGGCATAAGCACTTTAGAAGAGCTGCTCAGAATAGCTCCTCCGACCTAAAACTTCGGTTATGAATAAAGACTCAAACAAAAATTCAAAAAAAATTTCTTGGTTTTCCAACTTTAACATCGGCAAAGAAAAAGAAAGTTTCATTGCCGATTTATCTATGATGCTCCAAGCTGGCATACCTATAAACGATGCTTTATCAGCCTTAAAAACTCAAGTTAAATCTGCCCATTTGGAGAAAGCTGTTTCGCAGTTAGAAGAAAATGTAAATAACGGCATGCAAGTCTGGCAAGCTTTTTTAAACTCCAAATTATTACCTGCGTATGCCATTGCTCTTATAAGAGTCGGCGAAGAGTCAGGGCAACTTAACGAAAACCTACGGCTTATTTCGACTCAGGAACAAAAGGACAATCTTCTAAAAGAAAGATTGCACTCCTCGATGATATATCCGGTATTGGTATTAAGTCTCACCGCCATAATTGGGGTCTTATTGGCTTGGTTTATTTTACCGAGGTTAGCCGGAGTTTTTACCAACCTAAAACTTAAACTTCCGCTTCCTACCAAAGTTTTATTATATATTGCCGCATTCTTACAAGACTCTGGTTTTTGGGCTGTGCCGGTTTTTATAATAGCCTGTGCTTCTGTTATTTATGTATTTTTCTTACACCCCAAAACCAAAGTTTTAGGTCAAACCGTATTATTTAATACTCCCGGTATAAAAACTCTAATTATGGAAACTGAAATCTCACGCTTTAGCTACATGCTAGCCACCATGCTTAAATCCGGCATACCGGTAGTTGAAGCTGTGAAATTAGTAGCTGAGTCTACAAACTTTTTCGCTTATAAAAAAATATATTTAAAACTTCAAGCACTCATAGAAGAAGGCGACACATTTCAAAAAGCTTTTTTTAGTCTTCCGAATTCTAAAAGATATTTACCACACCACATACAACAAATGCTAATCTCCGCGGAGAAATCCGGCAAACTTGAAGACACGCTTTTTGTCATAGCCAAAAATACAGAAGAAAAAAGCGAAATTAGCACAAAAAATTTGAGTACTATTTTAGAACCCCTGCTTTTAGTTATTGTATGGCTTGGCGTAGCGATGGTGGCGCTAGCTATTATACTGCCTATTTACAATGTTATTGGCGGGCTCAATAACCACTAAAATTTTTAAACTAGCATGGCTAACAAACATTTTCAAAAAGGCTATACTCTTTTAGAGATTTCTTTAACTTTAACTCTGCTAGTTTTTGTACTGGGCCTCGGAGCACCCATGCTTTGGTCAGCCGTCACGCAAAATGACTTAGGACTTTCGGTCCAAATAGTCACCCACTCCCTGAGGCGCGCCCAAAGTCTTTCTATGGCCATGCAAAAAGATACCCGTTGGGGTGTAAAACTCACCGACAAAAATGCCATAGTTTTTGCTGGCAATAGTTTTGACTCCCGCTTGTCCGACTATGACGAAATTATAGACTTCCCGGTTAACTTAAAATTTCAAGGTTCAACTGAACTAATTTTTGAAAAGCTATCCGGCCTGCCTAATTTTGCGGGCAACATTACTTTAGAAAATCCTTCCAACCAAACCAAAACTATAACCATAAGCCCTTCCGGCACACTAGACTACTAAGCATGATTTCCAAAAATAAAAATTTAAGTTGGCTTAAAGAAAACAAAGGCTTTTCTATTTTAGAAATCATTCTAGCATCGGCGCTTTTTACACTTTTTGCAGCTTCTTTAGGCACAGCCATAATTTTAAGTGAGCAAACTGCTTTAAACGCCAACTTAAGGCTTAAATCTGCTTATCTAGCAGAAGAAGGACTGTTAGCTATAAGAAATTTAAGAAACGAAAATTTTTCGAACATTCCAGACGGAAATTTTGGGTTAAATATAAATAACAACACTTGGGAACTTACCCCGGACATAAAAAACTTTAACGGTTTTGTGCGCACTATATACATAAGCTCTCTAAGTACATCTACTAAAGAAATTACTGTTAATGTACATTTGGAAAATAACTCAAGCACTTCGGTATCTTTAACAACCAGACTCACAAACTGGAAAAATGAATAAATTTATCTTTAAAAAAAACCCAGGCTTTACTCTCTTAGAAACTTTACTGTATTTTGCTGTGGCCAGCAGCATTTTACTTGCCGCCAGCTCTTATGCGGCTTTTATAATACGCTCAAAAACCAAATACCAAGCCATGTCCGAAGTCGAAGAACAAGGCAATTTTATTTTAAGAACAATAACTCAAACCATACAAAATTCAGAAGTTGTAAATAACCCCGGCGCAAATCTTAACTCAAACGAACTAGTTCTAACCCCTTACAATTCCGACGGAGAAACCATAACTTATAGAGAAGCAGATTCTGGTCTAGTTAAAATTACAAGCTTAGGCGAAGAAAATTTAACCAATTCAAAAGTAAATGTTTCAAACTTAAATTTTATAAATTTAAAAAAACCAGGCACTCCCGACCTTATTCGCATTGAGTTTAAACTTGCATCCAAATCGGACTCTACAAATAACGAGTATATTTACAGCAGTGCCTTTTATGCCTCCGGAAGCGTATTCAAATAGCATATGAAAAACTTTACAGCTTATAAACAAAGAGGCTATGTGCTTTTGGCCACCGTTATAGTTTTAGGCGCTATAGGTTTTGCCACCGCCGTTTCTTTGTTGCTGTTTGGTCTTAACACAAGCACTCATAACCTTTCTACAGAACAGTCTTTAAAATCCCGCGTCCTAGCCCAAGCTTGTACTGAAACTGCTCTAAATTCTTTACAAAATGATGCTTATTATACCGGCAACGAGAGTTTAAACATTGACGAAGGCACCTGCGAAATTCTAAACATTGAGAACAGCGAAAATGTGTATACTATAAAATCACTTGGACTGTTTGGTGACACTTATAGGAAAGTTAAGGTAGAAGCGGAACGAGTAACAGCCACATCTACCTATATGCAAATAAACTCGTGGCAAGAAGTAGCTGATTTTTAAACTGAATTTGTTTTTAAAAAAGCCATAGTCTATAATTATTTAGAAGAAAGAAAACTTGAAACAAAAATAAGTTCATAATGCTGGCGCCATACTTTAACTTAACCAACTTTTTCTCGTTTATTTTTTTAGTCAACGCTTTTAGTTCCGGAGCGCTTATTTATGTATTGTCGAGAAAAAAGAGAAACCAAAGCGTGAACTGGCTAAGAGCTTTGGTTTTTGCCGTCGGTTTAAACACCATAGCTCAATTTTTACTGACCTTTACTACTCACGAAAAAACTTATGAAGTTTTACAAAAAATAAGCTTCATGGCGCTTTTAATGGTAGTCCCGAGTTTTGTAAACTTTGTTTACGCTTACGTTGGAAAAGAAAAAACAATAAAGAACTTATTGTTTGTTTTATTTTTAACCGGCAGTTTTTTTGGAATTTTATTTGTCTGGTGGAATACCGACCTTTTCGCCATCTTTGACTACAGTCGAGCCTTACGGAGCCATTGGGGTCCTGTCACCCCTCCGGGAAAATTTCAGTTTTTGGTGGTCTTGTACTTTACTTTCTACTTTTTCCACTCCATGCGCCTAATGGTAGAGTATTACTCTAAACAAACTATTCCGGAGGAGAAAAAGCAAACCCTGCTTATAACCATAGCTTGTGCTCTGCCTTTTTCTGCAGGACTCTTAATGCAAGGCGTATTGCCGCTTTTTGGCACCATCCCCTTCCCCGCGGTTTCCTTTTTGTTCAACATAACCTGCGTGGTAATTGCGTACGCTATATACAGACATAAACTTTTTTATATAAGCCACGAGGCCTTGGCGGAAAATTTAAAAAGCGCTCTTCCTTCCGCGCTCTTTGTCGTAGACGAAACCGGAACTGTTTTAATGTCCAACCCTGCCATAGCTCAGTTCGGAGAAAAAGAAACAGATGTTATCGGTAAACCAATTAGCGATTTTATTTATACCAGTCCCAATTTAAAAAAGTTTTTGTCAGAAAAAAATAAAGGGAAATTTAGAGAAGAATCAACTTTCATAAGAAAAGGCAATCCTATAGTACCTATAGAAATTATCGCTTCCGACATGGTGGAAGACGACGGAAGTAAAATTGGTACTATTATAGTTGCCAATGACTGGAGTTATGTTAAATACAGCATTCGAAACATGGAGCACAACTACTCAGTCATTCAGGAACAAAATAAAGATCTTGAAGAAAACAAAAAGGCCACCACAAAGCTCATGGAAGAACTGGCTTTAGAAAAAAAGAAGGTGGAAGAAAAAGTAGAAAAAAGAACCAGGGAACTCAAAAACCAGAGCGCAGCTTTGGAAGCTCAAAACCGCCTAATGGATTTCTTTATAAGGTATTTACCCATAGGCGCAATTTTAATTAACGTAGAAACTGGCTTTATAAACATTGCAAACGACTTAGCTTTTGTGCTTTTTAACCTACCACCGGACGCCTTGGGACGCAAAAAAAATTATTTTGATATTGTAGATATCTACAAAGAAGACGGTAGTGTGTATAAAAAGGAAGAAAGGCCTTTGTACAGAGCAATTCAGGAAAAACATATGTTCACCGAGCATGTATTTTTCCATTACCCAAACGGACGCATCGCACCCTTACGTGTCTACGTAGCCCCAGTGCCCGACATGGACGGAAAAATTACTTCCGCCATTGTTCTTATAGAAGACATAAACAAAGAATACCAAATAGACAAAGCCAAGACCGAATTCGTGTCTTTAGCCAGCCACCAGCTCCGAACCCCTCTCTCTTCTATAAACTGGTACACGGAAATGTTAATAGACGGCGACGCGGGTAAATTAGCCCCAAAACAAAAAGAATTTCTTTCGGAAATTTACGAAAGCAGCAGACGCATGGCCGAACTTGTTACCACGCTTCTAAACGTATCCCGCATGGAACTTGGGACTTTCGTTGTGGCTTTGGAAGACTTAGATATGGAAATAGTTGTCAATAAAGAAATAGAACTTTTAAATTTACAATTAAAAAACAAAAAACTGGCTTTAAAAAAGTCATACGAAAAGAAATTACCTAAAGTCAGTGCTGACCCCAAAATTATTTCCATAGTTTTACAAAACTTTCTAACCAACGCCATAAAGTACACACCCGCCGGCGGAAAAATAGAAGTCAAAGTTCAGAAAGACAAAAAAACCGGCAAAACTTTTATTGCCGTTTCCGACTCAGGCTTCGGCATCCCCAAAGACCAACAGGAAAAGATTTTTTCTAAAATGTTCAGAGCCTCTAACATTCTCTCCAAGTCAACCGAAGGCAATGGCCTTGGGCTTTACATGGTAAAAATGCTCGCAGAAAAAACCGGCTGTGAGGTTCGGTTTGAGTCGAAAGAAAATAAAGGCTCGACTTTTTACTTCTGCATAGCGCCCGAAGGTATGAAAAAACCGGAAATTCAAAAATAATATGAAAATTTATAAAACACTTGTTATTGTCTTACTTTTAGCAGTTATAATTCTCGCCTTTTTCCAAATATCGCTAAATAGAAAACTTAACCAAAGCATACAAGAACAGGAAGAAATTCACTCTTTTCTAGCCAACCAATACGGTCCCTGCTTTGGCATAAAGAACGGTCAATGTAGAGAATAAAATTCGTTTTGTAAAAAATAGCCGCCTAAGTTTAGGTGGCTATTTTTTACTATCTGCTCGAAAAATTAAGACCTTTTTTTCGCATTATAAGCTTTATTTGCCCAAAAGCTTTTGGACCCATGCCGTGGAGATCTTTTAAGTCTTTCTCCGTCCAATTTTCTAAGTCTTTTAACTTGCTAATTTTAGCATTTAGCAAAGCACGAAGCGCTGGAGCAGCAAGTTTTTCGGGAAAATCGCTATGAGATCGCTTTTTATAATACCCAGACCAACACTTAGGACACACAGGACAGTCGCTGCTTTTATAAAACTTATGTCCCCGGCTACAAATTTTTAAATCTTTTATTGCCATAAATAAACAACTTAGTCTAATTCTCTCACCCTACTCTTTGAGCTGCCGAAGCAGACCCCAGCCAAGTATGAGGATTACCCTCCCAGCACCAACCAAGATTAGGTTGTTTTTTTGCGTTTATCCATACCGCAGGCACCCGCTTATCAATACCAGTCCTTGAACCTAAAAGAGAGAAGCAGTTATTTTTAAAAAGAAATTCAGGGAATTGCGTGACAATCGAAACCCCTTCATCTATGGTTAGAGGCAAACGCTTAGCTTTTCTAATTTTTTTGAACGCTTGGCTAGGAGGTTGGTTAATATTTTTTTACCACGATCAATGTCTAGCAAAAGATATACCGAATTTTTGGGCAACATAATATCTTTAGTAATTTCAAAATTTTTTGAAGTATGGGGACGAAGTATTGTTACGCCGCGCTTACCATCTTTTTCCACCAGACTCATAGACTTTTCTGCAGATAAAAGCTTGCTTGTAAAAACAATTACAAAAGGCAGTCTACCCTTTTCTATATTTACCTCTGAAAGTTTTTTACCCTTAAGCTTAACCTTAAGCGGTTTTAGCAAGTATAAAAATTTTTGCTTTGAAAAACCGATTACCTTGGGGTAACCTTTTTGTATAAGGTTCTTCACTTGACGCTCAAACTCTTTTTCTAAAAACTTATATGTACAAGGCATAAATATAAAAAATTTTAAATACTTACTGCATTCTCTCCGGCTAAATAACCGGTTGTCCAGCATATTTGCAAAGAAAACCCGCCCGACGGACGGTCAAAGTCTAAAATGTCTCCGGCCAAAAAGAGGTTTGAAAAAACTTTGGAACGCATAGTTTTAAAATCCACTTCCTTTAAACTTACTCCCCCGGAAGTTATAATGGCTTTTTCTACTCCCAAAAACCCGTCTACTTCCATAGTTAAAGACTTTATTTTTTGAGCAAGCATTAGTCTTTCCGCTTTAGTTAAAGCATTAGCTTCCTTTTCTGGGTCAATGCCGCATAACTTAAGCCAAGTCAAAATTAACTTTGGCGGTACTATTTCGCCCAGCATATTCCTAAGTTTCTTGTTTAAAGAATTATTTACTCTTTCCAAAATTTTTCTGTCGAGAGTAAAGACGTCTATATTTGGAAACAAATCGAGCTGTAAACTAACCGGCCCGTATTTATAAAGCTCTGCCATAGTGCGGCTTAAGTTTAAAACCAAAGGACCGCTTACGCCAAAATGAGTAAAAAGCATTTTACCTGCGCGCGTTTCCTGTTTTTGGTTATGTTGCAATACCGTTAAAGCCACGTCTTTTAAAGACAAACCTTGCAAATCCTTTACCCACTGGTTCTTTATTTTAACTGGCACCAAAGCCAAGTCCGACTCTTTTATAGTATGCCCGGCTTTTTTTAAATACTCTAGCATTTCCCCGCTTGAGCCGGTTTCCGGCCTCGACTTTCCGCCCGTAGTTATAATATAGTTTTTTGCCCTTATAGTTTTACCCTTACTAACCACGCCGTCTATTTTTCCGTCCTTTACTAAAATTTTAGAAACCGGCGACTTGTAAAAAACTTGTGTCTTGCCCAAATACTTTAATAAAACTTTTAAAACGTCCCCCGCTTTATTACTCACCGGAAAAGCTCTTTTTTCTGCCTCAACCTTTAAAGGTAAATTTTTGGAAGTAAAAAACTCCATGGTTTGTTCAACACCAAAACGGGCAAAGGCCCCAAACAAAGCCTTGCCCTTTACGCCGTATTTACCCACCATTTTTCTTATGTCTGTTTCTGCGTTAGTTATATTGCAACGTCCGCCGCCGGTTATGGAAAGCTTTTCTCCTGCTCGGGCGTTTTTCTCAAGCAGCACAACCCTAGCCCCAAGTTCACTTGCACGCCCAGCCGCAATAAGCCCGGCAGGCCCCGCGCCTATAACCGCCACGTCGTAAATTTCTTTATTCATTTACCACTTCCTTTATAAGTTCGTTTACACCTATTCTTTTTTCTGCTGAATACGGAATTACCCTTACAGGCCCGATTTCTTTTTGAATTTTATCGAGTTGAGTTTTTAAAGCCGACTTCTTTATTTTGTCTATTTTGTTAGCCACCACAACCACACTTTTTCCGTTTTCAATAAGCTGCCTTATAGTATCTAAATCGTATTCGCTCGGGCCTACTTCCGCGTCTATTATTAAAACTATTTTTCTGTGCTCTGCGCCGGAAAAAAGTAAATACCAATAAATCATTTTTTGAATTTCTCGTCTTTCTGCCAAAGACGCCTTGGCAAAACCATAGCCGGGCAAATCTACCAGGTAGAACTGGTTGTTTATAAGAAAAAAATTTACAGTTCTGGTGTGTCCGGGGGTCGGGCTGGTTCGAGCCAAATTTTTTTGGTTAACCAAAGTATTTATGACGCTAGACTTACCTACATTAGACCTGCCCACAAAAGCCACTTGAGGAATACCATCCTGTAAAATTTCGTCATCACCCGCTATACCCTTTACAAACACCGCAGATTTTATATTCATAAAAATTTCTGTTAGTTGTTAGTAGTATAACAAAAACTATACATATAAAAAAGCGCGATCTGCTACTTAAAGCAAATATGCGCTTATGGTACTTGTTCGAAAAATATTTATGCCCAAAGCTTTACAACCCGCCAACCAATTCGTCTA
This sequence comes from uncultured Candidatus Saccharibacteria bacterium, assembly GCA_964523855.1. Lineage (GTDB taxonomy): Bacteria > Patescibacteriota > Doudnabacteria > UBA920 > UBA920 > JAEUSF01. The sequence continues at coordinate 10,799 of CAZGAF010000003.1, read as the reverse complement.
GCAAGCTCACTGCCTTGCCGTCTTTTCTCCTAACTATAGGGCAAGTTGGAACACCACACCGAATCCAACGCTTATGCGCTAATATGACCACACCGCACAGCCCGTTTGGACAAACTGCGTCTTCGCACCCTTCTGCAATAGCTTGGTCTCGCCGATTGCGACCCACTTCATCCAAATCTTGTATGGCCAAGTTTATTTTTTCCTGATCTTGCATTCCGCCTCCTGCTAAATCTAGCGATTTTTAGCTTACCAAACAAAATTTTAAAAGTCCACAAAGCCTTGACCATATGGGCTTTAATAAGTATAATTTTGAGTTGGATTTTGAGAGGAGATACAATGGAAAAAAGTGGAATTAGCAGCCTCAAAGAGGCTGTTGAAAAAATGGGGCTGAAAGTGGGTACTGCCTGTGGGGCGGCTATCAACGTTAGAGCTTCAGGGGACTCCATGCCTTACCCCTGCATGCTTCTTGAAGTACCCACAAAAAATGATCAGGCTCAAATGCAATACGCAAAACTGGTTGAGTTGATCCTAGAATGGAATTACTTCAACCAGTTGAAAAGATGGACCATCAGTCTGTCCACTGCAGCGAGCACCCCCAACATGGCTGTGTACGAGCTAGCGCCCCACGACAAAAACCCCGGCAAAACTTTAGAACTGGCACGAAGACTGAACTCGGAAACCGATAGGCTGGCCGAATTCATCGAAGCCAGACTTCCCCAACCCTAGCCCGCACTTTTAGTGCCGGCTTTTTTATTTGCAAAAGTTTATAAAGATAACAACTGAGCTGAGCAATGGTTACCTTTGTATGTTAAAATATACTATTATAAACAACTATTAACTAAAAACGTAATTTATGACAAGCATACATCCACACATTAACTTTAACGGCAATGCCCAAGAGGCGTTTGAGTTTTACAAATCGGTGTTTGGCGGAGAATTTACCAACATTCTTCGTTTTAAAGACTTAAAACAACCGGGCTTTGAAATCCCAGAACAAGAAAAAGAAAAACTTATGAACATTGTCTTGCCTATTGGAAATGGTTTCCTTTCGGGTAACGACGTGCCGGAATTTATGGGCAAAACTAACGAAAAAGAAAACCGAAGCAAAATTGTTATAACTCCGGACAGCCGTGAAAACGCCGACAGAATATTTACAAAACTTTCCGAAGGTGGCGAAACAGAATTCCCAATGGGCGAAAGCCCTTGGGGTACTTACTATGGCTCATTTCGAGACAAGTACGGCATAGAATGGGTAATAGATTTTAAACAAAAATAAAAAACCCACACTACTCGTCTTTTTGGGACATTCGGAAGGGTTAAAAAATGACTACGCTAAAACTTAAGGCGCGTTTACTGTGTTGCTCTTTATACGAATTTCCTGATTCTTGAAATACCGCAAAGAATTACCCATGCCATATTCCATACTCAAGTTTACAAAACCTTTTTTACTCAGTATAGTGTACACACTTGCCAAACACCACACTTCTATCACACGGAGCGCGTGGCCAAGTCTCGGAATTCGCTCCTTAAAGAAAACGAACTTTCTTTTGGTTTCAGGATTTTCGTGAATGCGGACAAGTCCCAAAGAAGCAAGTTCTCCCCAGTCCGGAAATTCCAGGACTTCAATTTCGTAGTGCCTACCGCACGGCACTGGCACACCAATCCCGGTATAAAACTCGGGCTCAATAAGGTGCTGCGTTCGAGACTTTGCCCGGTGAATAGAAAACACGAAAGTATACCTACCTTCTTTCGTTTCAACAACCACGGTGCGGGTCTGAACTAACATAATTCCCCCTCTCCTAACACTCAAATACGCTTTAGACTAACAAAAAAGCCTGGAAAAGTCCAGGCTTTTTTTATTTACGATTTACCAAGCTTTATACATTTCTCTTGAACCGGAAATATACATTTCGTTCATGTCCTTAAATTTTTCCATTAAAGCTTTTTCTGCTTCCGAACCCTGTCCCATTTTTTTCATGTCTTCTTCGTAAGCTGCCAGGCTTTCGTAAGTGGCTACAACTACTACTTTATGGTACTGCCCCACTAAATCTGTCATGACTGTGGTGTTTTTTACAGGCCTAACTTCTGCCCATTCTTTAAACATTTTAGCGAGCTTAGAAGCATTCCCCGGCTTACAAACAAATATATCGTGAACAATAATCATGTTTTTTAGTTAATTTTTTAAACATCTGCTAAGTATAACAAAAGGTGTGGGTAAATGACAGTAATTTCAATAATTCACATTTCACTTATCGAACAATATCCACATCACCCTTCAGGCAGAATTTGGTTTAATAGTGCCCTGGTCAGAGGCCCGACCACTCCAAATCCAGAGCCCGAGCTGGTGACAGAATATTTCACCTGAAAATTCTTTACGGCTTGCAAAGTCAATGGTCCAAAATAACCTGTTACCAAAGCTTTCGGGTATATTTCAGGAAACTGAGCTAAAATTCTTTGTAACTTTTTAACTTCATCGCCCCTGTCTCCAAATTTTAGATTTCTTAAAAGCTCATTTACATATATTTTCTCACCGCGCAAATTTTCTAAACTTAACATTGAAAGCCCCGTCTGAAAATAGACACGCGCACTTACCACCTCACTCTGCTGTCCCCAAGCCGTATAAAACTTTGCATATACGGTATAAAAACCGTCTTCACATACAGGCAAATAACCGCATAGATTCCATTCTAAATTTTGTGAATACGGAATTTGCCCCACATTAATAAAGCTCGGATCTAAAGAAAGGGCAATATACTTCACGTCCGCACCCGCATTAGTCTCTACTTTAAGTTTTGAATTAGAGGTGTTAGTTTGACCATTGTTAATTACAAGGCGAAAACCACCGCTTGGAACTTTGGGCAAAAAGTAAGCTTCCGACGGCAAACCTCCCCCTCCTGTCGCTTGTGGTCGGGTATTTAATACAAACGCAACACCGCCGCTAGCAACAGCATACGCAGACGAAGCTACGTTGTTATCATAAGCTTTCACGCGCCAAAAATACTGACCGTCTGACAACGTCTGACCCAGACCCTCTTGTGCATAAGTTCCACCCCCCGCCGGTTGACCTACTGTAAAACTCCTGTTGCCTTGAGCTGACAGTCCGGAGGTATAACTGACTACGGGACTTAAAAAATCAGAACTGTCATCTATTTGGATTTGGTATTTTAAAGTATCAGGAACGTTGTCATCGGAAAGTATAAAACTGAGAGTTGGCGTGCTATTGTTTATTGTCGACCCGTTGATGTAATTTACCTCGCCCAAACCATGAGGCGTGTTGGGAGACAGGTTTACATACTCACTGGTAGAATATGGGTAGCCTTCATTAATTGTACTGGCCATATTCCACCGACCTTCAAACGTAACCGCATCATACGGGCTATTGGTAAAATCCCAAGGTGATGACAAACCCAAAGTCACCAAGCTTGTATAAGTGGCCAGCGATTTCATTTCAGCTGTTGTCTTACCGGTTACACCGGAAAATGAATAACTTAATTCACCGTAAGCAGTGGTTGTTGCCAAACTTTCTGTGTTCCAAAAAGAATTACTTACTGTTACCGTTCCGCCGGAATTAGCATCATTAAAAAACCCATATCGAGTAGCAGATGTTGTACTAGCAACGGAATATAATTTATTTAGAGTCAAAACTCCATCATTGGCAATAACCGCTGCAATACCTGCAACCGGGCTTTCTGTAAAGACCTCAACTCGAACATAAACGTTATTAATAGTAGAAGAATATAGGTTGTTACTGCTAATTGAACTAAACGCACCTCCAACACCTTCCGCGTCACCATCCGCTGTTATGGTCGCGACCGCACTGGCTTGATCTATATCCGTATCACCCAAGGCCGCAGACACTTGAGAAGCTATACCAGCCACACGGTATGCACCCGGGGCATAAATAATACCTCTAAAAGTAGAATAGTATAAATTTCCGTTAAACAAATTCCCAATCAAACCCCCTATAATTGCAGCACCGTTATAAGTAGAATTTATTGTCACGTTCTCACACTTCACTAAACTAACAGTGCTGTTTTGAACATACCCGGCAGCACAGCCCACACTCGTACCAGAACTACTTATTGTACTACTACTAACCCTAACATCTGAAATGGTTCCATTTAAAGCCCGTCCAGCAATTGCACTAACCGCAGATGTTCCTGAGATATTTGCATTTTCCAAATTAAAACTATAAACCCCATCTTCATAAACATCTATACTGGTTATTTGGGAAAATAAAGCGGTTTGAGAAGTTGTTGAATTAATGTACAAATTTGAGATTGTATAACCCTGACCGTTGAACATCCCGGAAAAATACGAGCCCCGTCCTATGGGAATAAACCCCGCTCCTCCGTTCCATGTTACCGTGTCACTACAATCTATGTCGTTGTCTAAATAATAATCTTCGCTCAAATTATTGTTCATATTCTGCAAACCAATGCAATCCGTAATATAAACTTCCGCCTTTGCTTGGTTTGCTAGTAAAAATACAAGAAAACTCACTGCAAAAAACAGCATTGGGATTTTGTATGGAAATTTTAATAAAACTAAATTCACAATATTTTTCAAATTTATATTTAAATAATTATATCATGTCAAAATTAAAATCTACCCGCCAACAAACAATACGTCATGTAAATAAAAAACGCCATGAACGGATTTTAATAAAAAATGGGCACATGTCCTGCTCTGTAGAAATCCTATGTTTTCGTGTCATCCTGGCCGAGTCGGCGACTTGTCCTCCGAAGCCTCGGCGAAGGTGGAGAGCCGGGATCCAGAGGGTATTTTATAGACTAACAAAACTAGATCCCGGATATTTTCCAGACAAAGCCCATGGAAAATTCCGGGATGACAGAAAATAGAGAAATGAGCATTTTATTTTTAAATTTCTATTACAAAAAACCATTAGCCCTTGCTAATGGTTTTTTGTTAAGACTACTTTCTAGTTTTTGGGCCGGATTTTAGAACTTTAATACTTTCTTTAACAAGCTTTTTTACCAGAGCAGAAGGGATTTTGCTTTCGGGCGGAAAGAACACAACCGCAGTTTGGGTTTTGTAACCGGCAAGTTCTTTTTTATAAGTTTTTAAAACCTCAGGCCAAACATGAAGCCTTACAAAAGGGGCTTTATAACTAAACCAGGCAAACATACCGTTGTAAACATACCCCTCGCCGTAGCAGTAACCCGGAAACTGAAAATAACTTACTGTCTCCATGGCCTTGGGAGCTGTCTTTTTTATTATGGCCCTTAACTCCTTTAAGAGCGGCCGAACTTCTTTTGGACACTTGGCAATGTACTCTATAACTCCCCCAGGCTTAATGTCTGAAAACTTTTTTCCCATAATTTATGCTAAATATTTTATATTTATATTGTAGCATTATTTTATTTTTGAAATTTTAATGTAAAGTATACTTGACATTACTTTTTTCATACTTTATTCTGATTATAAGACCAATTAAAAAAATAAGTATGAAAAAATCTGGAATAATAATTTTGAGCTTGGTGGTTATAGTAGCCGCAGGAATTTACTTTGCCTCTAAACCAAAAAATAACCAGTCAATGCAAAGTCAAAGCAAGTTAAATAAAGAAACGGACTCCAAGCCAATAAATAAAGATGCAATGAAAGCAGAACCCACCACCAAGTCCATGGAGACAAATTCCAACATGGAAAAGAAAACCGGTGTTTATACAGACTACTCCGCAGAAGCCTTAAGCGAAGCTTCTAAAAACAGCGGTCGGGTCGTTCTTTTCTTTCATGCCAAGTGGTGCCCGTTTTGCAAAGAAGCAGACAAAGCTTTTTCTTCCCGCGCAGCAGAAATCCCTGCCGGGGTCACTGTACTTAAAACCGACTACGATACAAAAAAAGAACTTAAAACCAAATACGGCGTAACTTACCAGCACACATTTGTACAAGTAGACTCACACGGAAACCTAGTTACCAAATGGAACGGCGGCGACATACAAGAACTTATTAAAAACCTAAAATAAATGCTTCAAATACTTTTTGCAATTTTAGCTGGTGCGCTAACGGTTGGTGCGCCTTGCATACTTCCCCTCTTGCCTATTTTACTTGGAGCTAGCATTGGACAAAAAAGCAAAGCCAGACCTTTGTTCATTGCACTTGGCTTTGTTACAACTTTTTTCCTAGCCGGACTTTTCCTCTCAGTTATAATTCAGCAGTTTATGCTCCCGCCGGATTTTTTACGAAACACTGGAGTTATATTTTTGGCTTTTTTTGGACTTTTGCTCTTGTGGCCTTTGCCATTTAACAAACTTAAAATCTACCTAAGCGGCGCCGTAACTTCGGCAAGCCAAACCGCGCAAAAAGCCGGTACTGGTAACTGGGGCGGTTTTGTTTTGGGTTTGGTACTTGGAATTATTTGGACACCGTGCGCGGGGCCGGTCTTAGGTTCGATTCTGTCTTTAATAGCCATTCAGTCTGACTTAGTCACAGCTGGGATTTTACTGCTGGCCTATTCTTTGGGCGCTTCTATTCCCATGCTGCTTATAGCTTACGGAGGACAATATGCGACAACTAAAGTTAAATGGCTTTCTGTTTATACAGAGATACTACAAAAAATATTTGGTGTAATAATACTTTTAATGGCCGTGGCAATGTATTTTCAGTGGGACTTGGTTTTACAGGCAAAGCTTTTGGAAGTTTTCCCTTCGTGGAATTTGGCAGGAATTATAAAACTCTAAATATGAAATACTTACCTTATTTTTTAATACTCTTAGTCTTGCTCATTGCGGGCGGTATTTATATAGACAAAACCGGCAAAAACAAAACTTTAAACAACTCTGAAGTTGCAACACCTTTGTCTGCCGCAGCAGAAAATCTAAACTCAAACGTAAACACCTCTTTAAAAAACTACGGGCCCGCCCCCGAACTTACAGGCATAAGCAACTGGATAAACTCAGAGCCTTTAACTCTAGCGTCTTTAAAAGGCAAAGTTGTGCTCATAGACTTTTGGACCTACTCATGCATAAATTGCATACGTACTCTTCCCTATGTGACCAAATGGTACGACAATTACAAAGACCAAGGTTTTGTAATCTTAGGAGTTCACACTCCGGAATTTGCATTTGAAAAGGTTACGGAAAATGTCGCCACGGCTGTTAGTCGCTTTAATATAAAATACCCGGTAGCGCAAGACAACGACTTTGGCACTTGGAACGCTTACCAAAACCGCTATTGGCCTGCCCACTACCTTATAGACAAAGACGGGGTTATTCGCTACGTGCACTTTGGCGAAGGACAGTACGAAGAAACCGAAAATGTTATACGGTATTTACTTGGCCTTAACGCAAGCTCGCAAAAACAGGCAGAAAAACAAAATAAAGACGTGCGCTCTCCGGAAATGTATTTTGGCACGCTGAGGCTTGCAAACTTAGCTTCCTCTCAAAAACCCATGAGTGAAAACTTTGAGTATAATTTACCCACCGAAATTAAAACAAACGAATTTGCGCTAAGCGGCAACTGGCGCTTTAGTCTCGAAAATACCACTTTAACCCGTGGACCCGGAAGCATTAGACTAAAATTTTACTCCGGAAAACTGTACATGGTAGCAAAAAGCCAAAAAGAACAAGATGTCAAAATTAAAATAGACGGTATTTTATACAAAACGGTTAAAATTAAAAACTCAGAACTTTATACCCTCTTTGACTCGGAAGACTACAAAGAACATACTGTAGATATAGAAATCCCAGAAGAAGGGTTTGAAGCCTTTACTTTTACTTTCGGCTAATGATAACTAACTGCATTAAACACTTTAGAGAAAAGAAAAACATAACCCAAGAACAACTTGCGGAGTCTGTTGGTGTCTCTAGGCAAACCATAGTGGCCATGGAAAAAGGCAATTACGAACCGTCTTTGGGACTTGCATTAAAACTGGCAAAGTATTTTGGCGTAACCACTGAAGAGTTATTTATGCTAAAATAGAAACAAGAAATTTTAAAAAATACAACATGAAAACTCTTTTGTACTATTTATTTTTACTGGTGTTCATTGCCCTAATTTCAGGCTTTTTAATTTTAGGCAGACCCGATGCCATGGCCATGGGCCAAATGCTTGGAGTCTGCGCCGCGCTAGTGCTTTACACAGTTTCTATGGCATTTGTTGGAGAAGGCATGAACCCGGACGAGCGAGAAGTTTTGCACAGAAACACCGCTAACCGCGCAGGACTTATAGCGGGCAGCATAGTCTTTTCTTTGGGAATTATTTACCAATTATTTGTTACCCACTCTATTGACTGGTGGCTCTTAACAGGCCTTATAGCCATAAATTTTACCAAAATTGTTAGCTTAATATATTTGAACTATAAAAAATAGTTTGAAAATAAAAAAACCGTGATCATAAAAAGTTCACGGTTTTTTCTTTTATACTTTTTTAGAATTTTCGGTAATTATGTAAAGCCCTAGAGCAATACAGTGTGGACAGAATAAATCTTTTCTTGAGCTACAACTGCATTTCCAGCGAAGGCCTTTGGGCGTGGACTCTAAGTGCACTGTATAAGGCTGTCCATTTTTATGTACCACACGAACTGTTTGTCCGTACGTGGTAGATTTTTCTATAGTAAATTTACCATCTTCCGCTATAGCTTTGCCCAACCTTAAATTTGACCTTGAGGCAAGCTTGGTAATTTCTTCAATTTTTAGAATCGATGTAAGGGATTTCATATAAACAAGAATAACAAAAAACACTAAAACAAACAAAAGTGACTATTACCTCACTATTTCGTGCTCGAAAAACCTCTCTCTAAAACCAACTGCTTTTTCTATCTCTTCGTTAGTGTATTCTTTCCCCTCTTCCCCCAGCACTAGTTTATCGTCGTCATCGTACAGACGGTGAATAATTGCAATGCAAACTCCTTCCGCTTCTTTTAAAGGTTCTTTGGAGCTTAAGAAGTACGCGTCTAACCCTTCTCCGTCCGGAGCAACAGTATTAGGCACATAACCGTAGTTAAGTTCATACCTTACCCCTTCATAAAAAGTACCGTAAGGCTGGTCTATAACTATTCTGACCTTTTTGCCTAAATACTTTTTGCACATTTCTAGGCTTATAGAACTTTTTTCTTTATTCATATGTTTATTGTAACATTTTTGATGCTATAAATTTTAAAAAAGAAGCGTACGCTATCGCTGTTTAAGGCGAAACGTACGCTTTCAGTCGTTGCGATTTTCACGGCTACCATCTGCGCCGCGAACGGTCATCGTACCCCGAGTCACGGTAACTGTTACCGGCAGCTGAATGCGCGATCGGTTGCCGCTGGGAATTATAGTGGCACTCCGCCCACCCTACCACAAAATGCCCCGGCTTGGGAACATTCTGAACATTCGGAACCATCCGGGGCCACGAAGCGTTTTCGGCATTACCAAAGTACAGCACGCCGCCTGCCCAAAACATTTCCGCATGCTGATACTCACGTCCAGCTTTCTTTTTTAGACGCTTTCTCAAGCTCAAGTAATCTTTACTGCGAGTTGCTGACATACAGCAACCTCCTTTTCGAAGCTTGAGTTGAATTTGCTCTGCTCTACTATCACAGAGCGCTCAAGTTACGAAGAAGTATACCAAAAAACTTAGGTTAGTCAAGCCTAAAATTTTACAAATACAAAAGCCGCTATAAGCACATTAAAAATTGTTTTGTGTTTATTACTGTAAACAAAGATGATCTTTGTAGGTGGAACTTTGTAGGTTAGTCTTCTTCGAATTCTAAGTGTTTTATTTTACTATGCATTTTTTGGGTGTAACCAATAACAAATTCTTTATATTTATTACGGTCCCCTTGAAAATAGTCTAGTAGGAACTTTGGGTTGCAAATCTTACCCTGGCGAATTCCGAGATATTCCGGAAAACTGGAATATGGATAAACAAGCGGCTCTGGTGGATTGTTATGTATATAGGCGCTTAAGTAGGAAAGATACGCATCACTATCAATAAGTTTGGTTTTAAATATATCTTGGAATAAATTTCCAACCCGCTTGTACCGAGCATTAAAGTATTTAACATAACTAGTTACAGCTTTTCGGATTAGTTCACCAATAGACAAATCAGTATTTTGTTTAATAAGTATATGAAAATGATTGGGCATTAAACAATAAGCAAGTACAGTAAAACTTTCTATTGGAAAAGGTTTTATACGAAGCGTGGATATGGTGGGTATTCCTAATGCTAATTTAAGCCGCTTCAAAAAATTCACGTAATCCTGTTCGTCTAAAAAGATATTTTCTCTATTATCTCCCCTATTGTATACGTGATAATACTCACCAGCACGGAATAGTTTGTAATCCCGCGTATTCATAACATAAGTATACACCTAGGCACCTAGCAAGCAAAGATGATCTTTGTTCGGAACAAAGATCATCTTTGCTACTAACAAAAAGCCCTACCGTAAAGGTAAGACTTTTTGTGTGGCTCGGGAGCCCTCCTTCTCCGCCAGAGGCGGATACGGCGGACATGCTGGGATTCGCCGTCCCACGGCTACTCTCAACTCCTTTTAGTCGTTTCGAGTAACGCCTAACGCCGGCCCGCCACTATTCATTGCTCCAAATAGTCGCAATGAATTTCCCGACAAGTCGGGAACCGTTCCCTTCGAATCCCTCCATCTACCAAATCTATAACAAAAAATCCTACCGTGAAGGTAAGATTTTTTGTTATGGCTCGGGAGCTGGGATTCGAACCCAGGACCCATCGGTTAACAGCCGATTGCTCTACCGCTGAGCTACTCCCGAACGAACTATATTCTTTGGTTTAAAAAATTTCTGCCAAAACCTGTTTTAAAATATTTTTCTCTTTTCAGA
>CAZGAF010000002.1:41711-57884 GCA_964523855.1 uncultured Candidatus Saccharibacteria bacterium | reverse complement strand
AAATGCTTTGGCCAAAAAAAGAGCACGCAGAAAAACATTATACCGAAGATTTGGCTATAAGACGCGGGCAAAAGGTTCGGGACTTAATGATTGAAATGATAAGCTCCGGTCCAATTGTGGCTATAGCTTTAGAAGGTATAGAAGCTGTAGAGTTAGTAAGAAAAATGGTGGGTTCCACTGAGCCGAAATCCGCAGCTCCGGGGACTATAAGAGGCGACTATTCTCATGTTTCTTTTAAGCATGCGGATAGCAAAAATATTGGCGTGTATAATTTAATTCATGCTTCCGGTTCCAGCCCTGAGGCTGTCGAAGAAATAAAAGTTTGGTTTTCTCCCGAAGAGTTGCATGAACATAAACCAGGATACACAAAGCATACAATAGCGTACTAGATCGCAGATACACAGATTAATTCAGATTTCTCAGAAACAAAAAACCTTTTCCCTCATGTGGGAAAAGGTTTTTTTCATTTTACTACTTTTCAATCATCTGCTAATCTGTGTCAAAATCTGCGTATCTGCGATCATTTTTTTCTAAAAAATGTGGGTAAGGTGGGTTTTAGGTCTGAAAGTTTGAGTTCTTTTATTCGCCTCATAATGCCTTTGTCGTTTTCCTGCAAGTAGTGTCTTATTTTATTTCGGGCGTTAGAAGTGTGCGCATGTTCCAGCCAGTCACGGGAAATTTTGACAGGGTTTTTATTTTTAATAATTTCTATAACATCGCCTTTGGTTAAAGTGTCGTATATGCTGCACATTTTACCGTTAATTTTGGCGCCCATCATATGAAAACCAAGGTCTGTGTGGACAGAGAAAGCAAAGTCAATGACGCTAGCGCCAACCGGCAGGTCTTTAATGTCACCTTTAGGAGTGAACACAAAAATTCTGTCGCGGAAAAAATCAATTTTAAGGGCGTCTAAAAATTCTTCGGCGCTGGCGGTTTCGTCTTGCCAAGCTCGAAGTTCTTTTACCCAAGGAGCTCTGAAGGCCGCTGTGCTCTCCGGTTTGCCTTCTTCGCTGTAAAACCAGTGTGCGGCAATGCCGCGGTCGGCTTCTTCGTGCATGAGGTCAGTTCTTATTTGAAACTCAAAAATTCTTCCGGCGGTGTCAAAAACCGTGGTGTGAATGCTTTGGTAGCCGTTAGGCTTAGGGGTTGAAATGTAGTCTTTAATTCTTCCGGGCATAGGTTGGAAATGCCTATGGACCAAACCTAAAACCGTATAACAGTCGGCGGTAGAGCGGACTATTATACGTAAAGCGAACATGTCGTAGATTTTATTGACTTCTCCATTGTACTTTTCAAGCTTTCGGTAGAGGGAATAGACACGTTTAACACGGCCAGAGATTTCTAAAAATTTGACACCTTCGTTTCTTAAAGCGCTTTCCAAATGTTTTTTTACGTCCTTTATGCTTTGATCGCGCTTTTTAAACTCTTCGTCTAAAATGAGTTTAGTTTCCGCGTATTCTTTAGGGTAAACAACTTTAAAAGCCAGGTCTTCAAGCTCGTCCTTCCATGAGCTAATACCTAAGCGGGCAGCTATAGGCGCATACATTTCTAAAGTTTCTTTGGCAATTTTAATTTGCTTTTCGTGAGCTAAGAATTCCAGCGTTCTCATGTTGTGCAGTCGGTCTGCCAGTTTTATTAGGATCACTCTTATGTCTTCGCTGGTGGCGATAAAAAGCTTTCGCAAATTTTCTACATAGAACTTGTCGGTGCTGTCGTGGAAGCGGACTTTGCCAAGTTTGGTTACGCCGTCTACTAGTTGGGCAACTTCGGCGCCAAATTCGTGTTTAATTTTTTCTAAAGTAATTTCTGTGTCTTCCGGTATGTCGTGTAAAAGCGCGGCAGTTAAAGTCGGGACGTTGGGGAAGATTTGGCCTAAAATTACCGATACGGACAGTGAGTGAGTAAAGTACTCTTCGCCGCTTTTGCGTTTTTGTCCGTGGTGGGCTTTTTTGGCAAAATCAAAAGCATGCTTTAAAATTTTAGCGTCTTCTTGAGAAAAATTATGGGGGATGGAATTAAGAAAGCTGGTCATAAGTTTGCCGATACGCCGACACTCCGATATACCTTACAACAATAATAGTAATTAGATTATAGCAAAATATGCGTGTTGTAGAAATGATAAATTGTTAACCTAATATTCTTTTGTCAACGTTGGGGGTATGAATTATAATGTATTAAATTATCTAAAATAAATTAATTTTGTGCCAGAATTACCAGAGGCAGAGACTGTTGTTAGAGAGCTAAATAAAAAACTTAAAAACCGGACTATTAAGTCCGTGCTTGTTAACGCGCCTAAAATGGTCGGCATAGGACCCAAAACCCTGCCGCCTAAGCGCAAAGTTGAAAGTGAAAAAGTGAAAAACTTTGTACAGTTTTTACTTGGACAAAAAATACTTTCTGTAAAAAGAAGGGCAAAACTTTTAATTTTTGACTTTTCGGGACCATGGTCTATGCTGGTGCATTTAAAAATGACCGGCCAGTTTATTTTTGAAGATAAAAATTTAAAAAAGAAAACAGGCAGCAAGTATCGTTTGCTAAACAAGCCCAATGCTCCTTTGGTGCAGTTACCTTCCAAGCATACGCACGTGGTGGTTGAGTTTGCAGATGGAAGTACTTTGTATTTTAACGATGTAAGAAGATTTGGTTATTTAAAACTTGTACATGACGACGAAATAGACCAGGTGCGTGAATTAAAAGAATTTGGTCCTGAGCCTTTTGACAAAAAATTCACATGTGTCCAATTTCTCACGGCCGTTAAAAAATGGACACTAAGACAAATAAAGGAAGTTTTAATGGATAGCAAAGTTATAGCCGGAATAGGCAACATTTATAGTGACGAAATTTTATTTCATGCCAAAGTGCGTCCAAGTAGGAAAGTATTAAGTATTAAGGACAACGAGTTAAATGAAATATATAAATACATTAAGCCTGTACTTTTAAAAGGTATACAAGCCAAGGGTTCAAGCGTGGGGGATTTTGTCAGGACTGACGGAAGTACTGGGCAAATGGGTAAATACCACTTTGTTTATGGTAAAAAGGGGCAGAAGTGTAAAAATTGCGCTACAATTATAGTGTCGACCAAAGTTGGGGGAAGAACGGGCAGCTTTTGTCCTAACTGTCAAAAATAATAAATCGATCCCGATCTACAGATGATATCCAGATTTACAGATAACTACGGATAAAAACTATCTGTAGGTATACGCAGATTAGGATTATAGTATCTGTGGATATGGATCATAAACATATGGAAACAAATCAATCCTCCTTCGTTGAAACTTCGAAGGACAAGACCGTATCGATGACCCAAGAGCAAATGCTGCTCGAAATTTTAGATAACTCTCGAGCTACAAAAAACTACATGAAGTGGCAGTTGTATATAACTGTAGCTTTGGTGGTTTTGCCTTTACTTGCTATGGGCATTATTTTACCTATGGTTTTAAGTAGTTTGGGAAATATAACCTCCGTATATTCTGGTGGTCTGCAGTAGCGCATGCGGATAGTGTTATTAGCATTATTCGTATCATTCGCATGTATTGGCAGAGTAGTATCAAATTATGTTAAAGTTGCGAATTTTTAACACTCTAAAATTTTTTGACTTGCAGGACACGCCCCTGACGCTTTTGGAATTGCACAAATTTTTGTTGTCTGAAAAAGAAATTTTGCTTTCCCATGTGGACACAAAATGGGAAGTTGTAGGGGGAGTGCGTGAAAATTTGCAAGAAAGCAAGCTTTTAGAAGTGCTGAGTGCCTTACAAAACGAACTGAGAAACGAGGTGGAAGAAAAGTATGGATACTACTGTTTAAAAGGTAGAAGCAAAATAATAGAGCAGAGATTGGATAACTATTTTTACGGATTTAAAAGAGAAAAAATTATAAAGCGTTATTTGGGATTTGTGAGGCACATACCTTTTATTCGCGCTGTGGCTATAGGGGGTAGCCAGGCTTTAGGGCAGCAAAAAGAGAATTCAGATATAGACTTGCTCATTTTTACCGACAGTAGGTTTATGTGGCTTGGGCGGACTTTAGTTTCTTTGTATTTTCAAATTTTGGGAGTCAGGCGTTATAAAAATAAAACAAAAAATCGTTTTTGCTTGAACCATTATTTGGCAAGGCCCAAAGCTGTAGACCGGGAGAAGAATTTATACAAAGCAATGGAGTATGTGCGCTTACGACCGGTTTTTGGGGAAAATGTGGTAGCGGAATTTCAGCAAAACAATATGCAGTGGTTAGGGATTTTTTCGCCAAATTTTAAACCAAAAGTTTGGCCTTTGGGCCCGCAAAGTTTTTTTCAAAGATTTTTAGAAAAGTTACTTAGTAATAGTTTTGGTTTGGGTGTAGAGAATTTTTTAAAGCGCGTCGAAACTTCACGCATAAAGCAAGATAGTTATACATTTATACTGCCAGACGAACTTTCTTTTCATCCGGAAAGCCGTCATGTACAGTTGCTGAATAATTTTTTTACTACTTTGCTCTAAACTTTATAAAAACCGTCACTATGGTGACGGTTTTTTTGCTTCTAGGACTAGGTAGAGTGGAAATCTGTAGAGTTGGTATTGGCGGCTGAAATTTTTTGTGTCAGTTTCGCTCTTAGGTTCTCTAAAATTGGTTAATATAAAACCTGCAGCTAAAATGTTATTGATTTGTTCGGACAGGGAGTAAAAGCGCCGGGTTAAATTGTTGCGCCATTTAAATTCCCTTGGACTTTTAAAGAAATTAAAGTAAGGGGAGAGTTGGGGTGTGGGAGGTTTTTTAAAAATTTTGGCCCATAAGCTTTTTTTCCAAGACATGACCGGCATGGTGTAGTAGGGGTTAGGGAGTATGTTGACTAGAACTCCTCCCGGCTTTAAAACTCTAAAAATTTCGTTTAAAGCTTTGTCTTGGTTTTCAAAATCGCATATAACCAAACTTGCCACCACCGCATCGAACTCGTTTTCTTTAAAAGGCAAAGCTACTTGAGGGTCGGCCAAAATGAACTTGTTTTTAGGATATAGTTTTTGGGCCAGAGCAATTTGGGCTTCTCCGGCGTCTACGCCGACTGTGCTATAGCCTTTGTTCTGCAAATAGTCGGTTAACCAGCCCGGTCCACAGCCTAAATCTAAAATTTTGGCATCAAAATTTAAGTTGTTTAAAGAGATTTCCGTTTCTGTTATAACCACTTTTTTTTGAAATTGGCCATCTTCGGAGGCTAAGAAGTTTTGGAAATTCTGGGCTTGATTTTCGCCTTGATAGGAGATATTCATAGTGGTATTATACAGCATTGCCAAAAAGAGTTAAGCCTCTATCACTCTTCTTGACAGAGTGATAAGACGATATTAAAATAGTAAAGAAATTAATCTTTAAAGGCTACAAAAGTACGAAAGAATACTAAAGCACGAAACTAATTTCGTATTTTGGTATCAATTAGTAATTTAGCAGCCAGTCTAAAGAAAGGATTAGTATGAAAGTAAAACCTTTAGGTAACCGGGTTTTGGTAAAGCAGTCCTCTATGGAAGAAGTGACCAAAAGTGGAATTGTTTTACCGGACACGGCCGACAAAGAAAAAAAAGCACAAGGCCAGATAGTCGCTTTAGGTAACGGACCAGAGATTTCTTCTTTAGGTTTAAAAGTTGGCGATACTGTTGTCTTTGGTAAATATGCCGGGGACGAAATTGAGGTGGAAGAAGACGGTAAAAAGTTAGAGTATAAAATTTTATACGTAGGCAAAGAAAAAGACGATTCAGATATTTTGGCTTTAGTTGAATAACATTATTAAATTCTATAGTCCGAATCTTACAAATTGGACACCCTAATCCTACTGATCAGCTACCAATCTCAAACAGATAGAATTTGTAGAGATTTGTAGGATTAGGAATTAAATAAACGTATGAGCAAAATTATAAAATATGGCTTTGAAGCCAAACAGGCAATTAAGGCAGGTGTAGACAAGGCCGCTAATGCTATTAAAGTGACTTTGGGTCCTACCGGTAAAGCGGTAATTTTGAGCAAAAGTTTTGGCAGTCCAACAATTACCGACGACGGTGTGACTGTGGCAAAAGATATTGAACTTGAAGACAAGTTTGAAAATGTCGGCGCTTCGCTTATTCAGGAAGTAGCAAATAAAACCAATGAAGCTGCTGGTGACGGCACAACCACTGCAACTGTGTTGGCTCAAAAAATGGTTGAAGAAGGTTTTGAAATGCTTAGGCGTTATCCGACTCGCGGCAACGATTTAAAGCGCGGTATGGATAAGGCGGTAAAGTATGTGGTTGAAGGCTTGTCTAAAATCAAAACCGAGGTAAAAGGTAAGGAAGGTATAGAACAAGTGGCTACCATTTCTTCTTTGGATTCTGAAGTGGGTAGGCTAATTGCAGAGGCCATGGAAGAGGTTGGTCATGAAGGCGTCATAACTGTAGAAGAAGGCCAGACTACTGGTTTAGAAAAAGAAGTGGTAAAAGGTATGCGTTTTGACAAGGGTTTTGTAAACCCATACATGGTGACGGACACTCAGCGCATGGAAGCTGTTTGGGAAGACTCGTATATTTTAATAACCGATAAGAAAATTTCTTCCGTGCAAGATGTTTTGCCGGTTTTGGAAAAAGTTGCTCAGAGCGGTAAGAAGGATTTGGTTATAATCGCTGACGAGGTTGAGGGTGAAGCTCTGGCTACCTTTGTGCTTAACAAAATCCGTGGCACATTTAATGTGTTGGCAGTTAAAGCCCCGGGCTTTGGCGACAGAAGAAAAGAAATGCTTCAAGACATTGCGGTTCTAACAGGTGGTCAGGTAATTACCGAAGAAATGGGTTTGAAACTCGACAAGACTGAATTGGAACAATTGGGCAGAGCCAGAAAAGTTATTTCTACTAAAGAGTTTACTACTATAGTGGACGGTCAAGGTGATAAGCAGGCTATAGAGAGCCGCGTGAGCCAGATTAAGGCCGAATACAAAGTTTCTACTTCGGACTACGACAAAGAAAAGTTACAGGAACGCATGGCTAGATTGTCCGGCGGCATAGGGGTTATAAAAGTTGGAGCATTTACCGAAACTGAAATGAAGGCTAAGAAGTTTAAGATTGAAGATGCTTTGAATGCTACTAAGGCCGCGGTAGAAGAGGGGATTGTAGCCGGCGGTGGAGCCGCTTTGGCTCATATTGCTCCGGCTTTGGAAAAAGAAATTGCAGAAGGTAAAACCTTTAGCGAATTTGAAAAACACGGAGCTATGATAGTCAGAAAAGCTTTGGAACAACCGCTTAGAATTATTGCTGAGAACTCTGGTATCGAACCTTCCGGTATAGTTAGTTTTGTTCAGCAGGATAACAGCGGTAAGGCCGGATACGACTTTACCAAGTACGACGAAAAAGATTGGGCAAAGGGTCAGGAAAAAGACATGATGAAGTCTGGTATTGTAGATCCTGTTAAAGTAACTCGTTTGGCTTTGGAAAACGCAGCTTCTATTGCTTCTACCTTGGTTACCACCGAAGCTATAGTTGTAGACAAGCCTGAGCCGAAAGTTCCAGCCGCACCGGGCGGTATGCCGGGAATGGGGATGGAATATTAAAGCAAGTTAAAAATTGAAATATCAAAATGCCCCGCCCTTTTTAAAAGGGGCGGGGTTTGATATTATAGACGTATGAGAGAAACCAATTTTGAACAATTACCCAAAGAGCCAAGTTTAGAGGAAATGCAGCAAATGGTGAAGAATTCGAAGTTAATACCTGACCACTTGCGGCCAGGCATGCTTAGGTTTTTAGAGATAGACAGTAAGCTTACAGATGCTTTGAAGGCAATTTATAACATTGGAATACAAATAGATAGAACAAATCCTTTAGAAACCAAAAGAATACAGGGTTTAAATTTTGAAATGGAAATTAAGTGGCAGCAGTTAGTTTTGGATTGGGAAAAAAGAAAATCATTACAATAAATTTCTTTTAAATAAGCCATAAAATAAGATAGAGCGTGTAAGGTATTGACAAAATGCTCGCTTTAGTGTATACTGCGTGGTCATGCTAAATTGCATGGCCATTTAAAATAGATTTATTAGTTTTTACAGGAAGACTAAAGAATCCAGACGCATGCTCCTGATTTCGTATTACACGGATTGGGGGCAGACGAAAGCCGTAACACTTTGCATACAAGAACATCTATACTTTAGGTTCTCCTGTAGGTTATAAGTTTACGGTTTTTGTTTTTTTTCGAAGCCGTGGGGCTAAGGGAGGGTAAAATTTTTTATCCCGATGGATCGGGATTGGCCCAAGTCCTTTTAGACCCACAGCTTTGAAAAAAAATCGGAGGAGTCTTCTTTTCGGTATTCTTGTTTGTCCCGCCTTTTTTCCTCGTTTAGCCTACCTTACAGCCCTACCCCCTTACTATAGAAGGGAACCTGCCCAATACGCCGAAAAGAAAACCAAACTAGGGGCGGAGCATAACCAGTGCATCCGCCCTTCAAAATAACTCTTTTAAAAGTCACAAGGATTCCCCTTGTGCTAAAATAGCTCTTGGTAAATGGTTCTGGAAGAAAAGTTAAAAAAGTTTTTTAATTTTTCTGCCGGAAAGAAAATTTAAAAACTACCGGCTGACTGTTCATTGCGTGCCGTGCGTCCGCGCGCAAACCATGGTTTTCGGGCCTTTTGATGGCGTTACAACATGCGCCACTCGAAAACTACCACCTAACCCCGAGGAGGAGCTAGTATGAGAAGACAGGGGTACTTCCTGTCGGACCAACACTTCGTTGAGACCTCGAAAGAGGTCCCGAGCGAGTGGAGTTGGTATAAGATCGCGGCAGCTTTTGCTTTTCTGCTGCTGTTAGTGAACGTGGCCTGTTAAGGCCAGGAGGTGAACATGGAGAAAATCTTTTGGGCACTTTTCGTGGGGTGCTCAGTCATGTTTGTGTATCTCATCTCTCCGCCCGCTCGTAAACGGCGGGAGTGGAGGGCGGCATTGAGCCGCTTAACCGGAAAGGAGGGATTATTCAAGTTTTTTTAAGGGCAGATGTTGTGCTGCCGAACCTTGGGGAGTCTTACAGCTTGCCGCCTGCGCAGCAAAAGACGCCCCTACACCATAACCTGCCAAAATTTTGGTTGGCTATGGTGTAGTAAAATTTGCTTTTGGTAACTCGTTTATGATGGTTTGTTTAAAGCCTTAAAAAGTTTTAAATTAATTCCTGTCATCATAAACGGGTTAATGGAAGTGAGTAGTGAGTAGGGGCGGTGCGTATTCACATGCTTAACATATACTGTTGACTAAAAGCCTTTAAAAGTGTATAATTTATTCACTTTAGAATTATAATCTTAAACCTATGGGTGTTCCTAAAAAACATAAAACCAGAAGCGGACGCAACCAAAGACGCAGTCATCACGCTTTAAAGAAAACTTCTTTTGCAACCTGCAAGAACTGCGGGGCTGCTGTTATGCCTCATATGCCTTGTAAAGCATGCGGATATTATAAAGGCAGAAAAATTACAAAGTAATTTTTATCCTTTATCTTTATCTTTTATCCTTTGAAGTTCATTGAGTCTGAAAAAGGATTAAAGATTAAGGATTAAAGATAATTTGTTATGTCCAACCGACATCTTTCCAGACAAATAGCGATGCAAACCCTGTTTGAGTGGGATTTTAACGGACGCGCGGGAGACATAAAAGAAATTTTAGAACATAACCTTGCTGAGTTTCCACACGTGGGGGAAGGCAAGGCTTTTGTTTTGGAATTAGTTGAGGGCGTGGTTTCTAAAATACAAGAAATAGACCAGCTCATTCAAAAACACGCTCCGGAATGGCCGGTAGAGCAAACCCCGGTGGTGGACAGAAATGTGCTTAGGTTAGGTATATTTGAAATGTGTTTTTTAAAAGCTGTGCCGCCTAAAGTGGCTATAGACGAGGCTGTGGAGCTTGGAAAAAGCTTTGGCGGAGAGTCGAGTGGGAAGTTTGTAAACGGCGTGCTTGGCGCCGTATATAAGGAACTTGGTTTAAATTAAAATCTTGTATCTTTAAAGGGTACAAGATTTTTTAAATGCTTTCATTAAATTTTAAGGTTTGTATAGTATTTTTTTCTCATAGGTTACAAGAAAATTTTTAAAAGGTTTTAGTTTAAAAAGCTAATTATTAAGGGCTTATTTTTGCTCATAAAAAATGGCAAAAATATAAAAAAGTGCTATAATATGTACTGAGCCGGTAAAGGGCCGGTACATTTAATCATTAGTCCCAAAAAAGCAATATTGTTTCCTAGGCTATATGTTTTTTTGGAAGGGTTAAATTTATGAATAAACTTGAGTTAATTGAACAGTTGGCAGCCAGGCTTGGAATTACCGTGTCTGATGCCGAAAGGTTTTTGAATACCTTATTGAACATGATATACGAAAAATTGCGCGAAGGCGGTAAGGTTAATATTTCCGGTTTCGGGCAGTTCTTGGTTTCTCACAGAAAGCCGAGAATAGGCGTAAACCCCAGGAACCCGTCTCAGAAAATTACTATTCCTGAGCTTAATACTCCTAAGTTTAAAGCCGGTGAAGCCTTTAAGGAAGCGGTTAAACTTAGAAATTCCAGTTCTTCCAGTACTTCTGAAATGTAAATAAAATCCTCTCGCCAAGGCGAGAGGATTTTTTTAACTTGAAAAAAATTTAAAAAAAAGATATAATCTTTTTTACTGACTAGGCGGGTATCGTATAATGGTTATTATCTCAGTTTTCCAAACTGATGATGCGGGTTCGATTCCCGCTACCCGCTCCACAAAAAATCTGATTGCTTTTAAGCAATCAGATTTTTTGTTTGAGTGTATGAGAGATAGGGAAAACGAACGTGAGGCTGTGTGAGTATTTTTTTGTTAAAAAAAATAAATAACGGAGAGTTGAGGTCTTAGATATATTTTAAGTAGCCTAACAAAATCTAGGCTCCGGATAGTCTCTATATAAAGCCCTTTCAAAATCTCTTAAATAATGCAGCCCTTTAAAAGGGTTGTCTACAGAGCTGGTGCTGTATGTGTTATAATTTTTGTAATATTCTATATTTATATATTTTAAAGCTCAATATGGACGTAATATTTTATATTTTTATTTTAGTCGTGGCATATTTTTTCTTGGTTTTTGTTTTGCTTAGACTAGTGGCGCCTTTTATGGGGTTTGGAGTTTATAATCCCACCTTTCGAGATTTTTTAGAAATTAAAACCGCTGTAGAGAATTTAAAAACACAGTCCTTTGACCAGATGACTTTTTTAGAAAATTTGTACAAATTTATTTTAGATAAAAACCAGAAGCAGTGGGGCCATACCAGGGGAATGGCTGCGGTTATGCCGCACAGACTCTTTGTAAAAAATTTGGAAGCAATTTGGACAACAAAAAAGTTCGTTTATTGTAATGCTATAAACTATGTTGCGTACGCCATGTTGCTCACAAGTAAGTTTTTTAAACCGGAAGACATAAGGTCTCGCCATGTGTTTTTAAATTTTGTACCTCACCAATATTTGCAGGTAAAAGTCTATGGTAAATGGATAGATTTTGACCCGGCCGGCAGCGGAATACGCGGGGGAGTTTTGGGAACCCACGCAAGTTTTTTTGGCTAATTTGACTAGTTTGGTTTTTGTTTGCTATACTTCATATAACAAGTTAATAATATCAAGAGCGCAGGTAGGGAACTAGCCCATCGATCTGCCAGCAACCCCGAAATTTTTTTAGGGTGCTAATTCTAGCCCCTCACGGGGAAAGATAAATATGTATACCCGTGAAGACGGGATTTTTTATTTTATAAATTATTTGTAACAAGCTATCTTTTTTAAGATAGATAACCAAAAATTATGAAGAACACAAAACCATCTTCTGTTAGGAAGATTTTTACTTCGGAATCTGTTACCGAAGGGCACCCGGACAAAGTTTGCGATCAAATTTCAGACGCAATATATGACGAAATGCTTAAGCAAGATAAAAAAGCTCATGCTGGTATAGAATGCTTTGCAACCACAGGCTTGGTTGTGGTAGGCGGAGAAGCTAGGACTAAGGCTTATGTCGACATTCAAGCCGTGGTTAGAAGAACTTTAAAGAAAATTGGTTATGATAAACCTGAATACGGTTTTTGCTATTCCGACGTGGGAGTTATTTCTACGCTTCATGAACAGTCGCCAGACATAGCCCAAGGAGTGGACGAAGGCAAGGGCGAATTTAAAGAGCAGGGCGCAGGGGACCAAGGTCTTATGTTTGGTTTTGCCTGCGACGAAACCAAGGAGCTTATGCCTCTACCCATTTCTTTGGCTCATAGGTTAACAAAAAAACTTTCCGAAGTCAGAAAAAACGGCAAGCTTAATTATTTGCGCCCAGACGGTAAAAGCCAAGTTAGCGTCGAATACGTAAATGGCAAGCCAAAGAGCGTTGGTACCGTGGTTGTTGCAGCGCACCATAGCGAAGATGTTACAACGGAAAAATTGAGAAGTGATATAACAAAGTTTGTTATAGCTCCGGTTTTGGGTTCGTGGCTCAAAAAAGACACGCAAATTTTTATAAATTCTACCGGCAGGTTTATTATTGGCGGTCCGCCAGCTGACGCGGGTTTAACCGGCAGAAAAATAATTGTAGATACTTACGGTGGTTATGCTCCGCACGGAGGCGGTGCTTTCTCCGGTAAATGTGTGACTAAAGTAGACAGAAGCGCAGCTTATGCTGCCCGCTATATTGCAAAAAATATTGTAGCAGCAGGTTTTGCCAAAAAATGTTTGGTCCAGCTCGCATACGCAATTGGTGTTGCTAAACCGGTTTCTATATTTATAGACACCTATGGTACAGGTAAAATTCCTGACGAACGTTTACAGACTATATGTGAACAAATTTTCCCGGTTAAGCCTGCAGATATAATAAAGCATTTGCAGCTTGAAAGACCTATTTACGAACAAACTGCCGCTTATGGGCATTTTGGCCGAACTGACATAAAGTTGCCGTGGGAAAAAACTGACAAAGTTAAAGAAATTAAAAAATTGGCTAAAGTTAAGTAGATATATTTATATGGTTAGTTTTACAAAGATCATCTTTGCACTGAGCAATGATGATCTTTGTTTTATCCCTTGTTTTAAATTGCAAATAGGTTATAATCAAGCTGTTAAATATTAAATATAAAATATGTTAACTTATATTATTGTAATTATTTTAGTTTTGCTTATTTTGTCGTCTGTGAAAGTTGTCCAACAAAATACTGTGTACGTAATTGAGTTTTTGGGCAGGTTTAACCGTATAATGACAGCGGGGCTTAATTTTAAAATTCCTCTTGTAGAAAGAGTGGCGGAAAAAGTTACATTAAGGCAGCAGAATTTTTCTTTAAAAAATATTTATCCTTCTAAAGACAAGGTAATTGTTGATATTGCCACTAACTTAATTTACAGCGTAGATTCTACTACAGAAGGCGTTAAAAAATTTACTTATTCTTTGCAAAACAGGCAGCAATCCATTGGCGCTATTATTGAAAATTCTTTGCGAACTTATGTTGCAAAAGAAACTCATGAGGGCATTTTGGAAAAGAAAGAAGAGTTGGCTGCTCATATACGGAATGATTTGGAAAGACAATTTGCAGAATGGGGTATGGTTATAAGTTCGTTTCAAATAACCGAAGTGTCTTTTCCTCCTACCATTACTCAAGCTATGAGTGAGGTAGTGGCGAGCGAGCAGCTTATGAAAGCCGCTTCTAACAAAGGTGAAGCTATAAAAATTCAAGCTGTTAAAGAAGCGGAAGCCGACAAAGAGCGAAAGCGTTTGCAAGGTGAAGGTATAGCACAGGAGCGAAAAGCTATTTCCGAAGGTTTGAAAGAGTCTATAGAAATTGTTAAGGGCGCAACAGGCCAAGGCAGCCGGGAGATAATGGCGCTGCTTACTTTAACTCAATACTTAGACACCATGAAGAGCATAGGAGCGACTTCCAATAGCAAAGTTATTTTTATGGACCATAACACCGGTAAAACTTTCGACATGACAGAGCAGCTTATTTCAGCTTTTGAAAGTCAGGAGAAGAAATAGTTAGTAGCGAGCAGGGAGTAGCTTGTAGCGGGTAGTAAGGAGTAAGGAGGGCAAGAGTAATCTTTTACAAAAGGATTACTCTTTTTTAGTGAATAAGATATAATAGCTAAAAGTATATAAAAACTCTTATGAATAACATATTGGAATTGGCTAAGTTAGTTAGATATTATAGTTTAGTTTCTACCACTGAAGCCGGAAGCGGGCACCCGTCTTCGAGTTTAAGCGCTGCGGACTTAATGTGCGCACTTTTATTTGGAGGGTATTTTAAAGCTGATTTGGATAACCGCCAAAATCCAAATAACGACAGGTTAATTTTTAGCAAAGGACACGCTTCGCCTTTATTTTATAGTTTGTATGCGGTGGCAGGACAGAAGCCTTCCTTCGCCAAAACTACGGAGAGCAAATCTGCTCAAGATGATATAAAAGAATTTTTCCGACCATTTAAATCTGAGGAGATTTTGACTCTTAGGAAATTTCAGAGCAGATTCGAGGGACATCCTACTTTGGAGTTTCCTTATACAGAAGTTCCGACTGGCAGTTTGGGGCAGGGTCTTTCGGTAGGCGTGGGTATGGCTTTAAATGCAAAGCTGGAAAAATTAAGTTACCGAACTTTTGTTTTGCTTGGTGACAGTGAAATGGCTGAGGGCAGTGTGTGGGAAGCTATGGCCGTTGCTTCGCACTATAAACTAAATAATTTAGTAGCAATTTTAGATGTGAATAGACTTGGGCAAAGAGGCGAGACTATGCTTGGGCACGATACAGAAAGTTATCAAAAGCGCGCTGAAGCTTTTGGATGGAGAACCGTGGTTATAGATGGGCATGATATGGAAGAAATTTCTAAAGCGTTTTCTGATATGGAGGCGGACAGTGCCCGCCCCTACATGATTATTGCGAAAACACTTAAGGGAAAAGGTGTTTCGTTTATGGAAGATAAAGATGGCTGGCACGGCAAGGCTTTGGTGAAGGACGAGCTAATAAAAGCTTTAGGCGAATTGGGTGATATTGATAAGGATTTAATAGGGGTAATTTCAAAGCCCGAGTCCGCTGAAGCTTTAGCAAAGGTGGACAAGGCTTTGAAGCCGGAAGAAATTACAAATTACAAATTTCAAATTCCAAATAAAATCAAAAGTCAAAATGACAATGTAAATATAAAAATTACAGATTATGACACGTCTAAACCTGTGGCAACAAGGAAGGCTTATGGGAATGCTTTGGTAAATATTTTGGAAAGTTTTCCTGAGGCCGTGGTTTTAGATGCGGAAACCAGCAATTCAACTTATGCAGATGCTGTTAAGAAAAATAGCCCTGATAGATTTTTTGAAATGTTTATAGCTGAACAAAATATGGTGGGTGCGGCTTTAGGCTTTTCTAAGCGGGGCAAAATACCTTTAGTTTCAACTTTTGCCGCCTTTTTCTCTAGGGCTTTTGACCAAATTAGAATGTCTCAGTACGCAGGGTCAAATATAAAGTTTATAGGCTCGCATGCCGGGGTGAGTATTGGAGAAGACGGTGCGTCTCAAATGGCTTTGGAAGACATCGCGATGTTTAGGACAGTTTTTGACGGAATCGTTTTGTATCCTTCCGACGCCGTTTCTACAGAGAAGCTTTTAGCATTAGCAGTCAAATATTTCGGCAACGTGTATGTAAGAACGACTAGGAAAGAAACGTGTATCTTATACAGTGACAGGTTACATGTGACAACCCCGACGCTAGAGGACGGGGTCCCGACGACTACTAATAAAATAGCGAACGTCGGGAGTGACAAGTTAGTGGAACATGATTTTAAGATTGGGGGATCTTGTACTTTAAAGTCATCAGAAAAAGATATTGCGACGGTTATAGGCGCGGGGGTAACTTTACACGAAGCTTTAGGAGCATATGAAGCTTTAAAAAAGGAAGGCATTAATATTCGCGTTATAGATTTGTATAGTATAAAACCTATAGACTATGAGAATATAAAAAAAGCTGCGGAGGAAACGAAAACAATTATTACTGTGGAAGATCATTTTGCAGAAGGAGGTTTGGGCGAAGCTGTGGCAAGTGCTATAAAAATGCAGAATCTAGAGTGCAAAATGCAAATGTTGGCAGTGAAAAAAATGCCAAAATCAGGCAAGCCGGAAGAACTGCTTGGTTACGAGGAAATTGACCGAAATGCTATAATTAAGGCAATAAAGAAGTTGTAAGTAGTAAGTTGTAGGGTTGTAAGTTTATGACAATTA
>CAZGAF010000002.1:39563-41701 GCA_964523855.1 uncultured Candidatus Saccharibacteria bacterium | reverse complement strand
CAATTAAAACTTTTAAAGAAATTTTAGCATGGCAAAAATCTCATGAATTGGTTTTAATAGTTTATGAATTGACTGCAAAATATCCCAAGCATGAATTATTTGGTCTTGTGAGTCAAACTCGGAGATGTGCTGTTTCTGTCCCCTCAAATATTGCTGAAGGATTTAAAAGGAAATCAAAAAATGATTCTGTGCATTTTTATAACATGGCAGAATCTTCGTTGGAAGAGCTTAAATATCAATTGTTACTAGCTAAAGATTTAAGGTATATAGAAGACTTTGAGTATCAAAAAGTATTTGATTTATGTGAAGAGGTGGGCAGGTTAATTTATGGGTGGATTAAAATTCAAAAATAACTTTACAACTTATTAACTTACAACTTACTACTAAAAATATGGACAGAAATTTAGCTTTAGAATTTGTTCGGGTAACCGAAGCCGCAGCTATTGCTGCGAGTAAGTGGGTTGGAAAAGGCGAGGCAAAAAAAGCAGACGGGGCGGCTGTCGACGAAATGCGCGACAGGTTTAACCAAATAGATTTTAAAGGCTCTATTGTTATTGGGGAAGGGAGTAAAGACGAAGCCCCGGAGCTTTATGTAGGAGAAAAAGTTGGGAGTGGGTGGAAGAGTTTGGGGCATAGAGGGGGAGAGTTTGATTTAGCCGTAGACCCGCTTGAGTGCACAGACAGTGTAGCGTTTGGCCGCTATAATGCTTTGGCGGTTATAGCTTCGGGCGCCAAGGGCTCTTTGCTTTCGGCACCAGATACCTATATGGAAAAGTTAGCGGTAGGTCCAAAAGCCGCCAAGGTTGTAAAGTTAGGACTGTCAGCAAAAATAAATATTCAAAAGGCCGCTACGGCTTTAAATAAAAATGTAAAAGATGTAACGGTTTGTATTTTAGACAGGGAAAGACACAAAGATTTAATCGGAGAGGTGCGGAAAGTGGGTGCCCGGGTTAGGCTTATAACAGACGGAGACGTTGCGGCTGCTATTGCCACTTGTATGCCAGAAAGCGGAATAGACATTTTAATGGGCATAGGAGCTTCGGCCGAATCTGTTTTGGCTGGAACGGCTGTAAAGATTTTGGGAGGACAGTTATTTGCGAGATTTAGTCCTCAAAAACAGGCGCACAAAGATTTGCTTCTAAGAGCCGGACTGAACGAAAAGAAAGTTTATTCGGTAAATGATTTATGCAAAGGCAAAGTTTTGACTTTTACAGCTACGGGAATTATAGACGGACCGTTGCTTAGCGGGGTGAGGATTTATGACAGCAGGATTATTACGCATTCTATTGTTATAAGAGGTTTGTCGGGGACAGTTAGGTATATAACAACCGAGCATAACAAAATCAAAGATAAAAATTATAAATAAAAATTTAAAATTTTAGACTGTCATTTTACATTTTGATATTTTAATTTTAATCATAAAACTATGAATATAGATCAATTAAAGCAAATAGCTAAACAAATGGTAGGGGAAGGGAAAGGCATTTTGGCGGCCGACGAAAGTATGAATACGGTTGGTAAACGTTTTGCGGCCATAAATTTGGAAAACACGGAAGATAATAGACGTGCTTTTAGGGAAATGCTTTTAACAGCACCGGGCGAAGAGGAGTACGTTAGCGGAGTTATACTTTTTGACGAGACTATAAGACAAAAAACTTCTTCCGGTAAAAGTTTTGTAGAAGTTTTAGAGAGCGAAGGTATTTTACCTGGTATAAAAGTTGACCAAGGACTCGTGGAAGTAGAGCCGTATAAAAATGAAAAACTGACCTTGGGTTTAAAGGGCTTGGGCGACAGGCTAAAGGAATACGCTGCCATGGGCGCTAAATTTTGTAAATGGCGCAGCGTCATTACTATTTCAGAAACGACTCCAACGGACGAAAATATTCGCCAGAACGCAAAAGATTTAGCTGTTTACGCTTTAGAGTGTCAGAGGAATGGTTTGGTGCCTATGGTAGAGCCGGAAGTTTTGCTGGAAGGTACTCATACTATAGAGAAAGCTGAAGAGGTAACAGAAAAAACTTTGGAATATTTGTTTGAAGAGCTGCCAAAGGCCGGGGTAGATGTTGAAGCTGTGATTTTAAAGTCCAGCATGGTCCTGCCTGGAAAAAATTCCGGTCAAAAGGCTAAGCCTGAGGAAG
>CAZGAF010000002.1:15951-39553 GCA_964523855.1 uncultured Candidatus Saccharibacteria bacterium | reverse complement strand
CTGCGAATTTAGCCGGCGTGGTATTTTTGTCAGGGGGGCAAGGCGAGATTGAAGCTACGGAGAACTTAAATGCCATAAATGCTTTAGGCAAACAGCCTTGGCCGTTAACTTTTTCCTACGCTCGTGCTTTGCAGGACGGTGCTACAAAGGCGTGGGCCGGAAAACTAGAAAACTTACAAATTGCCCAACAGACCTTTATGCATCGCGCAAAAATGAATTCATTGGCATCTGTGGGTAAATATTCAACGGAAATGGAAGCAGGTTTTAGTGCTGGTACGGGTGGAGAGGCTACCCAGGATTAATCGCTGAAGGGTCGCTGATTATTACGCTGAATTAACGCTCAACCAAGTGACAAAAATTGTTGAAAATTTCTTGTTTCCAGAAGAATCTTATAAGATTCGAGGCGCCTGTTTTGATGTGTGGAAACAGTTCAGAGGAAGCTTTAAAGAGTCAATTGTGGACAAAGCTTTGACACTAGCTATGCAGGCCAGGCGTCTGACCGTGGAAGATCAAAAAAGAATAAATATTTACTATTTAGGTGAAAAAGTTGGTGTTTATGTACCAGATAAAATTGTTAATGGTATAATTCTTATTGAGGTGAAATTTAAAGTTTTCTCTACGTTACAAGATATAAGGACTTTCTGGGATTATCTAAAGGCTTCGGATTATAAACTTGGTTTCTTTGTAAATTACTCACCAAAGAAGTTAGAAATTAAAAGAGTGGTTTATGATACTGCTAGAAAAAGGAATTAGCGGTATTATCTGCGTAGCAATCTGCGAAAGATTGGCGATAAAAAATAAAGAAAAAAATAAATGTTATTCGATTCAAATAAAAACTCAAAACATAGTAACCACCCAGACGATGTAGTTTGCTTTACTTCTCAGGGGAGAGAAATTTGCATACCAGCTTCTCAGTTGGAACATATTTTCAAAAAAGGTACGACAAGAGATGTGTCTAGCTGGACCATAATGAAAATATTGTCGGAATTTATATCCGGCTTTGATTTTTTAAAGAAATTTAAAAAGTCGGTTTCTATAATGGGTAGCGCGAGAGTTGGTTTGCAAAATGGAGTTTATAAAGAGGCCGAAGACTTGGCTTTTAAACTCTCTAAAGCCGGCTTTACGGTTTTAACCGGCGGAGGTCCGGGGATTATGGAAGCTGCTAACAAGGGTGCCTACGAAGCTGGTGGCAGAAGCGTTGGTATAAACATAAAATTACCTTTTGAGCAAAGAACCAACCAGTATGTAAAGGAGTATGAAAGCTTTTCTTTCTTTTTTACCAGAAAAGTTATGCTCGAAACCGGAGCATCTTTGTACATATTTTTTCCTGGTGGTTTTGGGACTTTGGACGAGTTTTTTGAAATGGTGACTTTAATCCAGACCAGGAAAATTAGACCTGTGCCCATAATTTTGGTAAATAGAGAGTTTTGGCAGCCTTTGCTTAGTTGGATAGAGGAGTATTTATACAAAAGAAATCAGGCAATAAACAAACAGGACTTAGATTTGTATCATTTGGTAGATAATGCAGAAGAAGCCTATAAAGTTATAAAGGAATTGTCGAAAAATAAGAGGTTGTTTAATTAACAAGGATTCCCCTTGCGCGGCGCAAGGGGAATCCTTGTTTTTGTGTCAGGTTACCCCTTCAATCGCGCGGGGTAAACTTAGGGTGTTCCCATAGCTAATAACAAAAGAAAAGCCTATCATTTTGATAAGCTTTTCTTTGGTCGGGCTGCTGGGAATCGAACCCAGTCTATCTGCTCCCAAAGCAGACGTACTACCGGTATACTACAGCCCGATGATATTTAGTGCGTTTAAAACTGAAGTAAATTGTAACATTAAAGAGGAAATTGGGCAATTGGTATCCTAAAATAGGGTATAATACCTTATATGAAAAAGATTTATAGTTTGTATAAGAATTTGTATTTGGAAAATAAGTCGGCCTTTTATGTTGCAACGGTGGCTTTTTTTGTTTTTGCGGCTTCTGGTTACGGCTTAGGTAGCTTATTTCCAGGGTTAATGGACCTGGTGGTTAAGCTTTTTGAAGAAAAATTTGGCAATATCTCTTCATTTAGCTGGCCTTTGGTTTGGGGTATTTTCTATAACAACCTTAGAGCCTCAATGCTGGTATTGTTTGGCGGAGTGGTCTTGGGTATTTTTCCTATAATTTCCCTTATGTTCAATGGCGGAATTTTAGGTTTATTGGTTCAAAGAGTTAGTAATATAAGCGAATTTTCCCTTTGGCAAAAAATTCAGATACTGTTTTTAGGTCTCGTTCCTCACGGCATAGTAGAATTACCAGTTTTGTTTTTTACCGTAGCTTTAGGTGTGAAATTGGGTACTTCATGGTTAAAGCCTGGAGTCGGCCAAACCAGAAAGCAGGCTTTTGTAAAAAGCTTGAACCCGGCGCTGTTATATGTACCAGCTTTAGTTATATTGCTCTTTGTGGCTGCTATTTTGGAGGTTTTTCTGACCGGGTGGCTTCTAAAATAAGAGAACTTTTTTATTGACAAAACATTATCAATGTTTTATAATGTTTAAGTATATGGAAGCAAATTACCGAAATATTAGCTGTTAGAAAGCCAAGTAAAGATTATAAATTTGGGTTTTTGTTTTAAATAAGCCCAAATTTGTATTATTTACCTGGCTTTTTCAGTGGAAAAAAAGTTTAGAAAATTTGTAACATTCTATAAAAAGCCAACGTCTTTATTTTTGTGTAATGGATAACTAAAGCTAAAGAAACCAAAGAAATAGTAGAAACATACATTTTAGTTATTCTTGCACTTTTAATATTATTTATTGAACCCAAAGAGGCTTAACAAGTCGCTTGGGATTGTAAATTTATGTATATAACCACAACGTTGGGGACAATACGTAAAAACCGACAGTCTGGTCGATCTGGCGGCGTTTTAACTTTGTTTACTTTTGTAAACAGGGGATAGGTTGATCTTTTTGGCAATTCAATAAACATCTTTTAAATTTTTTAGCTTAAGGTCCCTCTAGAGCTTTAGGTTACAAAGGTTTAAGGGGTGAAAATTAACATATTTTCCTTACACTTTGATTGTCTCAATTGAATAATCAAACAAGGAAAACGAAAGTATATATTTAAACAAATGCAAACTTCCTTAGCAAAGAAAATCTTTGCAGCAGGTGTTACTGCTTCCACCGTGCTTATGGGTTTTGCTCCGTTTGTAAAAGCTGCTCCTCATGCAGTTGGTACTAACGTCAAAACTTCTGACGGCACAATTTGGATGATAATGCCTGACGGCACCCGCAGAGCATATACTTCCGCTGGCGCATTCCTTTCTTACGGTTTCAATTCTTTTGCAACCGTAGTAGATGCTAACGGCGAAGACGCAGCTCTTCCTCAGGGTTCTTTTATTCCGCCGCAAGATGGTACCATCTTTTGCGCAACAGCAACCAAAGCCTCCGATGTACAGGGCGAATGCTCTCTTATCACCGGTGGTATGAAGGCTGCTTTTACCAGCGAAGCTAACTTCTCTGGTCGCGGTTTTTCTTTCGGAAACGCCCAGTATGGCGATTCCTCTTTCTTGACCAAGACCACCAACATTGACAACACCACCGACGCTAACCGCCCGGGCGTGCTTGTTAACGACAATGGTACAGTCAAGTTAGTTGGTAACAACGGCGTGCTCGGTATTCCCGACATGGCTACTTTTAACTCCTGGGGTTACTCCTGGAACAAAGTAGTTCCGGCTAACGCTGCAGACAAGGCTTTGCCTATGTCCGGTGTTATGGCTTCCCGCCAAGCTGGTCAGTTGTCTCCGACCGCTCTAAGCAGCAGCCCAGTTTCCGGTTCTGTTAATGCCATGTTGGCATCTGACTCTCCGGCTGCTGGTACTCTTGCTGTTTTGGCTTCCGGTGCTAAAACTGTTGCTACTTTGGCAAAGTTTACCTTCTCTGGTAATGGCACCGTAACCCAGCTTCAGGTTAAGAGAACTGGTGTTTCCTCTGACAGTGACCTTTCTAATGTCTACTTGTTCAATGGCAACACTCGATTAACTGACGCTGCATCTGTTGGCGGCAGCAGCTTGATTACTTTCTCCAACCCGAATGGTTTGTTTACCGTTTCCGGTAGCATGACCGTTTCTGTTGTTGTTGAAATTCCAGCTGGTACAACCGCTGGCAAAACCGTTGGTGCTCAGTTGACTTCTTTCACTGTAGCTAATGGTTCTGCAGCTTCTGTTATGATCTCCGGTAACATGATGACCATTGCTACCGCTTCCGATTTAGCTTACCCGACTTTCGGTGCAGTTACTCCGGATGGTGCTAGCTTTGATCCTGCTAAAGACGTAGAAGTCTTCCGCAGCAACGTTTCTGTAAACAACCGCGACATGACTTTGTCCCGCTTGATTATAAGAAACATTGGTTCAGCTCAGATGGCTGACATAAACAACTTCCGCTTGCGCGTAGATGGTACTCAGGTCGCTCAGACCCAGTCCATGGACTCCAACGGTTATGTTTACTTCAGCTTCAGCCCGATGACTTTGAAGGCTGGTACTCGCATCATAAGCGTTTTGGCTGACTTGGTAGGCGGTTCCTCTAGGAACTTCCAATTCCAGGTTCGCAGCGCTGCTGATGTTGGTTTTACTGATACTCAATACAATCAAGCTGTTTCAGCTTCCAACACCTTCCCAATCGGTCCTACATCTTCCAGTTCCATCAACAATGGTACTTTAACCATTCAGAGAGCATCTGATTCTCCGTCTGGTAACGTTACCGATGGTTCTTCCGATGTTACCTTGGCTAAGTACACTGTTACTGCCTATGGTGAACCGATGAAGATCGAAACCCTAACTATTGGTGCTACCTCTAGCAGGGCTACTGTTGGGTCCTTGCGCAATGGCCGCGTATTAATTGGTGGCGTACAGTACGGTTCTACCGCTACTTTGACCAGCAACTACCCGGCTGCAGGAACTTCCTATACTTTGAACTACACTGTACAGCCTGGAACTCCAGTTACTTTGGAAATCCACGCTGACATGTATGACAATGACGGTACCAACAACCTTTCCAACAACGACACCGTAACCGCTTACGTTATGGCTGGTTCTCTCAACGTACAGAAGATGGTTTCTCTGGGTTACACCAACGCTCCTTCTACTGCCGTTGCTGCTAATACCATCACCAACGTGACTGGTTCTGTCACCTTCAGCAAGAACAACTCCTTTGCCACAAACTGGCTATAAGTTGGGTGCATTTAACTTGGTAGGTAGCACTTCTGAAGATGTTACTGTAAGCAGCATTGCCATAGGTTCTGTTGCTGGTAACGCTTCCACCACCTTGACTGCTCTCTATAACGTAAAAGTTATGGTAAATGGTCAGATGTTTGGAACACAAAAAGGTAGCGTAACTGTTACTCCAGGAGCTACTCCTAATACAACAGGTACTATTGCTACTTCTACTTTCTCTGGTAACTACACCTTGCCGAAAGGCCAGACTGTTACCGTTGAAGTATTCGGTGATGTAAATGCTCCTTCCGTAGCCTATGGCTCCGACAGGTTCATCTTGGATGCATCTGTATCCGGTACCGCCGTTAACTCTTCCGCCGCTGTTAATACCAGCGCTCGCGGTCAGACTATCAACGTAGGTTCCTCTACAATTGCTGCTGCACAAGATCCGTCTACTCCGGTTGCTGCAATCACTGCAGGCAGCCAGACCAAGACCGCAGCTGCATTTAAGTTCACCACCACCAACGATCAGTTCACAATTTCTGAAGTTATCTTGAGCTTACCGAACAACACAACCGTGCAGAACGTTATGCTTAAAGATGGCAGCACCGTCTTGGCTACTCAGCCAGGTATGGCTTCCACCACCTTCAGCAACTTGAACGTTGTTGTACCGGCTAACTCCACCAAAATCTTAACTGTAGACTTACAGTTGGGTAATGTGGGTACCGGTGCTGGTACTTCCGGTGAAAACGTACAGGTACTCTTGCATTCTTACAAGAGCGCTCCGTCTTCCACTGGTTCTATCACTAACAACTCTACTGGTTTAGGTACTGGCGTAGCTGGTAATGCCTTGTATGTTTACAAGACCATTCCGACTATCACCAACGTAGCTTTGCCTTCTAGCACTTTGACTGCCGGCACTAACACCATCTACAAGTTCTCCTTGAGCTCTGGTGGTTCCGGTACCATTGGCTGGGCTAAGTTAGCCTTCAATGTTGCCACTTCTTCTGGCGTGAATGTCAGCAGCTTCCAATTGTGGGATGCAGACACCAACACTCAGATTACTGGCACAGCCAGCACCAGCGTAAGCACCAGTGCTGTAGTTGAATTCTTGCCTCTTACTGAACAACAGGTAAGCGGTACTAAGAATTACGTCTTGAAAGCAACTGTTGCCATAACCGGCACCGGTGCTAAGACTGTTTCTACAAATATTGCTCAGCCTTCCAGCTTTGCTGCACCGGCTGCTGCTTCCGCTGCTACTTCCTCTACTGCCAGCTTCGTATGGTCTGATTTGTCGGCCCAAGGCCACGCATTCTCTACCAGCGACTGGAACAGAGATTACTTAGTAAAGAATTTGCCGACCGACTCTCAAGGTTTGTCTGCTTCTTACTAACGTAAGGTAATGCGCTTTAAACAGCGTAAATATGAACATTTTGACTTAGGTTAAAATGAACAGCAGGCCCCCGCTTCCATAAAAAAGAAGCGGGGGCTTTGTATTGCTTTAAGATTTTTAGTATATTTAAACGAGTTGAATTAAATTTACTAAATATATGAAAAAAGGTATTATTGTCGGTGTTATTTTTTTACTCTGCCTTACTACTTTAGGGGGAGTGTATTTTTGGCAAAAAAGTCGTAACAATCAAACTTTAAAAGAAAGCGGGTTACCTAACAAAGAAAGAAATTTAAGCTCGGAGGCTCGAAGTGTGTATTTGGACAGAATAAAAAAAGCAGAAGCAGATTTGGTCACGACTTCGCTTTCGGACCAAGACGCTAACTTAAGGCAAACTAACAATCATATATATTTGGCTCAACAATACTTTGGCTTGGGTGAGCTTGAAAAATCTAAACAAGAGTATTTAAGAGTTCTCGGTTTCGATCCAAAAAATGAAGCAGCTTTAGTAGGTTTGGCTTATACCTATGCCGAAGCAGGGGATTTGAATTCGGCAGAGGAAAGTTTAAAGAGTGCCATAAGTTACAATCCGAAGAATTATAGTTTGTGGGCGCAATACATAGATGTGAAAAGAACTGCCGGGGCAACTAAAGAGGAAGTTGTAAAAATTTTTGACGAAGCATTGTTGCAAACAAGTAGGTACCCCGACATCGTAACGAAGGCGGCCAATTTTTATG
Organism: uncultured Candidatus Saccharibacteria bacterium; assembly: GCA_964523855.1. Lineage (GTDB taxonomy): Bacteria > Patescibacteriota > Doudnabacteria > UBA920 > UBA920 > JAEUSF01. The sequence continues at coordinate 32,237 of CAZGAF010000002.1, read as the reverse complement.
AACAAATTGGAGAAAATGAAAAGGCGATAAGTTTGTGGCAAGAGGCAGTTAAATTAAGTCCTGAGAATAAGAGTGTGTATGAGTTAGAAATTAAGCGGCTAAAATCTTTAAAATAGCTTGAATTTTTCTGGAAAATCTGATAAAATAAATAGGCTTAAATATTATTTAAAGTTTATAATTTTGTGAATATAAGACAATTTTTTACCAAAAAGAAAATCATCGCAGGCATAGTTTTGTTGCTTGTAGTTGGCTTTTTTATGTTTAGGGGCGGCAATAAAACCGCAGGCGACGTGCAAACTGACACTGTAAAAAAACAAGGGCTTAAACAAACTGTATTAGCCACAGGGCAGGTAACTAGCCGTACCGACTTGTCTTTAAGTTTTAACAGCAGTGGAATTGTTAGCAGAGTAAATGTAAAAGTTGGCGACAAGGTAAAGTCAGGTCAGATTTTATCTAGCTTAGACCAGAAAAATCAAGCTGCCAGCTATACTCAAGCGCAAGGAGCCTTGGCTCAGGCACAGGCTAACTACCAAAAAGTTTTAGACGGTTCTTCTAGTGCGGAAGTTCAGGTATCGCAGGTAGCTTTAAGCAATGCCAAAACTGCTCTCGACAACACTATAAAGCAGCAACAGACTTTGGTAGACAATGCTTACAAAACCATGTTGAACACTGGCCTCGAAGCTATTTCCGGTGCTGGAAATACTGGGGGCATTACTGCAACCATAACTGGCACTTATACTAGCCAAAAAACTGGTGCTTACAATATTAGCATTTATGCAACTGGTGGCGGACTTAGGTATCAATATACTGGCTTAGAAGTAGGCAGCGGTATTGTAGATGTAACTCCTCAGCCTTTGGGAACTAAGGGTTTATTTATACAATTTTCTTCTAGCAGCGTACCAACCAACAATATTTGGACTGTAAATTTGCCTAATACTCAGTCGGCAAGTTATGTGGCGGCAAACTCCAGTTATTTAGCTGCGTTAGAGACTCAAAGAACTGCAGTATCTGCTGCGGAAAATACAGTAGCCAGCGCTCAGGCAAGTTTGGATCTAAAAAAAGCTCAAGCAACCCCAGCTGAATTAAAAGCGGCTGAGGCACAAGTTTTGAGTGCTCAGGGGCAGGTACAGGCAGCCTCTGCGGCTTTAGAAAATACTATAATCAGAGCTCCGGCTGATGGTACCATAACTGTTGTAGATGTAAAGCCGGGTGAATTGGCTACCGCTCAAAAGCAAGCATTGGTTTTACAAGATATAGACAGCTTGTATATAGAAGCAAACATTAGTGAAGCAAACATTGCTTCGGTAAGACCAGAGCAAAGTGTTGAGGTAACTTTTGATGCTTTGGGTAGTGACAGAAAGTTTGTTGCTAAAGTTCAGTCTGTAGACCCAGCTTCGACTTTAGTTTCCGGAGTTGTTAATTATAAAGTGAAAATTGCTTTAGATAAACTTGAAGAAATAAAGCCGGGTATGACTGCTAATGTTAGCATTCTGACGGCTAAAAAGGACGAAGTCATTTCGGTCCCTCAACGTTCAGTTTTAACGGAAGACGGAAAGAAATTTGTGAGAGTAGTCACAGATGTTAAGACAAAAGCTTTTGAAAAGAAAGAAGTAAAAACAGGCATGGAAGCAGACGGTGGCTTGGTGGAAATAACTGAAGGTTTAAATGAAGGCACGGAAATAGTTACTTTTATAAAAACCAAATAATTAAAATCCCTCGCCGCAGCGAGGGATTTTAATTTATGTTTAATATTTAAGCCCCAAAATGGTATGGGTATAATTTACCTTGCCACCTTATGAAAAACGTTTACGGAATGGTTTTTTCTTGCATGAGTTTGTCGGTGCTTTTGGCTGCTTTGCTTCAGTACCAGACCGGGCTGTTTGCTTTGTCTGTTGTATTGGCTGCTTTGGGGGTGTACGAGATGTTTGGAGCGAAGAGTTATAAGTATGAGGCATTAGAGGAAAATATTTTTACTGAAAATCTCTCTTTGGTGCCCGCAAAGTTTTTAAAAAAAATAGTTAGACTTGCTCGTAAGCATTCCAAGCTTACTGTAAAAAACTTGGAACAAAAATTCGGTCTGAGTAATAGTAATTCTTTGGCTTTTTTGGAGCACTTGGTTTATTTAAACAAGCTTAGTAGGGCAAATGAGGAGGGGAGAAGTATATATTACCCAAAAAATAAATAAGGGTGTGAATTAGCTTAAGTATGTGCTAATATTAACCTAAAAGGTTTATATCTTTTAGGTTAATTATTTTCTAAGCAAAATACATTTTTTATGCAAAACAGGTCCGCATTTTTTAGTTTTTCTAAGTATATTTTACTCAGTGTTACTGTTTTGGGGTTTTTGACCCCGATTTGGGTGTTTAAAGACTTGCTGTTTCCCTTTATAACCAGTAAAGCTTTTTATTTAAGAATTTTAGTTGAAATTGGTTTTCCGTTTTTTGTTTACATGCTTTTTGTAGACAAAGAGTCCAGGCCTTCTTACAAAAACCCGCTGCATATATCGGTACTCAGTTTTTGGATTTTGAATGTATTTTCAGCTATTTTTGGTTTGGATCCTATAAAAGCTTTGTGGGGTAACTTCGAAAGAATGGGTGGGGTATTTTATTTGACTCATTTGGTCTTGTTGTATTTCTACATTGTAGTTTTGGCTAAACAGCAGTTTGGTTTTCTAAAAACTATTGTATACTCAAACATAGGTATTGCCACAGCTCTGTGTGTATACGCTATTTTTGTGAGGTTAGGTATGACGCCTTTTGTCCCAGACCCCTCTTTGCCGCGTGTTTCTGCAACTTTTGGAAACCCCATTTTCTTCCCGAGCTATTTAATTCCTATTCTGTTTTTAACTTTGTTTTGGGCTTTTAGAAAAAAAGACTGGAGCAGATATGTTTTGCTCGCTAGCGCATTTTTGCAGCTTATTGCAGTTTTCTTGTCGGGAACTCGTGGTGCGGTGGTTGGTTTGTTAATCGGTGGTTTTATTTCCGCCTTGGTTGCGGTTATATTTAGTCCGAGTAAAAAACTAAAAGTTTGGGGTCTGTCTGTAACTGCGGTCGTGGTGGTGGTTGGCGGGCTGTTGTATTTAAATAGCAGTAAATTGCCTCAAGGCAGTATGTTGCAGCGTATATTTCAGCTAAAAGATAGCAATACCGAAGCTAGGCTTATACAGTGGAAAGTCGCGCTAAAAGGTTTTAAGGACTATCCTATTTTGGGCGTTGGAGCTGAAAACTATTATATAACCGGTAACAAATATTACAACCCCGAAATTTATAAGTACGACCCTTCCTGGTTCGACAAACCTCACAATTACATTCTCGAAGTTTTGGTGACTAATGGAATTTTAGGCTTGTTGGCTTATTTGTCCATTATAGTGTTTAGCTTGGTTGCTTTTTATAAAGCCTGGAAGTTTGGGGCCTTGAGCGTGCTAGAGGGTTCGCTTTTGTTGTGTGGGTTGTTAGTTTACCAAGTTCAAAACTTGTTTGTGTTCGACACTGTTTCTGCTAGCATGACATTTTTCATTTACACAGCCTTTACAGCGTTTTTGTGGGAAAAGATTTTACAGCCGGAAGCAGACAAAAGCAAAAAGCCAAAGGGTAAAGTAGAGGTGTCCGAGGGGCTAGCTTATAGTTTTTTTGGAGTTGCGGCTCTTTTAGCCGTATACGGAATTTGGGTGGGGAATGCCTTGCCACTTCAGGCTTCTAAAAATACTAACTATGGATACGCGTATGCTCAGGCGGGTAGATATAAAGAAGCTGAGAATTACTTTAAGAATGCGGTAGAACAGGGCTTTAATTTTGATCAAAGCGAAACGTCTCACAAATACCAGGAATTTGTACTAACCATGTTAAGGAATCCGAAAGATGTAAACCGTGAATTTGCAGACCAGGTGGTTAAGGGTTCTTTAAATGCTATGGAAAATGTGGTTAAAGCAAACCCACATAATCCTATAACTTGGCAAAAGCTGGGTACTTTGTATATAACTTACGCTTTTGCAACTCAGACCGCTCCGGACCCAAGGGCAAAAGAGGCTTTAGAAAAAGCAGTGGAGTTGGCTCCTGGCAGAACAGAAGCTCGAGCGGTCTTGATGCAATTTTATTTGTTTACCGGCAATATGCAGAAAGCTTTAGAATTGGGTGAAGTTATAGTATCTATAAATCCTGGCAGTCTAGATTCCAAATGGCAGTATGCGGTGGCGCTAAAAGAGAGTGGTAAGGAAGAGGAAGCGATAAAGCTTGTTGAAGAACTCTTAGACAAAAGTTACCCGTTTACTTCGCCTGCGGCTTTAAGTTGGACGCTGGATTACTATAAAAAACAAAATAACTTTGACAGAGTGGTTCAGGTTTACGAAAAAATAATTGCGCTAGACCCCAAAACTCCAGCATGGTACGCAAGTTTGGTGGAGGCTTACAGTCAGGCTGGTAAGAAGTCGGAGGCGAGCGCCTTAGCTGCTAGGCTTATTAGCCAAGACGCTAGTCTAAAGCAGGTTTTAGAAAAATATTTACAGCAATAAAAAAATCCTCCCCCGAAGTTGCGGGGGAGGATTTTTATTACACTTTTTTATAAACAGATTCCGTGTTGTTCAGCATTTGCTCTTCTGTAAAAAGTTTAGCTCGTTTTTGGGCTTTTAAAGAAAGCGCTTTACATTTTTCTTCGTCGGACAAACTATTTATAGCTTCAGCTAAAGCTTTTGCATTGCCTGCTTCGACCAATAGTCCGGCATCACCCAAAGCTACCGGTATGCCGCCCACACGAGTTGCGACAACAGGCAGGCCTGCTTGCATGGCTTCGAGTAGGGTGTAGGGCAAACCTTCTTTCCGAGAAGGGATTATAAGTAGGTCAAAGGCTTTAAGTAAACTCTGTACTTCCGGTTCGTATGGAAGTTGTATAAATTTTTTATTGATACCTGTGGTCTGTTCAGTGCCGCCAATTATCACGATTGCAGAATTATCGGGTAAAAAATTGGACGTTTCTTCTATTACGTCTATACCTTTTATGTATCTATGCGTTTCTGGTTTGTTGGCAATTACACCAAAAATTTTAAGATTTTGCGGTAGGTCTAAATGCTCGCGTGCTTGTTCGCGGGTTTTAAAACTTATTTGCGGTATGCCGTTATAGACGGTTTGGATTTTATTTTTGCTTATTATACTGTTTTCCAAGGCAGATTTTTTATCGGCATCGGAAACTGTGATTATGAAGTCTCTAAAAAGAGAAGCAAATTTTTCTACAGCAATATAGAAAGTTTTTTTCCAAGCAGGCATAGGCTCGTTGAAAATAAAGCCGTGGGCGGTGAATACGACTTTGGTTTTTAGTCCTACCGAAGCCAAAGAACCCAAAAGCCCTGCTTTGGTTGAGTTTAAATGCACTACGTCGGCTTTTAGTTTTTTTATAAGCGCTCGAATTTCAAAAATAGCCAATAGGTCGTGGAGAGGGGAGATGTTTCTTTTTAGGTGGTGTAAGTTGTAAGTTGTAAGTTGTAAGCGGGTGGCAGCGGTAAAGAGCTGGGTGGATTCTGTTCCGGCCGCGATTGCGCCTTTAAAATGTTTGGCCAAAGTTAAAACGTACTTTTGGGCACCTCCGCCGTCTGCTTGGGTGACTATGTAAAGAATTTTCATAAAAGTAAGAAACAAGAATATAAAAAGAATAATTGGTTAGGAAAAAGTTTTAATTCTGTATTCTAAATTTACAATTCTGCCTTTGTATAATTTTAGCTTATTTTTTGTTGATTTAAAAGGCTTTTTGTGATAATCTGCCTAAGTATTTGTTTAATTTTATAGTATGAATAAATCACATAAAATTGCTCTTATAACCGGTGTGACCGGACAGGATGGTTCTTATTTGGCTGAGTTGCTTTTAAAAAAGGGTTACGAAGTGCACGGGATTATTCGCCGTGCCAGTACTTTTAATACGGAAAGAATAGAACAAATTTACAAGGATCCGCATGACTTGGCTAAGCAGGAACATAAGTTAATTTTGCATTATGGAGATTTGACCGATGCTTCAAATTTAAATTTTTTATTGAGGCAAATTAAGCCTGACGAAATTTACAATTTGGGCGCTCAGAGCCATGTAAGGGTTAGTTTCGATATACCGGAATATACAGCCGATGCCGTGGCTTTGGGTACTTTAAGGCTTTTGGAAGCTATAAGAGAAAACAATTTAAACACAAAGTTTTACCAAGCGGGTTCTTCGGAAATGTTTGGCGATGTTTTGGAAACGCCGCAAAAAGAAACGACTCCTTTTAACCCGGCTTCTCCTTATGGAGTAGCCAAGGTGTTTGCTCATCAAATTTGTAAAAATTACCGAACCGCCTACGGAATGTTTATTTGTAATGGCATTTTGTTTAACCACGAAAGTCCGAGACGGGGTAAAACTTTTGTAACCAGAAAAATTACCCGAGGTATTGCAGCTATTTTAGCCGGCAAGACAGACAAAATTTATTTGGGAAACTTAGATGCTAAAAGAGACTGGGGCTATGCTCCAGAATACGTAGAAGCTATGTGGCTTATGCTTCAACAAGAGAAGCCAGACGACTATGTTATAGCTACAGGGGAGACTCATACTATTAAGGAATTTTTGGAAGAAGCCTTTAAGCTCGCAGGGCTTGGGGGCTATGAAAAGTATGTAGGAATTGACCCTAAGTACTATAGACCTCAGGAAGTAAATTTGCTTTTAGGTGACTACTCTAAGGCTAAAAGAATTTTAAATTGGGAACCGAAAGTTAAGTTTAAGGAATTGGTTAAGATAATGCTGGAAGCGGATATGAAAGAAGAAGGAGTGAGTAAAAAATTATAAATTTTGAATGAAGAGATTTGTATAGTTTTTAGTGCTTAGTTCTTTGTGCTTAGCTTTATAACAAAATGTCAGTTCGATCTTACAAAGATTTATTAGTTTGGCAAAAGGCAATTTTGTTAGTGAAAGAAGTCTATAAAGTTACAAGACTTTTGCCTAAATCAGAAGTTTTTGTTTTGGTTCCCCAAATGCAAAGGTCTGCGTTGGCAATTCCTAGTAATATTGCTGAAGGATTTGGCAGAAATCATGTAAAGGAGTTTATACAGTTTTTGGCAATTGCTTTCGCTTCTTCTCTTGAGTTAGAAACTCAAATAATTATTGTTAAGCAAGAGTATTCGCATATAGATTGTTTAATAGTTGAGAGCTTGCTAGTTGAAGTGCAGAAAATGATTCGGGGTTTAAAAAACAGTTTGCTAACTCCTAAGAACTAAGAACTAGGCACTAAGTACTAAGTATCAAGTACTAAATTATGAAGGTTTTATTTTGTGGTTTAAAACACGAGTACGGGAAGCCCGAAAGCGGGCTTTCTTTTGAATATAAGAATTTTTATGAGACTTTAAAAAGTATGCCCGGGGTAGAGGTTGAAATGTTTGCTGTAGATGAACGTTTGCAGGCTGTAGGGCGGGATAATATGAATGAAGAGCTTAAGAAAATTGTGACGGAAAAGCAGCCGGACTTGCTTTTCTGTTTTTTGTTTACTGAGGAGATAAAAAAGGAAACTATAGAATATATAACCAAAAAAACCAGTACAAGAACTTTTAACTGGTTTGCCGACGACCATTGGAGGTTTGAAATATTTTCCAAAAATTGGGCTCCGTTATTTACGGCAGTTTCTACTACGGATTCTCAAGCAGTGGAAAAATATAGGGCATTGGGCGTAAGTGTAATAAAAACTCAGTGGGCAGCAAATATACATCTTTATAAGCCTTTTGACCTACAAGCTACAACCTACAAGCTACCCGCTAATGAAATTACTTTTGTCGGTAAAAATTATGGTAATCGTTCTAAATATATACATGCCCTAAAAAAATTGGGCTTACCAGCCGTTGGTTATGGAAGCGGTTGGGAAAAGGGGAGGGTTAGTTTTGAGGAGATGCTAGAAATTTTTAGTAATTCTAAAATTAATTTAAATTTTACCGAAAGTTCTTATGCCAATTTAACGGGTAGGTTTAAAATGTTAGCCAAGGCTGTTTTAAATTTTAATAATTTTGTCCCGTATTTAAAGGCCTACAAAGGTGCGCAAAGAAACCAAATAAAAGGGCGTACTTTTGAAATCCCGGCTTGTGGCGGCTTTATGCTTACACAAGATGCGGATAACTTAAAGGACTACTATGTAGACGGAAAGGAAATAGTGATTTTTAAAGACCAAAATGATATGATAGAGAAGTGTAAGTACTATATGAGCCATGAAGACGAAAGGCAAAATATAGCTAAAGCAGGTTTAGAAAGAACTATAAAAGAACATACTTACGAACACAGGTTTGTAGAGATATTTGAAAGAATCTAGAGTAATAAAGCGTATGCAGAGGACGGCCCTCTGCATACAGAGGGCCGTCCTCTGCAAAAAAATAGGCGCTCTGCTAGCAGCAAAGCGCCTGAAGGTATGTTTGTGGGTGCGAGTGCTACTCGACCCACCTAAAGGTGATTATGGTCGTGTCCTCAAGGACACGCCATTTGTGGGAGATGTTGGGTCCGAACTGGCAAAAGTCACCGGGTTCGGAGAGTAAGGCTTCGTCTGAGTTCTCAAATTCCTGGACAATCTGTCCAGAAATGAGAACCGTTAACGTTGTTTTCTTTTCATCCGCGCCCCACTCGGTCCGGGCTTCCCCGGCCTTGTGGATGCCCCACTTGATTTCTACTTTTGAAGAATGCTTGGGGAGTTCGGGTGGAAAAAACCCACCCAAAAACCATCCCCATGACTCTTTCCCTTCCGCGGCAGCGTTGCCGCAGAATACTTCCTTTTCTAACAAGTCGCCTCCTTAACAGGCTACATTATATAACATTTATAACAATATGTCAAGTATAAACTTAAAGACTTCTAGGGTACTTTTAACCGGGGGGCACGGGTTTTTGGGCCAAAAGGTAAACGAAGAACTTTTAAAGCAGGGTGCAATAGAAAAAAATATTCATAGGCCTAGCTTTGAGGCGTTGGACTTAAGGCTTAGAGAGAATGCAGAAAAGGCGGTAAAAAACATAGACTTAGTTATACACTTGGCTGCCAATGTAGGAGGAATAGGCTATAACCAAAAAAACCCCGGCCAGATTTTTTATGACAATGCCATAATGGGTATAAACCTTATTGAAGCCGCGAGACTTTCTAAGGTAAAAAAATTTGTGCAGGTCGGAACGGTTTGCGCATACCCCAAGTTTGCTTCGGTGCCTTTTAAAGAAGACGACTTATGGTTAGGCTACCCGGAAGAAACCAACGCGCCATACGGGCTTTCAAAAAAAATGCTGCTCGTTCAGCTGCAAAGCTACAGGCAGGAGTATGGTTTTAACGGTATTTACCTTATACCGGTAAATTTGTATGGTCCTGGTGATAATTTTAAACCCGAGTCTTCTCATGTTATACCTGCGCTCATAAAAAAGTTTGTGGAGGCTAAAGAAGCGGGTAAAAAAGAAGTGGAGGTGTGGGGTACGGGTAAAGCTAGTAGAGAATTTTTATATGTGGAGGACGCAGCCAGAGGTATAGTTATGGCGGCTATAAAGTATGACAAACCAGAACCGGTTAATTTAGGCTCTTCCAACGAAATAAAAATAAAAGACTTAGCGCCTTTAATAGCTCGTCTTGTGGGCTATGCGGGAAAAATAACATGGGATAAGTCTAAGCCTGATGGCCAGCCAAGAAGAAAGCTAGATGTGACGCGAGCTAAAAAAGAATTTGGTTTTGTTTCTAAAGTAAACTTTGAAACGGGTTTGAAAAAGACTATTGAGTGGTACGAAAAAGTATTAAGTATTAAGTATTAAGTATTAAGTATTTTGGGTGCCGGGCAGTGTGTTGGTTGTTAGAATGTTAGTATGAGCTTATGAAGTTTTCCATAATTACATCTTTATATAAGTCCGATAAATATTTACTGGAATTTGAAAAGCATTTAAGAAAATTCGCCAGTGACTTGGGCTTGGCGGGCGTTGATTTTGAATTGATTGCTATAGCTAACGACCCCACAGAAAAGGAAAAAGCATTTGCAAAAAGTTTTTCAAATGACACCTGGTTTAAGTTTATTAACGTGCCGCGTGAGTCGCTTTATGCTACCTGGAACAGGGGAGTTGCAGAAGCCAAAGGAGAGTTTGTAGGGTTTTGGAATGTGGACGATGTGCGCTTTGCAAGTGCTCTTGTGGAAGCGGTTCAGCTTTTTAAAACAGGAGCCATGTTGGTGCATTTTCCATTTTATATAAAAAGATATTTAAATTTAGGTCTTTTTAATTTACCGTTACCAATGCAAAAAATTGACAGGCAGATTCCAGAGTATTCAGACACAACAAGGAGCCAGTTTTTGCAAGGCATGGTCTGCGGGCCGTTTTTTATTTTTTCAAAAGCTTTGTATAAAGAAGCGGGACCTTTTGACGAACAGTTTAAAATCGCCGGAGACTTTGATTGGTGTGTGAGAGCGGCTAAAGTTTCTAGTGCTTTTAAGAAGGCCAAGAGCTTAGGCGGAATCTTTCGGGTAGACGGGGGCGGGCTTTCGGCTGGTGGCAGCGACAGGCAAAAATGGGAAAATGCTGTGGTTGATTGGCGAAATAAAAAGTCTGCCGATTTCTCTGTAGAATTTTTAAAAAGCCAAGGTATTAACCCTGAGCAAATAGTTGTTCGGGGCGAAATAAAACCTTGGCCATAGAATTTTGTGTTAAAATAACCGAATGAAACATAACACACAGGTTTTGGTACCAGAGGTAAAAACTGCTTCTGTTGAAATAGAGCTTTGTGCCAAAGCTATACCCATTAAGGAGCAAATTCAAAACAGGTCTTTGTGGGGTGTAGGAAAAGTAGAAATTTTGTTGGGTGGGGAAAAAGATTTGGCCAGCTTGCCAAACATTCTTTCGTATACTTCAAGTATTTTCCCAAAGTTTAATGTAGAAGTGGGTTATGAGCTCGACGCGGTAACTCCCACAGACTTAAGTCAGTTGAGAAGCCAAGAATATATTTTAAGAGTGGCCGAGGTTTGTCATAGGTATAAAAATTTTGAAAGAATGGTTATGCATCTTGTGGGAGGCGCCAGAGTTATACAAAGAGCGGAAGGTCAGAATAATTTTATAGAAAACGAAATTCAGAAGTTGCCTGTTTTGGAAAAAATTAAAGAGTTTTTAAAAAGGCTTGATTCTAAAAACGAATTTATTCTTTTAGAAAATACTTATCCAGCAGACTTAAATAGCGGCGGAGTAGTTGTTTACCCTTGTGGAAAGGTTAGTCGGGATTTTGAAGGTTTGCCTAGAGTGGTTGACACAGCTCATTTGGCAATATCGGCTGAAACTTATGCGAAGGTGGAAATTTTGGAGGCGCATAAAAATTATGGTGTATACAATTTAGACGGCATAAATGTGCCGGTTTTTATGGGAGCTGAAAACAGTGAAGAAAGGGTGTTTGCAGAAAAAGCTAAAACAGAAGGAGTAGAGGCTGCGGTTTTGTGGCAGCTCAAAAAAAACACTTTCAATATCTTGGAAGTGCATTTATGCGGAAGTTATAATGTTGGTAACAGGCAGAACGACGGTGCGGGGTTCGATGATAATTCGGTAATAGATTTAAAGAAAATTTTTAGAGCTTTGCCGGAAATTTTTTCAAACCATAAGAAGTTAACTGTCATTCCTGAAATTAAAGAAGACAGTGGAAACTATGTAGAAGCTTTTAAACAAAGGAAAATGATGCAAGAGTTAAAATCTATGCTGTAGGGTACCCGCTATTTTCGCTGCTAGAGCTACCGCGCTCGGCAGCGATTTTGTTTTCGTAGCCGCTTTCTTTTAAGGCAAGCAAGGGGTCGGCCTTTAGGCCCATTTCTTCTCGTATTGTAAATAGCAAGGGCTTTACGTCGGTTTCGAAACTTTCGGTTAGTTCTCTATGAGCGCCAAGTACATTGCTTTCGTTTTGTAAGTCTTCTAGTTTTTTATAGTTTACCAGTAAAGCTTTGGCAAAAGCTGTTTGGCAATTTATAACCGACTGAACCATAGCTTCTATTTTGGGTTCAATGTTGTGAGACTGGTCTATCATGTAACTTATGTTTTCAGCGCAGGTCTTAGCTATTCCTGTGGAATTTTCTGCTATGACTAGTTCAACAAATATTAAAAACAATTCAAAAGGATTTACGGAGCCGACTATAAGGTCGTCGTCTGCATATTTGCGGGCGTTAAAATGAAACCCGCCAAGCGCATTTTCTGTAAGTAGGAAAGCAACAATTTGTTCTATATTTGTACCTGGCGCATGGTGTCCTGTGTCGACTAAAACTTTTGCTTTCTCTCCGAGTTTTTTACTAAAGGCATAAGCAGTGCCCCAGTCTGGTAAGTCGGTATGGTAAAAGGCTGGTTCAAAAAATTTGTACTCAATAAGTAGTTTTGTATTTTCGGGTAATAATTTATAAATATTTTCTAAAGACTCCTCTAGGTAACCTTTTCTTTTTTGCATGCTAACTTGTCCGGCGTAGTTGCTTCCGTCTCCAAGCCATAAAGAGAGGTCGTATGAGCCTGTCTTTTTCATTATTTCTAGGCATTCTTTTATGTGGTCTAAAGCTTTGTTTCTTATACTTGGGTGGGAGTGAGTAAGCGAACCAAATTTGTAATCTTGGCTTTGAAAGAGGTTTGGGTTTATGGCGCCAATTTTTATACCCAAACCCTCGGCGTACGACTTGGTTTTGTTCCAGTCTGGTGTTTTGTCCCATGGTATATGTAAAGCCACCGAGGGGGTTACTCCGGTAAGTTTGTGCACCATGGCCGCGTCTTGTAGTTTCTCGTCTAAATTTCTAGCGGCGCCAATGAATGGGAAGCTGGCAAAACGAGTGCCGCTGTTGGCGTAACCCCATGAAGGGGTTTCGATTTTTTGCCTTTTTAGCCGTTCTTTAACTTCGTTTATGTTTATGCCTTTGCTGTTTAAGTTTTCAGCTAAAAGTTCGTATTGTTCTTTATAGTTCATAATTTAGCTTATTATATCTTAAATAGGCTTTTTGCCATAACTCTGTGTTTTGAGGTTTGTAAGTTTTTAAATTAAAGCTGCCCGAAACTATTTTTCTAGCAGAGTGTAGATTAACAATTTTCTTGTCTAAAATTGCCTGCGTAAGTATGTTGCCAATGGCCGTGGCTTCCGTAGGCCCGGCTATAACTTTTTTGTTTATACTGTTTGCGGTGAATTGGTTTAAAAGTTCGTTTTGACTGCCGCCACCAATAATATGTAAAGTTTTAACTTTCTTGCCTGTTAAGTTTTCCAGTTCCAGTAAAGTCTTTTTATACTCTAGACTTAAAGATTCCAAAATGCACCGGGTAAACTCTTGGGGTGAAGAGGGAAGAGGTTGATGGGTTTTTTTACAAAACTCAAGTATTGCTTTGGGCATATTTTTTGGGTGCAAAAAACTTTTGTGGTTTACAGGAATTAAGGATTTAAAGGGTTTTACATTTTCGGCCATTTTCGTAAGTTTCTCGTAGCTATATTTTTTACCTTCCCTTTCCCATGTCTTTTTACATTCTTGAAGCAGCCAAAAGCCGGCAATATTTTTTAAAAATCGGTTGGTATCAAATACACCTTTTTCGTTAGTAAAGTTTTTTTCAAAAGCGCTTTTGTTGATTATGGCTTTTTTTGTTTCGCAGCCAAGCAGTGACCAGGTACCAGAACTTAAAAATGCCCAATTCTTTTTACTTGCTGCCGGTATTGCGGCAACAGCTGAGGCAGTGTCGTGTGAGCCGATGCAAAAAACTGGCGTGCCAGATAAAGGTTTTATATTCTCGTCTAAGTTTTTAAGTCTGCCAACAACACCTTTGGAAAATTTCGGCATTAGGCTTAAAGGCAAATTTAAATTTTTTAATATTTCTTTGGACCATTTGCCTTGGTGGTTTAGAATTTGCGAAGTACTAGCTATGGTTTTTTCGGTTTTTATTTGGCCTGTGAGAAAAAAGTTTATTAAGTCCGGTATGAATAAGAGTTTATCAGCCTGCTTTAAGAGGTTTTTGTTTTCTGAACAAAGCTGGTACAGAGTGTTAAAGGGTAAAAATTGAATGCCGGTTAGATTGTATATTTTTTCTTTTGGAATTTTTTTGAAAAACTTTTCCATAACCCCGTCTGTTCTTGGGTCGCGGTAGGAAACAGGAAAGTATAGGAGTTTTTTATTTTTGTCTAAAAGAGTGTAGTCAACACCCCAGGTATCTACGCCTATGCCTGCAAGTTTTATTTTTTCTTTTGCTATTTTTTTTAAAGCAAATTTTATTTCGAAAAATATGTTTTCAGAATTCCAAGCAAGAAGTCCGTTTTTTAAAATGGTACGGGTAGGGAAGCGGTGAATTTCTTTAAGAGTAATTTTATTTTTATCCAAGCAGCCTAAAATAGCTCTCCCGCTTTCTGCGCCTAAGTCAAACGCTAAGTAGTTTACCCTGTTAGAAATATGCATTATTTAAAATCTAAAGTGTTTATAATATCCCATTAGCTTGGTGTCTTTCTGGTTTCTAACGGGGTTATAATGGTCTAATTATACCAAAAAAAGAGCCCTGAGGTTAACCTTCGGGGCTTGCGTAGGGGTTAATTGCGTGCGGTTACGCCGAACATACTAATTATTTCGTTCATGTAACCGGAGTCCGGGGGGCAGATGAGAGGGCAGTCCGGGTTCCTGTCCACGAAGTTTATTGCTAAAGCAGCGATCTGTTCCTGAATAGCAGGATTGGCGCACAAGAGCGTGCCTTGCTTATGCCACATTTCCGTTCTGTCCGCAGCGGAAGCGTTGGCGGTTAGATTGTGGCCGAACATGTCGGTCATGACTGGCAGTCCGAGGGCACGGGCTATGGCAACTGTGGGGTCGGTATCCCACGTCTTCCACCTGTCCATACAGTTGACTATTGCTGACACTGGCTGCAGATCGCGGAAGTAAGGCGCGCCTTCCTCCGCCGGCTCAATGAAGTTCCGGAAAAACTGCAGCGCCACAAGGCCTGCGCCGCCCGTGGGTACGACCTGTACGTTGAGACCTGTGTTCTTGAGGAACTGTACCCAAGGTCCGTCGGGTACGAGCTGCGGGTACGACACCCTTCGTCCTAAGAAGAGGGACTGTCCTCGTTGGGGCGCGGTTACTCGGTGCTTGATAATTTTTGCACCGCCGTCCCCGTTGTCGACAAACAGCATAACCTCTTTGCAGTCAGATGCGATTCCATAGCCGTGCAGCGGGTTGTAAATGATTCCACCGGCGACTGAGAATTTTGCAGTGGTTTCCGTCCGAACCAGGTGGCTTATCAGGAGGGTTGGTGCAACCGGCCGTGGACCATTGATGCTGTCTTTCATGTCCCCAGTGCCGTCGAGGGGGTCGACTTGTATGACTTGCAATGCTCGCGACCTGAGCGGGGATTGGTCGTCGTTTTCTTCTGAGAACGAACCGGGGTAGTTTGTGTGGAACCCGAGAAAGTCTCCGTAGCCGTGGAGTAATGCCATGCTGGTGCTTATGTCTACATTGGTTGCCACCAGGCTGTGATCATCACCTCCAGAGATCGTTTTCATACCAGCTTTTGCGAGCATTGCGGGTCTGGTCACGGAATGTGCAATTTGTGTGACGATTGACAAGATGTTGAATATCATTGTCCTCTCCTTGGGATTTTTACTTCAACGAACGCCTAATTTTACCAAAAAAGCCCTTGAAAATCAAGGGCTTTGGTGGTATAATGTTGTGTTAGAAATCAAATTAAAGGGGGACATCGAAGATGTCCAGTTTTGTGAAGTTTTGGGGTACTGTTGGGGGTATGGCGGGCGGCGGTAGGTGGGTTGCGTCGCCGGTGGATTCCGACTCTCCCTGTGTCCAGGTGCATCATAAAGGAAAGAGTTATTTGTTAGATGCGGGTAGTGGGTTTGCTCGGTTTGCAACATCACATTTGAATAAAGAGCCTGTGGCTGGAGTATTTTTCAGCCATTTCCATCTGGACCACGTTTGTGGTCTCTGGCTGTTGCTAGACTATTGGCAGGTAGTAAAATGTGAGTCACTAAAGCTTGTCGGTCCTAGGATAGGGGATAAGTCTTTGGATGATGTTCTCTATCAGCTTATGCAGGAGCCTGTGTCTCCTGCGCCTATTACTTGGGCGAAAGTTAAGCTGGTGCTTAAGCCAGAGCTGTTTGTTATGGCTGACGGAGGCGAATGGACTGATGGTAGTTGCACGGCACGGTTCGTCAAGGTTGCTCACGGAGGCGGCGAGTCGTACTCGATACGTCTTTCATTTGAGGATGGGCCGGTTGTGGTCTACGCAACAGATGTTGACTTTGGCGAAAGCCACAATAAGCTGGTCAAACTGTGCCAGGGCGCAGACCTGCTTATTGCCGACTGCGAGTATAATAATGCTGA
>CAZGAF010000002.1:7109-15941 GCA_964523855.1 uncultured Candidatus Saccharibacteria bacterium | reverse complement strand
TTCGTGCCCTGAGGTAGTACTGAAAGTTGCTTTGGAAGCGGGGGTCAAAAAGCTTCGGCTCTTCCACCACCCTTATCGTGTTTATCTTAACCGCAGCATGCACACAAGGCTTGCAACAGCGAACCAATACCTAAGAGGGAGTAATCTTTCTGTGGATCTTGCAGAGGACGGAGACTTGCTCCGCTTCTAAAGGCGACGCATAAATGCGCCGCCTCTTTTTTTATACTTCTTTTTTCAGTTTCCAAATATATTTTATACTTCTCCAAATGGTTTTGTACTTGGTTTTCCAATTACCAGCCCAACTTGACTCGCCGTGCAGGCGGTTTTTAAAACTTACGTCTATAGTTTTTATTTTGTAGTTATGGTTTTGAGCTATGCAAAGTAAATAGAGGTCTAAAGAAAAATCTTTCGGTGCGTTTTTAAGCAAGTCTACCATTTCGCGGGGAAAGAGTTTGGGCTGAGCGTTTATTTCGGTAAGATTTCTTCTTAAAATAACACTGGCTATAAGAGCCATACCAAAACTTAAAATAACTTGTTGTAAAGTGCGGTTTGTTCTCCAGCCTTTTATGAGAAAGCTAGTAGCTGGTAGTGGGTAGTGAATAGAGATTGAAGAATAGTAATCGTAGGCTTTAAAGACATCGGAAACCGGGGTTTGCATATCTGAGTGGGTCCAGGCTATAACTTCGCCTTTTGCAGCTCTTACGCCAGTCATTATGGCATTGCCATAACCTCCATTTGGAAAGTAAGAAATGTACTGCATGAATTTGTACTCTCCACTTTGTTTATGCTTCTCCAAAACCTTTTCAGTGTCGTCCTTCGAGCCGTCATTTACGCAAATAAGTTCAAAGTCGTATTTGTTTTCAAATTTTTTAAACTCATTTAAAACCAGTTGGACGTTTTTGGATTCGTTGTAGAAGGGGACGATTATGGAAAACATGGAATTAATTTAAAAATTAACTAGCTTGTAGTGAGTAGCGAGTAGCCAGAATGGTAGGCTCACAAACAGAAGGATAGAAAATTACTTTGGAGAAATACTGACAACTTGGAATTTAGTTTCAAATAGGCTGTTGGGACGGCTGTATAAGTATTTTTTTGGGTCGGGGTTAAAGGCAATAAAAAAGCTCGAATTAAACTGGTTGGTTTGGTTTAAAACTTTTATTTCCAAGTTATAATTTTTTTGCCATTGTTTAAGAGCTGTTTCAAAGGTTTCCACTTGGCTTATAAACAAATAGTTGTGTCCGGCTTGAAAACTTTTTGGGTTTATAAATTCTACCGGCAAGTTACTATTCCAATTTTTATTTAAAAGGTTAAAAGAGCAGTCGTAAATCCCAACTCTCGAAATGTCGTTTGGTAAAGTTATTTCCGAGGTTAGGTCTTTTGCAAAAAGCTGTCTTTGCAAAATGCCATAAAAGCCCAAGGCGCTAACTATAAGTATGACAAAAAAGCCGTGAAGATTTTTTACATGTGGAATGTATTTATTTATAACTAACATTAAGCCTAAAAACCACAAAGGGCTTAAGAAGAGTATGTGACGAGTGGGTATTAGACTAAGTATTTTTCCCAAAACCAAAAGCCAGAAAATTATAAACAGCCACCTAAGGAAAGTTTTTATAGTGGTTTTGTTGTCCCAGGCAGGGGAATTTTTAGAAAATAGGTATTTGGTTACTACGCCAATTATGGCAGCGCCTAAACAAAATTCTAAGACAATAACTGCAGAGTTATGGTTAAAAAAACTAAAGAAGTTTAAAACAATATAGTAAATATCGGAGGGGATTTTTTCGAGCACGGTTACTCCGCGGGCAGATTGGCCGGGCTGGAAAAACAAAACACCACACACACCAAAAGCAAAAATCGCCAGCTTTTGTTTTTTACAAATTTCCCAAAAACTTTTTGAAAGATTTTTTACTTTTAGGCCCTGTCCCTTTAGGTTTTTTTGAACCTCTGTTAGAGCAAAAGCTAACCAGTAAAATACAATTAGGTAGTTAAAGAAAACCAGAATTGCCGAAAGAATAGAAATATTTTTAAACCTTTTTTCTGAATCCCAGTATTTTGCCAAAAAGAATAAAAATATAACTCCGCTGGCAATGTTCCAAAGAGTGCTGCCTGTATGAAAACTAGTGGAGTAGAGACTTATGGAAAAAAGCATTAAGAGCGGAGGGGTTATGGAGGCAAAAGAGGAAAGGCCTAATTTTTTACCTGTGTAGTAGAGTAGGAAAACTGCAAGGTGAAAAACCAGAATGTTTAAAAACAAAACTCGGGACATGAAGTCTTCATACGAAGTAGAGGAGGTGGTTATAAGGCTGTATAAAAATCCAGGACCTGCCGAATAAGTGGAGCCTAAGGGTACGGCAAAGAAACCTTCTAGTTGGTGGGGAAGATTAAGTGAAGAGATTGTTTGTATGTATACTAAACGCGTGAAAGCAAATATGTTTAGTTTGGAAATTCTTTCGGCAATTTGTTCTTTGGAGTAGCGTGAAAAATATTTGTCTACTTGGCTTTTAACAGCGGGAGTTTCTAAAATTTTGTTTACAGTTTCGGGCTTAAGTAAGTTGCCGCTAGGGTAAGTTAAGGCAGTGTAGGAAAGCGCGCTTTTCGGGAAGTCGTAAATCATGTTATAGGTACCAGCGGAGTCGCACTCTTGGAAATGTTGGTTCCTAAAACTTAAATGCCAGAAAAGGCTCGTGAATAAAATGACCAAAAAGAACACTGTTAGTGGTTGGTTGGTAAGTAGATTTAGGAATTTTTTTGCCATTAAATTTTGAATTTTGATTTTTTAATTCTTCATTCCACTAAAATATTTCTGCCAGTATTCGTAAGTCCTAAGTTCGTTCGGCGTGCCCCAGGACTTGAAGATTTCAATTTCGAAAGGTTTGACTTTTACTCCATTTTTTACCAGAACATTGGTGCATTCGTCCAAAGAAAACTCAGGACCGCTTTTGGCGTTGGTCGCTATCATGTCTTTTACGTTGTCGAAGCAAAGTTTGGCGTTTTTATAGGAAAACCAGGCGCAGACAGCATGATCGTTAAGCGGTTTGTCTGAAAGGGGGACTTTGTACTGAACTTTCTCTACTAAACCCTGTTCGTTAAGTTTTATCCAGCCGTAAGCGGTAGGGTTGGTTTCCATGGGAGGATAATTTCTAAAAGACCAAATAAGCGCGTCTGTGGAAGGGTCTTTCATAGCTTCTTCCCATTTTTTTAAGTCATACACAAGCCCCGCGTCGCAACTAGACACTGTAAGTTCGCTTTCTGGGTCAATAACTTTTTCAGCTTCCAAAGCGCTGTGGGCTTGGCCCTGTAGAGGACTGGTTTGTATAACAATTTCGCTTTCTGGGAAATATTTTTTTAGCAAGTTTAAAATATCGTGGTTTTCTACGTAAGTACCAGACACAACAAAAACTAGTTTGTCGGCCGGTGGTAAATGTCTGGCTGAAGCTATTACCATAGGCTCGCCGTCAACGGGAATGAGCGGTTTTGGTAAAGTGTATCCGGCGTCGGAAAACCGTTTTCCTCTGCCTGCTAAAAGAACTAGATTAGTTTTCATTGGTTAGAGAATTAGAGAATTAGAGAATTAGAGAAGGAGAGAAGGAGAGAAGGAGAGAAGGAGAGAAGGAGAGAAGGAGAGAAGGAGCTAGGGCTTTATAAAATGTTTTGCCCAGTATAAGTATTCGCGTAAGTCTTGCGGGTTGCCCCAGGAAATACAATACTCCACCGGGTAGATGCCGTTGGTAAGGCCGGCTGTTATCATGAGGTCGTGCACTGTGCTTACATAATACTCGTTGTTGGTGCTATGGTTTTGTTCCAGCATTTGAGCTAAGTACTTTTTTAAAGTTTCGCCACTTTTAAAATAGTAGACCCCGGCACTGCTCCATGAGTCCATTTTGTTTTCGGAGTAAGAATGTTTTTCCTTAACTTCTTCCGCTTCCAAATTTTCTTTTTCTTTCACGCCCGCATAAAAACCGTTTCTGGTAAGGGGAGGGTGAAAACCTTTAAAGCAGACTAGGCAAGCGTCGTGGTTTTGCTTTTGCATTTCATTTTGGAAATGCTCAAAATCCCAACGAATATAAATATCGCAGTAAGTAACTATGGTAGGTTCGTCTTTTATGTGCTCTTTTGCAGCAAGTAGAGAGTTTACCGGACCTAGTTTGTGCTGGTTTATAGCTACAATTTTAGCGGTTGGTTTTATGCGTTTTAAGACTTTTTCTATTTCTGTTTCTTTTAAATGTTTGTCGTTACAAATAAATACAAAATCATGATCGCCTGGAAAAAGGCCGACAATATGTTCAATGGCGGGTTTGCCATGGATTTCTAGTAAGGGTTTTGGAGTTTGGTAACCTTCGCGTGAGAACCGTTCTCCTAAGCCTGCCATGGGTATAATAATTTGCATAGCGCAATCCGAAATTTTATTTTAAATATTTCTATCTAATTCTATCAACAAATAAGCTCTTGAACAAGGCAAAGTTTTATGGTATAGTATTGGGTCCGCCAAGGGAGGGCGGCAAAATTTGGGAAAATCCCAAGACTTGTACGAAAAAGGCCTTGCTGCCTTAGAGCAAGGCACACTTCAAGTGCGCGAAGATGTTCCAGGTTGGGTTAAGGAAGTTTCCAGCCGGCAACTCATTGTCGCGGTAACCTACACCCTGCCAGACTACATAAGTTCGGCTATGGGTGAGCTGGGAAGCGTGTATGAGGCGGCCGTTCACTACCCCGCTCATACAACGGTCCTAATTGTCGAAGGGGCAGACGAGGCCCTGGAAGACCATCTGAAGGCCCGAATTCTTGGCCTTCAGCTGAAACCACCGGCGGAGCAAATGGTTTTCCGGAATTTCCTTCTGACTCAGACGGGGGAGTTCCTGCTTACCAACGATGACCCGCCGGCGTTCATGAAACAGTGGAGGGAGATGATACAGGAGTGTTTGCCACAGTTGCCGGCAGGTGTCCAAATCAAGGTTCCCGACTGGATCCATTCCACCGTCGGTCGGATGACGTCCAAGGAAGTTAGCAAAGATCGGCTGCGAGGAATGGTCGAGGACCTTGCCGGGACAGTTGCTGAGCACTTCGTTTGTGTGGAGGTGGACGAGATGTTCATCGGCAACGGTTGGGAGCTCTTGTCCGCGGGCCCGATGTGGGTAGCAGAGCGGTAAAGGAGGAAACGTTTGTAAAAAAACAACAAGCCCCGACAGAAATGTCAGGGCTTTTTTATTGCCAGTCTTTTATATATTCAAAATCACACATGACTGCGTCGGGTGTAAAATTCAAATTTTTCATTTCACTTCTATATTTTTTTATATCTTCCGGTCTGCCCCAGCATTCAGGAGAAACCAAACAGGTTTTAAAGTCTTTTAGTTTTTCAACTATGTTTGCGTTAAGCGGAAGTTTGGTGTTTACGTCTATCCAAACCCAGTCTACAAAACCTTTTTGAGCGAGTGTCATTTCTATGGGTTCAGCCTCACTATACCTAACAGCTATATTTTTTATC
Organism: uncultured Candidatus Saccharibacteria bacterium; assembly: GCA_964523855.1. GTDB lineage: Bacteria > Patescibacteriota > Doudnabacteria > UBA920 > UBA920 > JAEUSF01. The sequence goes on along the minus strand of CAZGAF010000002.1, from coordinate 10,465 downwards.
CCTTGTTTTCTGGAAGCCTTGTAGAGATAAGGGAATTCTACGTCAAGAAAAAAATAGCGGGTAGGAGGTAGCCCTCCTTCGCCCCGCCGCCGCGGGGCTTCGGAAGGGTAAACTTGGTAGTTGGTAGCTAGATTAATGCAAGCTTGCTCGATACCGGTTTCTTTTATGTTGAAGATTGTAAAGGCGTGGTGGAAGTTTTTTAAATATTCTTCCAAATCAGCGCCTTCTCCCGGGTCGTGGTTTAAATACAATCTTCCAGTTTTGTTGTCGTGTCTTACGTCTATTTCCACGCCAAAATCTGACGGAATTGTTTTAAGCTTTTCTATTGTATTTACTCGGTGGATAATTATTGTCATGGCAATTTTGTTTTAAAAACTACGAGCCTTGCGCCGGTAAAATTTAAAACCGTAGAAACTCCAATGGCAAAAAAGTTGCCTAACAGAGGTGAGAGGTGGACTTTTTCTACCATAAGTTTTAAAGTCAGTAAGCTAAAGCAAAGCGAAACAAGGCAGACCAGCAGGTATTTAAAAAATTCTTTTAGCCTTTTTTGACTTTCGGACTTAAAAGTAAACTTGCGGTTTAGGCTATAGCTTACAAAAATGCCGCAAATAAACCCTAAGGAGCTTGCGAGCAAATAATAAAAACCCCCAATTTTAAAAAGGCTAAAGAAAATGGAGTAATTAACCACTGTGCTAAAAAGTCCAACTAGGCAGAATTTTAAAAAATCTTGCAGGTTTTGTTTCGACAAAAATTCCTTCATATAGTCAGCATATTATCATAAATATGCTATAATTTCTACATATATTCCTATGACATACAAAAAATTATACAGGGGCTTAAAAAGACGCTTTTTTAACCAGTTGGTCAATTTCCACAATTTTTTACTCGGAATTTTTTATCCAAAATATAGAAAGTACGTTTCAAAGTTTGGTCCTCTAGCCGAAGTGCAAAAAAGAGGCCTTTTGAGAACAGATATCTGCGACCATTTGCCTTCGCTGTTCGCCGAAACTTTGTCGGCTAAACCTAAGCTTATAGTTGAGCTTGGAGTGAGAGGAGGCGAAAGCACTTTTGTTTTTGAACGCGCAGCGCAAATCATTGACGCAAAACTTTTAAGCGTGGATATGAACGACTGTAAAAATGTATCTGCTTGGAAAGACTGGAATTTTGTGCAAAGCGACGACATAAAGTTTGCCAAAGAGTTTCCGGAATATGCTGCTCAAAAGGGCTGGTCAGCGGAAATAGATTTGTTATTTATAGACACCAGTCATGAATATAACCACACGGTGGCTGAAATAAATGCCTGGTTTCCGTATTTGAGTAAGAATGCTAGTGTAATTTTTCATGATACAAATTTAAGAGAGTTGTATAAAAGACGGGACAGCAGCTGGGGGCTTGGATGGGACAACGAAAGGGGAGTTATTCGTGCCGTGGAAGAATATTTCGAGAAAAATTTTGACGAAAGTAAAAATTTTGTGGAAGTGGTAAATGGTTGGGTAATTAGGCACGAGCCTATTTGCCAGGGTTTTACTGTTTTAAAAAAATATGGAAACTAACTCCGCGAGTTATAAACTTTTAAAGAATCTGACCTACAGCTTGATTGGCTTTACTTGGCCAATCATTTTTTCTCTTATAATAACTCCGGTTGTTGTAAAGAGGCTTGGTACGGAGGACTACGGTATATTTCTGCTTATAGGAACCATAACAGCCTTTTTGGCGCTTTTAGATTTGGGTTTAACGGCGGCGATGGTTAAATTTATTTCTGAAAATTATGCTAAAGGTGAAAATCAAGAAAACCAAAAGCTTTTTAATTTTGCTAATTTAAACTACTTTGTTATTGGTTTTATAGGCTTGCTGGTTTACGGGATATTGGGCGGATTCTTTTTGAATATTTTTCATATAGACGGATACGCTGTAAGAAACATAATGCCGGTTTTTCTGTTGAGCGGGCTTATATTTTTTGTAAATTCTGTAAACTCTGTATTCGTACTTATACCCCAAGCATTGCAGCGTTATGACATTGTCACCAAGCTAAATATACTGCAGTTAACAGTTTCAAGTCTTGCCATGTTTTTTTTAGTTTTACAAGGTTACCAGCTTAAGGCAATATTTTTGTCTAACTTTTTTGTTAGCATAGTTATTTCTTTGCTATACAGACACTATGCTAAAAAGCTGATGCCTGAACTTAAGTTTGGATTCTCTTGGGATAAAAGTTTATTTGGCAAGCTGTATGGTTTTGGTATTTATGCAGCAATTGCAAATATAACAAACAATGCTCTTCAGCAATTTGACCGGCTTTTTATACCGGCATTTTTAGGACCTTCCCAACTTTCTTATTATGGCGTTGCTGGCTCAGTGTCGAGCAAAACTGCGCTAGTAGTGGGTAGTTTGAGTAATGTTTTTTTCCCCATGAGCAGCAGTATGATTGCTGAAGGTAAGGCTGAAATGTTGGGCGAAGTTTACCGCAGGATAATTCGTAACTTAGCAGTTTTTGCAGCGGCAATAACTTTAAGCATATTGCTTTTTTCAGATAAGATTTTACTTTTTTGGCTGAACCAGGACTTTGCAGACAAATCTACTTCCAGCATGGTAGTGTTGGCTTTTACTTATTTTATTTTGGCTTTATACGGCACTTTGTATCATTTTATTTTAGGTTTAGGCAGAGTTAAGTTTTTGGCAAAATGGTCTACAGCTTTAGCTATTTTAAATGTTTTACTTTTATTTGTTCTGGTTCCAAAATTGGAAATTTTGGGCGCTGCGTGGGCATATTTGCTCGCCACCCTGCCTTTGTTGTTTATGTTCTATTGGGTGGAAAAAAAATATTTAAATTTACAAGGTATTTTAAATTTTTACGGCAAACTATTTGGAAAGATTTTTACAGCGGGAATTGTGTTTTTTTTGCTGGGTAAATATGGTATCATACCTTTGGTAAACGGACTTGGCTCGCTGGTTATATTTGGCCCTTTGAGTGTGATATTTTATTTGGTACTTTATAAAATTTTTGGTTTTTATTATTCTGAAGACGAGGCTATAATTGCTAGTTTTATTAAGCAAATTTTGGTTAAATTCAAACTCTACAATGTTCCAACTCAACAAAAATAAATTTTCTATTGGAGTGGTTACTTACGTAAAAAGATTTGACAGTTATTTTGTACCACTGGTTAAGCAGCTTGAAAAAGTTTTTCCGAATATAGAAAAAAATTATATCTTGAATGGTTTTTACGACGAGTCTTTGCAAAAGGATTATTTAAAAAAGGCGACCGAATTTTTAAAGAATACAAAGGTCAATGCTGTAGTTACGCATTTAAACCACCAGCCGCTTGCTCGATGCTGGAACCAGCTGATTTTGGTTTCAAAAG
>CAZGAF010000002.1:3597-7099 GCA_964523855.1 uncultured Candidatus Saccharibacteria bacterium | reverse complement strand
TGAATGATGATTTAGAAATCTATTTTCCTTTTCAATGGTTTTTAAATGCTCAAATAAACTTTTTTGAGAGCGCTACTATAAATAGAAGCTGGAGTCATTTTTTTATTTCGAAGTCGTTGGTAAAAAAGATAGGTTGGTTTGATGAAAGACTGGCTGGCAATGGTATGGAAGATGGTGATTATGCTATGCGGATGGCTATGTTTTATAAAAAAACAGAAATGCCGCACAGTCATATGCACAATATTTATTGTTTTGGAGTAAAAAATATTATTGCTGGCAACCCCGATCCGGGTTGGAAAGGGAAGTTTGAGTTGGCCAATAACAGGTTTGCCAAGGAGAATGAGGATTTTTTTGACAAGAAATGGCAGCCTCAAAAATCCCCGCTTCAAGGGAGCATACATTTTATGCAGGTATACTGTAAATTAAATCCAGAATTTAAAACGCCCGAATATTACCCCTTGTCTTTTTTAAACAGCGCGCAAAACGCTGAAGCAATTTCTACTTATAAATTTTAGCTATGAAAATCTTAGAGGCCCGAGCTTTAAAAATTCCTGACATAAAAATTTTTAAATATGCCCGTTTCAAGGACGAAAGGGGGTATTTTACCGAAACTTTTCGTAAAAAAGATTTAACCTCCGTAATTTTAGACTTGCCGGAAGTTTTGCAGGCTAATGAAAGTTATTCTAAACCACAAGTTTTAAGAGGACTGCACTTTCAGTGGAGCCCTTATATGGGTAAGTTAGTTAGGCCTGTAAGTGGAAGGCTCATAGACTTTGCTTTGGACATAAGAAAGAGTTCAAAAACTTTTAGTAAAATAGTGGCGGCAGAGTTAACTGCAAATGTAGGAAGTGAGTATGGGGAATGGATTTGGGTGCCGCCCGGGTTTGCTCATGGTATATATTTACCTGAGGGCGGGACGGTGGAGTATATTTGTACTGGGGAATATAGTCCAGGAAACGAAGCGGGTATTTATCCTCTTTCAGAAGACATAGATTGGAGCTTGTGCGATGAGGGTGTTTATAAAGAATTCATGGCTAACAAAAATAATTTTGTGATTAGTGAAAAAGACAAGCAGGGCTTAAGTCTTAATGCTTGGAAGATCGATCTTCGCTCGGATAATTTTATATGATAAAGCAAAGTAAAATTTTATTTACTGGCGGCGGGGGTTTGTTGGGCAGCGAAATAAAAAAACTCTGGCCAAAAGCCATGTATCCCAAAATGCAGGATTTTGACGTGAGGGACTATAAACAAATGGAAGGTTTTTTAAAGAAAAATAAACCCGAAGTTATAGTTCATGCTGCCGCATTTACTTCTCCTCCAGTTGCAGAAAAAAACCCTGTCGAGGCTTTGGAGACAAATATAATAGGAACCTCCAATTTGGCTAAGCTGTGTTTTTTGTCTGGGATTAAAATGGTTTATATTTGCACTGACTATGTGTTTTCGGGCAGACGGGGAAATTATAAAGAAGATGACGAAGTTTTTCCGGCAAATAAATACGCGTGGTCAAAGCTTGGAGGCGAATGTGCGGTAAGGATGTTGAGCGATTTTTTGGTAATTAGAACTTCTTTTGGACCCAAAGTCTTTGCTTACCCAAAGGCGTTTGTTGACCATTTCACCAGTAGGGAAAGCGTGGAAGTGGTGGCTAAAAAAATTAAGCAAGTAGTGGAAGCAGAAGTGCAGGGAACTATTCACTTGGGGCATAAAAGAAGAAGCGTTTACACTTATGCAAAAGCTCTTGATCCTAAAAAGGAAATAGGAAAAATTTCCATAAAGCAGGTAGATTTTACTGTACCGAACGATACATCTTTAAATACTTCAAAGTTTAATAAGCTTTTTAAAGCAAAGAAAAATGTCGCACGCAAGTAAAAAAATTATGGTGGGTGGAGGAGCGGGCTATATTGGTTCGGCCTTGGTGCCAAAGCTTTTGGAATTGGGACACGATGTTACAGTTGTCGATACTTGTTGGTTTGGTAATTATTTAGAGTCCCATGTAAAACTTGTTAAAAAAGATTTGTTTGATTGTGTAGAGTCTGACTTTAGTGGATTTGACCAGGTAATTTTTTTGGCCGGTCTTTCAAACGACCCTATGGCAGAGCATAGCCCTTCCAAAAATTTTATGCTAAATGCCGCCTTGCCTTGTTATATGGCTTACTTAAGTAAGAGAGCGGGAGTGAAGAGGTTTATATGTGCCTCTTCTTGTTCTGTGTATGGGTTTACTCATAACGAGGCTTATGTGGAAACTTCTCCTACCGAATGTGAGTATCCTTACGGAATTTCCAAACTTGAAGGTGAAATGGGGGTAATGCAAATGCAAAATAAAGATTTTTCTGTTATTTCTTTAAGGCAGGGCACAGTTTCCGGTTATAGCCCCAGAATGCGCATGGATTTGGTGGTAAACGCAATGTTTAAAAGCGCGCTTTTGGACAAAAAAATCGTTATTAATAACCCTGACATATGGAGGCCTATTTATGACTTAAGGGACGTAGTCAGAGGCTTTGTGTCCGCGGTGAATGCTCCAGAAGAGCTGAGCGGCATATTTAACGTGGCTAGTAAAAATTATCAAGTTAAGGAAATTGCTGAGGCGGTTAAAAAAGTTTTGGAGAGTTATGGTGAACCGGAAGTTCTGTTTGAAATCAAGCAATTTCAAGACTCAAGGAATTATAAGATTAGCACTGAAAAAGCAGAAAAAGAGCTTGGTTTTAAAGCCGAGTGTTTAGTTGAGGATACTGTTAAAGATTTGTATGCACATAGGTCTGAAATGGGAGATTTGGAGCAGGACGCTTACTATAATATACGGGTGTTTAAAAATTTGGTAAAAAAGGAAGAACTACAGAAGGCCTCGTTAGAAAAAATGGAAGAATTCAAATACTAAACGCGTTTGAATATGCAGCTTGGGAGGAGTAGAATACAGTAAGGGATTAAACTTATGTCTCAAATTAAAGCGGTTTTGTTTGATTTAGATGGCGTATTGGTTGACGCTCGGGAGTGGCATTACGAAGCTTTGAACGAAGCTTTGGCGGTTTTTGGTTTTGGTATAACCCGCCAAGAGCATGATGGCTACTATAATGGCTTACCAACTGTGCATAAACTTAAAAAACTCAGTGCTGAAAAAGGTTTTCCGGTGGAGCTGCACGGGCTTATTCAAAGTTTGAAGCAAAAGCATACTAAAAGAAGGCTGCATAGTGTAACCCGTCCTTCTTTTGAGAAACAGCTCATGTTAAAACAGCTGAAAGGAGCGGGTATAAAAATTGCCGTTTGTTCAAATTCCATTCGCGAAACTGTCGAAGTTATGTTGGAGAACGCAATGCTTAAGCACTATTTTGATTTGCTTTTGTCAAACGAAGACGTAAAAAACAATAAGCCGGACCCGGAAATTTACTTGCTGGCTATGGAAAAGTTAGGTGTTAAACCAGAGGAAACTATTATTGTCGAAGATGCACCACATGGTGTTATGGCAGCAAAAGCCTCCGGCGCTACTGTGTTGGTAGTGGATAATGCCAAC
>CAZGAF010000002.1:0-3587 GCA_964523855.1 uncultured Candidatus Saccharibacteria bacterium | reverse complement strand
TATACACAGGCTTGAGAATTTTACAAAGGGATGGTTTGTGGGGGACTTTGTACCAACTATTGTTTCTTCAAAAGATTTTGAGGTTTCCATAAAAAGGTATGTAAAAGGTGAGAAGGAAGCTAAGCATGTTCATAAGGTTGCTTGGGAAATTACAGCCGTGGTGAGCGGTAAGTACATAATGGCCGGCAAGGAAATAGTTTCGGATGATATTGTGTATTTGCCTCCGGGGGAGCCCGCGGACTTTGAATGTTTAGAAGATGGGGTAACGGTAGTAGTTAAGGCACCGTCATTAAAAGATGATAAATATTTAGTATAAAAATATGAAAATTATAATCCCTATGGCGGGTTTAGGTACTCGCTTTGCCAAAGTTTCCGACTTAAATCCTGAATACAAAAAACCCAAACCATTAATTAATGTGAAAGGTTTGCCGATGGTGCGCTGGGCAACCGGCTCGCTGCCTTTTGTAGAACACCCGGGACAAAAAGTTGAAGGGCCTTTGAAAGTTTCTATGAGGGATTTGGTTTTTGTAATTTTAAAGAAGCATGACCAAGAATTTGCTCTTCAGCAAAAACTAAAAGAAATATATTCTGACCAAGTAAATATAGTCGTGCTTGACGATGTAACCCGCGGGGCTGCCGAAACGGCGTACATGGCAAAAGAATTTTTAAACCCGGAAGAGGATGTTTTGTTTTCTGATTCGGACCATTATTTTGACGGAAAAATTTTACAGGAAGTAATCTTAAATAAGGATGAACAAGTCGCAGGAATAATTCCTGTTTTTCAGGCTCCCAACGATGGCGTGGCAAAGTGGAGTTATTCTTTAACAAAACCAGGTACCAATATAATAGAGAAAGTGGCAGAAAAGGACCCGGAGCTGATGAATAAAGGAGCGTATGCTAATATAGGAGCTTATTATTTTTCCAAGGCTAAATATTTTTTGCAGGAAGTGGAAGCAGTTATGGCAAATAACGAACGTTTTGGAGAAGCCGGTAAAGGTGAATTTTATATTGCTCCTTTGTATCAAAAATTGTTGGAAAAGGGGATGGGCCTTCGTGCGGCTATATTGCCCGAAGTTTGGGGCTTAGGCACGCCTTCTGACTTAGAAAATTTTTTGGAAAATTTTAAGAACGAAAAACCATAAGAATTAAGTTTTTTATATGCTCAATATAGTCGTTCCAATGGCAGGTTCCGGAAAAAAGTTTTTAGAAAAAGGTTATACTTTCCCAAAGCCGCTCATAGAAATAAAAGGTAAGCCCATGATAGAGTGGGTGGTAAAAAATTTGACTCCTAAAACGGCTCATCGTTTTATTTTTATATGCAACCGGGAGCATTATGAAAAATTTAGACTCGGCGCAACTCTTTCTCTTTTGGCTCCGAATTCTAAAATCGTAATTTTAAATGCGCCCACTCACGGAGCCGCATGTAGTGTTTTGTTGGCTAAAGAATATATAAATAACACTGACGAGCTCATAGTTGCTAATTCGGACCAATATATAGACATGTCTATAGATCAGTTTTTAACCCAAGCCAGACAAGAAGAGGCTGATGGTTTTATAATGACTTTTAGGTCGACTCACCCAAAGTATTCTTTCGCTAAAGTGAGTTCAACAGGTTTAGTTTTAGAAACAGCGGAGAAAAACCCAATTAGCGATAGTGCCACGGTGGGTGTTTATTACTATAAAACCGGAGAAAGTTTTGTGCATGCGGCGGAAAGCATGATTAAAAAAGATATTAGAACCAATAACGAATTTTACGTCTGCCCTGTTTACAACGAACTTATTTTGGAAGATAAAAAGGTAAAAGTTCATGAAATACCTAGTGAAAAAATGTATTCTTGGGGTACGCCAGAAGACTTAGAGTATTTTTTAACTACTCAATTTTATAAGGAAAAATTTAACTAAATGCAAATATTATCTCATAGGTATTTAACCGAAGGTAAAAATAAAGAAAAGGAAAATACTCTTTCTCAGATAAAGTACGCTTTAGAAAAGGGCTTTAATTTTTTTGAAACCGATATACGCAGATTACCTTCGGGAGAGTTTTATATTTCTCACGACCCTCAAAGCGCAATTACTGAAGAAAACAATGCGGTTGAACATTTAAAAGTCTGGAAAGCTTCGGGCACTCGGATTGCTTTAAATATAAAGGAGCTGGGTTATGAAAAAGAGCTGGTGGATTTTTTAAAGCAGTATGAGGTTGTCGAAAACTGTTTTCTTTTTGATTTTGATATTGAATTTTTAGGTGCTGAGCCAAATAGCTATATAGAAAAAATTTATTCTTTGGAGCCCACGCTTAAATGTGCGGTTAGAGTCAGTGACCATAGCGAAACAGTAGAGAGAGCGTTAGGCATAGCTGCTTCAAATATTATTTGGCTCGATGAGTTTGACTCTTTGTGGGTAAATGAGGGCCACATAAAAAAGTTAAAGGATGCGGGTAAAGTTGTTTATTGTATAGCGCCGGACCTGCATAATTTTACCCATGAGCAGACTCTTGCCAGGTTTAAGGATTTTATTGCGTGGCAAGCTGACGGGATTTGTACAGATTTTGCTGAGGATTTAAAAAATATAATATAAGTTGCGTGCATTTATGGAAAATAAACAAACTAAAATTACTAACGTAGCTATTTTGCTTTTAAACTTTAATTTGCCAGAAATGACTGACAAATTAGCTGAGCAAATAGAAAGAAATATTAAGTTCCCGCATAAACTTTTTTTGTTGGACAATGGCTCTGAGGTTTCTAAACGCGCTAAGTACGCTACTCATATTTTAGAAAAAAATATTGGTATGAATGGTGGCGTACAGTATTTGTGGGATTTGGTAAAAAACGATTCCAGTTATGACGGTTATTGGTTTTTGTGTAACGACATTATTTTGGACGAGGGCCGAGATTATTTAAAGGAAATGTCCGATTTATATGAGAAATTGAGTCAGAAATATAATGTTGGTTCGTTAACGACAAGCTATCATTTTGAAGGCACAGAACAGGCTGTGCCGGTGTTTATGAAAAAACGCATTGGCGGAAGTTTTAGGCCCATAGTATGGATTGAGTGGAATGCAATTTTGTATTCACGGGAATTTATGAAAAAGTTTTTCCCTGAAGGTTTTGGGCTCAAAACCAAGCATGCTTTTCAGGACGTGGTTTCTAACTACATAGGCTGGAAAAATGGATATGGTTCTTTTGTAATGGACAGTTTGCCGATTTTACATTTGGAAAACCAAACTTTTTTAAAGCATGGTGGAAAAATGATAAACGGTGTTTTCGTGCCTGACTATAAAGGTTTGGAAAATATGCTGGTAAGCGATATGGGTATTGTGGTAAAGGATTTTAAAAGCAAGGGGATTGATCTTTTGACTGAAAGAAAGCACTTGCATAAAGATATAGACCAAAAAGGTGATTTTGAAAAGTATTTGGTGAATGGCCCCTATAAGCAGGGTTTTTTTGAAAAGCTGCTCATAAAGCTTAAGATTTAATTCAATGCCAAATTTTTCTTTAGTAGAAGTAAAAAGTTGGTTTTATAAGCACACTGACTTAAGTTTGTACTTAATATTGGGTATAGTAATTTTTTTAACCGGCTACTTGCGCATA
>CAZGAF010000001.1:38158-73586 GCA_964523855.1 uncultured Candidatus Saccharibacteria bacterium | reverse complement strand
TTACCATTGGTCCCGATTTAGAGAATTTCATAGAAGTTTTGGCAGTGCCAAAAGATTTGACTTTAGAGGATTTAGAAAGCTTAAAGGAAATTTCGCTAGAAATAAGTCGCTCATTATTTAATTATGAGCGCATAGGAATATATTTAGAAAAACCAGATGAATATATAAAAGTTTTACTGAAAGAAAAGGCAAAGCTTGACTACCCAATATCGCCAGAAATTAAAAAGAGTCTATTGGACGAAATTTTTAATCATTTGTTCGTTGACAGGAAGTCTCGGTTGTCTTTTCAGGCATTTGCGCTTATAGACATTTCTCGCATGAGCGCTACCGGAATAAAAAAGGAAAACGGAAGGTTGGAATTAATTAAATCAAGATCAGCTCAGCAAATACCGGCAAAGCAGCTAAGTAGTTCACAGCCGCAATACGAAGAAGTTCCGCATGTTTTTGAAGATGAGACAGCGTTGTTAACTACTCAAGAAAAAGATGTGGATCAGTTAAAGGAAGCTGCTCGTTTGTTTGATTGGAGTGATGTTAAGCCTGACCCAGTCGAGGAAATGAGAGCGCAAAAAAAACTAACACCCGGACAAATTTTAGCTTTAAAAAATAAACAACAATCTAGTAAGACTGGTCATCTGGCTCATAGGCGAAGGTATGATACCGACGCTTCTATAAAAAGAACAAATGAAGAAAATGGTCATTCAACTTATAGAAACAAGGGCAGAAAGCCAAAGTACAAGACGGAGGATGAAAAAAGAAAGCTAAATATTTAGCAGGGCAAAAGAAGAACAATTAATTTGTAAGTAAATAAAATTTATGCAAAATAATACAGAAAGGTTTGGGCATTCTGAGACCGTGCCTAGCTCTCTTAGGGGAAAAACTGGAGAGCATAGGTTTCACGAAAAAAAGGGAACCATTCAAATTGAATTACAAAACAGGCTTCGTGAACTCTTTAATCAGTTACCTGAACATTCTAAAATTGTTTTGGCTAGGGAAATTAGAATAGCGGGAGAGACGCCTGAGCAGGCTATTGACAGAGTTGAAAGAGAAATAAGAATAAGACAAGAAATTGTGGATCATATTAGGCACAGCGGAGATCCGAAAGAGGCTTTGGAAGAAGTTCGGCAAATTATTCCGGAAGATAAAGTACAATAAATTAAACAGCGTTGCGGGGCCATATGGCATTTTGCAACGCTGTTTTGTATAATACGGTAAAGTACTGGTTAAGTGTGGAAAAAATTAAGATAGTGTTCGTTTATATAGTATGCAATATTTTGAAATTACAAAATCAGACCAGTCTAGTAAAGCTCGAACTGGCATAATTCATACCGTTCATGGAGACGTGAAAACTCCTACGTTTTTGCCAATTGGTACCAAAGGCGCAGTTAAGACTGTAACTGCAGAAGAGCTTAAATTTTGGGGAGCCGATATGATACTGGCTAATACGTATCATTTGTGGCAAAGGCCTGGCGATGCTCTTATATATAAAGCCGGAGGCTTACATAAGTTTATGAATTGGAAAGGTCCGATTTTTACCGACAGTGGCGGCTTTCAAGTTTATTCACTAGCCAAAATGCGAAAGGTTATGGAGGTAGGAGTGCTTTTTCAGTTTGATTTAGATGGTAGACAGGAAATATTGAGTCCTGAAAAAAGCGTAGACATTCAAGCAAATTTAGGTAGTGACGTGTGTCTTATCTTAGACGATTTCCCGGGCTACCCTTTTACCTATGAGCGAAGCGTGGAGTCGATAGAACTTACTAACCGTTGGGCTGAAAGGGCTATTAGGGAACATCAAAAAATTGTTTTGAACGGTGATCCTGTAAACCCGGGCCAAAAATTGTGGGGCATAGTGCAAGGCGCAAGTTTTCCGGACTTACGCGAAAAATCTGCTAAGGCTATGGTAAGTTTGGGATTTGAAGGTTTTGCGATTGGGGGAGTTGCGGTGGGTGAACCTCATGAAGAAATGATGAAGGCTGTAGAGGCTGCGATTCCGCATTTGCCTGAGAATGCTCCTAAACATCTTTTAGGAGTTGGCACGCCCTTCGATATAATTCAGGGCGTAGCACGCGGGTGTGATACCTTTGATTGTGTAATACCGACGCGAGAAGCAAGGCATGGAAGATTGTATATAAATTCCAAGTATCAAATTCCTAATTTAAAAGGAGATGAAAAAGGTGGGTCGCAGAGTGAGGTCGAAGGCTATTCGACAATCGACATCCGCTTAGAAAAATATAAAGAAGACTTTACGCCTATAGACAACACTTGCGACTGCTATTTGTGTTTAAACCACACCCGGGCTTACTTAAGACATTTGTTTGCTACTGGAGAACCTTTGGCCACCCGTTTTGCAACAATGCACAATTTAAAATTTTATTTAAACTTAATGGCTAAAATTCGGAATGCTATAACTTACGATTTCTTTGACGAAATGTTAAAAAATTATAAAGAAATTTAAAGCTTTAAAAAAAGCCCGCGCTTTATGGCGCGGGTTTGGTGTTGTTATGGCTAGGGCAGCAGTATTGTATCGCCGTCTCGGGCGATTTGAATTTTGCCCGCAAAGCCAGAACTTAGAGCTTCTTGAATTACAACTTCCGGACTCTTTAGCCTCGGTGCTGCTAGGTGAGTTAAAACCAGTTTCTTAACCTTACCCATTCGGGCTATGTTTCCAGCCTCTTTAGGAGTTAAATGTCCGTGGCTTCGCATTTCTGCGTCAGTCATAGCGCAGGCTTCGCATAAGAAAATGTCCGCGCCTTGGCACGCTTCTTCTATGCCCGGGCAGATGCCGGTGTCGCCTGAATACACAAAAACTCCTTCGGGGGCTTCCACGCGCAGAGAAAGGCTTTGTACTTTACCGCCTCCGTGAAAGTTCTGAAAAGTTTTGAGTTTGGCGCAGTTGAGTTCCAGTCGGCTTCGGCCGATTATGTTTACAAAGGTTAGCTTGGGGAACGGGTATAGCCGGCCTTTGCTTTCCGGCATGAGAAGCTCTAGTATTTTCCTTAAGTGGCGATGTGTTTGCCGTGACGCGTATATGTTTCTGGGCGCTGAGGTTCTTGTTTTTCTCTCCTCGCTTTCTTCCCATAAGGTATTTAGCCACAAGTCTTGGTAGAGGCTGGGAAAGCCGCCCGTGTGGTCTGTGTGTATGTGAGACAGAAAGATGTCGGTAATGTCCGCAATGTCTACTCCTTGTTTTTTTAGCCTGTCCTGAATTCCAGTGCTGCATTCCAACAAGAGCTTTCCGCTATGGCCCCACTCCAAAAGATAGGCAGAAGGGCTGTGTGTTTTCACATATGACAAGTGAGACACCGGGGCTCCGCATCCTAACACGCTGAGTTTCAAGTTCTTCCTCCTTAGTGAAGTGTTTTTGCTTTTTTACTACTATGAGGTTATGATATAATATTGGATATTAATTTTATGTGAACGGTAAAACGAGCTTGCATTTAAAGGTTATTAATAAAGAAAACGTTATGGAAGAAAATAACAAGATGGATAAAATTGTGAGTCTGTGTAAAAGACGCGGATTCGTTTTTCCTGGGAGTGAAATTTATGGTGGACTTGCCAATAGTTGGGACTATGGACCTTTGGGAGTGGAATTAAAAAATAACATTAAACAGTTATGGTGGAAAAAGTTTGTACAGCAAAGAGACGACGTGGTTGGTGTAGATGCGGCCTTGATTATGAACCCAAAAGTTTGGCAAGCTTCCGGACATGTGGACACTTTTAACGATCCTTTAGTTGAAGATAAAAAAACTCACGAGCGTTTTAGACTCGACCACTTACTCGAAGATAACGGCGTGCAAGTTTCCGGTATGACTTTTGAACAAATGGTGGAAAAGGTTAGAGAAATGGGTTTAAAGTCGCCTGCTGGTAACGAACTAACTGAGCCGAAAAAGTTCAACATGATGTTTAAGACAAACTTAGGCCCTGTTGAAGATGAGAATTCCAAAGTGTATTTAAGACCGGAAACTGCCCAAGGTATGTTTGTAAATTTTAAAAATATTCTAGGAACTTCCCGAAAGCAGTTGCCTTTTGGTATTGCGCAAATTGGACCAGCTTTTCGAAATGAAATTACTCCAGGGAATTTTATTTTCAGGACTCGCGAGTTTGAACAAATGGAAATAGAATTTTTCGTCAGGCCTGGGGAATGGGAAAAGTGGTTTGAGTACTGGCTAGAAATGCAAAAAGAATGGTGCAAAGAACTTGGAATATTCGAGAACGCTGTTTTTGTAGAAATACCTGAGGCAGACAGGGCTCACTACAGTAAGAGAAGCATAGATACCGAATTTAAGTTCCCATTTGGACAAAAAGAACTTTATGGGCTTGCGTATAGAACCGATTACGATTTAAAAAACCATCAAGAAAAGTCTGGTGAGTCTTTGGAGTACACCGACCCACAGACTGGCGAAAAAGTTTTACCACATTGTGTAGAGCCGACATGGGGCGTTAGCCGTACTTTTTTGGCCGTACTTACTTCTGCTTATGACGACAGCGACCCGGAGAACATAACTTTAAAATTACCTAACAAGCTTGCTCCGTACAAAGCTGCGGTTTTTCCTCTTTTGAAAAATAAACCCGAGTTGGTTTCTAAAGCCAGGGAAATTTACGATTCTTTAAGAAAAGATTTTATGGTGGCTTGGGACGACAGGGGGAATGTAGGCAAGCGTTATTATAGCCAAGACGAAATCGGTACGCCGTTTTGCATAACTGTTGATTTTGATAGTCTAAACGATGGAGCTGTGACAGTTAGAAATCGAGACACCAAACAGCAGGAACGGGTGAAGATCGAGGAGCTCAAAGGGTATATAGAAAAACAGTTGGTATAAATGTTTGCCTTAATTTTTTACCACCTCCCGTCGCTAACGCGACGGACTCCTCCTAAAAGGAGGAGAACCGGACTTTGTCAGGTGCGTGCAATATTCTCCTCCTTTTAGGAGGAGTACCCGAGTCATCGAGGGGGAGGTGGTAGTAGTATATTTATGGATTACATTTTCAATAATCCGAAATATAAACAAAGAAGAAAAGAGCTGAGAAATAATTTGGGCTTGCCCGAAATTATTTTGTGGAACCAACTAAAATGCAGTAAGCTTGGTGTTAAATTTAGAAGGCAGTATGGGGTAGGTTATTATATAATAGATTTTTATTGCCACGAAAAACATTTGGGGATTGAGTTAGATGGCGAAAGCCACAATAGCTTAAATGCTCAGGAAAAGGATTTTAAAAGAACCAATTTTATTGTCCTGCAAAATATCAAAATTATAAGATTTCAAAATAAAGACGTATTAAATAATTTAAATGGAGTAGTGGAAGAAATAAAAAAGAATTTAGCATAAAACTTTACCACCTCCCTCTGCCTCGCAGAGTACTCCTCCTAAAAGGAGGAGAGTGGGCACATGTACAATCAGCGTTTAAAAACTTTACAAAAATCTTTAAAAAACCCAGTTCTGATTAAGAAAAAAGAAAACTTGCTTTACTTAACAGGCCGGCCTTTAGGTTTGCACGCCGAAGATTTTTTACTTGTGACTAAAAAACAAACTGTGGCTTTTGGCAGTGGTTTAGAAAAAATTACTTGGTCAAAAAGAGTAGACAGACTAAAAAATATTTCCACCTACTTACAGGGTGAAAGTAAATTAGATATTGGTTACGATTTTACTTATGGTGAAGGAGAATATCTTACACACAAATTAAAAAATCAAAAATCAAAAATCAAAATACAGACTGCAAGAAGCAGGGTAGATGAAATGAGGCGGGTAAAAGACACAGAGGAATTGGGCTTGGTAAAAAAGTCTATGCAAATTGTGGAAAAGGTATTTTTGCTGTTAAGAAACGAGATTATAAAGCCAGGTATGACGGAAATTAAGCTGGCTGAGTTTATTAAGAGTACTAGTTTGAGACTTGGAGGCGAAGATGTTTCTTTTCCGCCTATTGTGGCCAGTGGGGCTAATGCAGCGATTCCTCACCACATGCCCGGAAATAAAAAACTAAAACCTGGGGAAACTATAATTTTAGACTTTGGTTTTAAATACAAAAATTACTGTAGTGATTTCACTCGAACTGTATTTATAAAAAAAGCGGACAAAAAAATGGAAGCTGCTTACAACCAAGTAGAAAAGGCCTATACACATTCCATGGAATATATAGACCTAGAGCGAGCCCGCGGCACGTATGTAAAAGCAGAAAAGGTTTATTTAAAATCGGTTGAGGTGTTGGCGGAAAAAGGTATGGATAAATATTTTATACATAGTTTAGGACACGGGACAGGTTTAGAAATTCATGAATTGCCCAACCTTTCTCCCAAGTCAAAAGATATTTTAGAAAATGGAATGGTATTTAGTATAGAGCCCGGGGTGTATGTGCCCAACAAAGGTGGTGTGAGGATTGAAGATTTGGTATATTTGGAAGACAATAAAGTTAAAAAGTTTATACAAGTTTCGACAGTATTAAAGGATAACATTTTTTAAAGAAAATTTATGAAGCATAAGAAAAAAGTTTTAAAAAATAAATTGATTATTGTTGAAGTGCCGTCTTCCGATTCGGAAAGTGTGGTGGTGGATTTTTTTGTGAAAACCGGTTCGAGAAGCGAAACGCCAAAAGAGAACGGTATCAGTCACTTTTTGGAGCATTTTTTGTTTAAGGGGACAAGCAAATATCCTTCGGCTTTGGCCATTTCTTCTCTTATTGACTCTATTGGTGGTGAAATGAATGCAAATACAGGCAAGGAGCACACGCAGTATTTTATAAAAGCATCCAGTAAACATTTGGAACTTATTTTTGAAGTGTTAACAGATATGATTCAGCACCCGTTGCTGGACCCGGACGAATTGGAGCGGGAAAAGGGGGTAATTGTCGAAGAGATAAACATGTACAAGGATACCCCTATGTACGAAGTTGAAAACATTTTGGAGAAACTCATGTGGCCGAAAGACGCTTTGGGCTGCGACATAGCAGGAAGTAAAGAAACAGTTACCGCGTTTACGCGCGAGATGTTTTTAAAGTATAAAGACAGGAATTACCAGACACCCAATATGATTTTGGGCATATCGGGTAAGTATGACAAAAAGTTATTTGATAAATTGGTAAAAAAATATTGGCATAATTATCCGTCAAAAAATCATCAGAAGTGGGCAAAGGTTACGGATAAGCAAGATTCGCCTAGACTTGAAGTAAAATACAAAGCCACCGAACAAGCGCATTTGTCTTTTGGTTTTAAATCTTTTGGTTATGGTCATAAAAAAAATGCGGCAATTTCCGTTTTGTCCGCAATTTTGGGCGGTGGGATGTCCAGCAGACTTTTCTTGGAAGTCAGGGAGAGGCGAGGTCTGGCTTATTATGTAAGTGCTTCTAACGGCAACTATCAGGACACGGGTGTGTTTTCTATAAGAGCCGGGGTTCAAACTGCAAAAATTGAAGAAGCGGTAAAAATTATTCTGGAAGAGCTTGGAAAAATAAAAGCCATGCCGGTTGAGGAGAAGGAGATAAAAAAGGCCAAAGAATATATAAAGGGCAAGACAACGTTGGCTTTGGAAGATAATCAGGTGCGCTTGGATTGGTATTTGGAAAGAAATGCTTTTTTCCCAAAAGTGGAAAATCCGGAAGAAGTTTTTAAGCGCATAGACAAGGTGACTGCAAAAGATATTCAAGAAGTGGCCAAAGAACTTTTTGAAAACGCTAGAATGTCTTTGGCAATAATCGGACCTTATAAAAATAGCGAAGTATTTAAAAAACTTTTAAAAGTTTAAATTATGGACAGAGAAGCATATTTAAATTCTTTAGCTAAAAAGAGAATGGGTTCGGGCGCTTTCTTGTTCAACAGCCAACACGAGCTATTGTTGGTAAAACCTAACTACAAGGAGGGCTGGATTTTGCCCGGAGGCAGCGTTGAGGAAAATGAGTCGCCGTATGTTGCTTGTATAAGAGAAGTAGAGGAAGAGGTGGGTTTAAAACTCCAAAAGTTTAGGCTCATTTGCGTGGATTACGTAAAAAATGCCGAGGGAGAAAATTTGCAATTTATTTTTGACGGAGGTGTTTTGGAGCAAGATGTTATTTCTCAAATAAAAGTTCAAGAGAGTGAGTTGTTGGACTTTAAGTTTGTGAAGGAGTCGGAATTGGTAAAATATTTAAATCCTAATTTAACAAGCCGCGTGATGGAAAGTTTAAAAGCGGTTCAAAAAAATATTTCAATATATTTGGAAAATGGACAATATGTTTAAAATTGGCTGTCATGTATCTGCTGCGGGTGGGGTTTGGAATGCGCCTAAAAACGCGGCCGAACTTGAATGCGAAACTTTTCAAATTTTTACCCGTCCTCCTATGGGCGGTCCGGCGCCTCAAATTGTGGAAGCCGATGTTGAAAAATTTAAACTTGAAATGCAGAAATATGAATTCTTAGATTTTGTTGTGCATGCGCCTTACATCGTAAATTTTGGTTCGGCAAAAAAAACCACTTTTCATGGTTCGATATCTATAGTTTCTGAAGAGCTGAAAAGAGCCAACGAGCTCGGAGCAAGTTTGCTTATGACTCACTTGGGTAGTTTCAAAGATTTGGGCCAAATAGAAGGTATGAAGCAAGCTAAAGAGGGTTTTAAAATGGTATTGGAGAAATATGAATCTTCTGTAAAAAAGGTTACCACCAAATTTTTACTGGAAATCGCTGCTGGTTCGGGAGAGGTAATTGGCGATACTTTTGAGGAATTAGCCGAACTTTCAGAGCCGCTTTTAAAATATAAGTCTTTTGGCGGCATTTGTTTTGATACCCAGCATGCTTTTTCTGCCGGGTATGATTTTAGAACTCCTAAAGCCGCAAACGAGATGTTTAAAAGTTTTGAAAAGGCCATTGGCCTTAAATGGCTTAAAATGTCGCACATTAACGATTCTAAAATTCCGCTAGGAGGCAGGAAAGACAGGCATGAGCATATTGGCGATGGGGAAATAGGGGAGAAAGGCTTTAAGTGTTTATTGGAATTTTGGAGTAAAGGATTAAAGATTAAAGATAAAGGATATCTTTTCCCCTTGATTTTGGAAACAGAGCATGATAAAGTCAAAGAAGATATTAAAATTTTAAAAAAATTACGAGCGAAAATATAAAAATATGGAAACCGAAAAAGGTTATGAAGCAAGACTAGAAGCAGTAAATGCAGAGTTAGCGAAAGATACTCAAAAAAGAGAAGGTTTGTTAGAACTTTTAAAAGCAGTGGGGGTGAATGTGGAGGCTAAACAATAATGCAAGATCAGGCAAACATAGAAAATATTATTTATTTGGTGGAGCAGTCTGCTTTGGACGAAACTATAAAGCAAATACTAATTAGGGACCTAAAAGCAAACGGTCTGACTGAATTTTTACGCGAGCAAATAAAAGCTTACTGCTTTGACGAAATTAAAAAACTAGATGCTAGGATTGAAGAAGCAAAAAAACTTTTGGCATTAGAAGAACAATCGCCTTTATAAAAAAGGCGATTTAGTTTTTATAAATAGTAAGGTTAGAAATATATGACATTTAACGACTTGGACCGCTCAACGCAAATAATTTTAAAAGTTGTTTTTGCAGGGCTTGCTTTGGCTTTTTTGTGGGTAATACGAGATATTATTGTTATTTTGCTTTTGGCTCTTATACTGGCTTCTGCTATGGACCCTATGGTGGACTATTTTAGTGAAAGAAAAATTCCCAGAGCTGTAAGCGTGCTTGGCGTGTATTTGTTGGTTCTGGGTTTGGCCGGGTTGGTTATTTATTTGGTTATTCCACCGGTTGTCGAGCAATTTAAAATTTTACAAGCCAACTTGCCCCAGTATGTAGCCCAACTAAACGCGCGTTTTGGCAGTGGTGTTATAGAGAATTTCATTTCAGCGGACACAATAAAGAATTTTATTTCTGATAACGGCTCCACAACTGTTGTAAATAGCACTTTTGGCGTGTTTAGCGGAGTGTTTACTTTTATTACAGTTTTAGTTATTTCTTTTTATTTGGTTGCGGAGGAGCAGGGTATGAAGAAATTTGTGGCGACACTTTTACCGGAGCATCATCACGATTTCACCATGACTCTTTTAGAAAAGATTCAAAGAAAAATGGGGCTGTGGGTTTTGGGGCAGGTAATTTTGAGTTTCTTTATTTTTGTTTTAACCCTAATCGGTTTGGTTTTAGTGGGGCTTATTTTTAGAGGGGAGGGTGGAAATCCTATTTTAGCTAATGCTTTATTGTTGGCTTTACTAGCCGGGTTGTTCGAGGTTATGCCTTACATTGGACCTTTTTTGTCCGCGGTTCCTGCTGTAATTATAGCTTTTATTTATAGTCCACCGTTGGCTATAGTTGTTGGTTTAATGTACTTACTTATTCAAAAAACCGAAGGCTTTGTTTTGGTTCCAAAAATAATGGAAAAGACAGTGGGCACTTCACCTTTAGCCGTTTTACTGGCTTTGCTAATAGGCTATAAATTAGCCGGAATAATCGGGCTTTTAATAGCCGTGCCTTTAGTTAGCGCAGTTACTGTGGTAGTAAACGAATTTTTAAGCTCCAAAAAGTCTGAGGTTGAGATAAAAACTTAAAAACGTTATAATAAAAAGGCTAGAAATAGCCTTTTTTTGTTGCAGTCCTTAAGCCTGTAAAGCTTGAAAGGTTTATAAATATGGACAAATTTTATATTACTACCCCAATTTATTATATAAATGATAAGCCCCATATTGGTTCGGCTTACACTACCATTGCTGCGGATGTGCTGGCTAGGTATTTTCGCCAAAAAGGCGTCGATACATTTTTTTTAGCCGGAACAGCTGAGCATGGAAGCAAAATTGCAACTAGTGCAGAAAAGGCCGGCAGGGATCCTCAAAGTTTTGCCGACGAAATGTCTGCTAAGTTTTCTTTAGCTTGGGATCTTTTACAAATTACTAATAACGATTTTATTCGTACAACCGAGACTAGGCACAGCGAGGCAGTAAAAAAATTCTTTTTAAAGTTAAAGGATTCAGGGAAAATTTACGAAGGAGAATACGAAGGGCTTTATTGCATTGGCCATGAAGCTTTTATAAAAGAATCCGAGTTGGTAAATGGTGTATGCCCTGACCACAAGACAAAGCCTGAAATGGTAAAAGAAAAGAATTGGTTTTTTAAGTTGTCGGAATACGGACCTGTTTTAAAAGAAAAAATCTTAAACTCCGAGTTGGTGGTGGCGCCAGAAGAGAGAAGAAATGAGGTTTTGTCTTTCATTGAGCAGGGTTTAGAAGATATAGCGATTTCGAGGCAAAATGCCAAGTTTGCATTACCTCTTCCGTGGGACGAAAGCCAGACGATTTATGTTTGGTTGGATGAACTTTTTAACTACTGTACTGCAGTTGGTTATGGAGCCGATGAGGAAAAATTTAAAAAATATTGGCCTGTAGATGTACATTTGGTTGGAAAAGATATTATTAAGTTTCATTGTATAATTTGGCCCGCTCTTTTGTTGGCTATTGGCGAAAAAGTTCCAAAGAAAGTGTTTGCGCATGGTTTTTTTACAATAGACGGCCAAAAAATTAGCAAAACGATAGGCAATGTTATAGATCCTGTTGAGTGGACGACAAAGTATGGCCCAGATGTAGTTAGGTATTTCTTGTTAAGAGAGGTTCCGTTCGGTCAAGACGGCGACATAAGCGAAGAAAAATTAAAGCTTAGGTATAGCGGTGACTTAGCTAATGGGTTAGGTAATTTGTTGAGCAGGATTACAACTTTGGTGGAAAAGTACAGTCCTTCTCTTGTCATTCCGGATAGCGGATCCGGAATCCAGAATAAAATTTTACCCGGTGAGGCTAGTGAGATTAATTTGCTTATAGAAAACTATAGATTCCACGAAGCTTTGGCAAAAATATGGGAATGGGTGGCATGGGGTAACAAAGCTGTAGATGAAAACAAGTTATGGGAGCTTGGCAAGACCAATGTAAAAAAGTTTGAAGAAATTTCTACGCAGGTCATTTTGTGTTTGCTTGAAACGGCTACTCATTTACAGCCCTTTATGCCGGAAGTTAGTAAAAAGATTTTAGAACATTTAAAAAAGGAAAAAATTACCAAAGCCGAACCGTTGTTCCCTAGAATATAAAACAGCCAAATATTGCAATACTAGCTAGTATTGCAATATTTGGTGGAAATAAAAAAAAGACCGCTGCAATAGCATGCAGCGGCAGGTCGAAGATAGAGCGGGTGGGTTTTAGTAAGCCGAAAGATCGCGTATAGCGTGTTCGTACATGTCGTTGAACGGTTCAAATTTCGGTTCATTGGGATCCAAGGGGGCAGGTGGTTCCAACTGCGTGTGTCGATGTTTTGGGAGTTTGTCCCCTTCGCCCTTTTTTCCCATCACGGAATCATCGGTTATGGTCATTTGACCTCCTTCATGCTTATTTTACTCCTAACAATTTAAAAATCAAGTTTTTTTACTTCTAAATTCATAATTCTTACTTCTTAATTCCACTCATGCTTTTTGACACTCATGCCCATGTAAATTTTAAGAGTTTTGAAACCGATGCAAAAGAAACTTTGCAGCGGGCTTTGGACGCAGGGATATATGTTATTAATGTTGGCTCACAAATAGATACCTCTAAACAAGCGGTGGAACTGGCTAAACAGTTTGAAAAAGGCGTATATGCGGTGGTGGGGTTACACCCAGAACATACTCATTCTCAGTATGTGGACGAAGAGGAAACGAGTTTTAAATCCCGCGAAGAAATTTTTGACTACGAAGCTTATAAGCTCTTAGCTCAAAACGAAAAAGTGGTAGGAATAGGTGAGTGTGGACTGGATTATTACAGACTACCTGAAGACAAGTCTTTGCATGCTGGAATAAAAGAAAAACAAAAAGCAGCCTTTCGGCTGCAGTTAAAACTTGCCAAAGAACTTAACAAAACTTTGGTTATTCATAGTCGTCCTGAAAAAGGTAACGAAGAACTTTTTACGGACCTTATAAATATTTTAGATACAGAAGGAGTACAGGGTTTGCGCTTTGAAGTCCATAGTTTTACCGGCAGTCCCGAGGCTTTAAAACTATTTTTAGAGCGAGGAGCCTATGTGTCTTTTAATGGTATAATAACTTTTGACAAGACGGGTAACATGGAAAAACTGGTAAAGATGACTCCAATGGATAGAATTATTTTGGAAACTGACTGTCCTTATTTAACTCCGGTGCCTCACAGAGGCAAAAAAAACGAGCCATCGTATGTCCGCTATGTTGCGGAATACTTAGCTCAGGTAAAGGGTTTGCCGATCGGCGATGTTGAAAGATTTACGACCGAGAATGCGAAGAAGTTGTTTCAGTTAGCGTTGCCGTAGTCTCGGCAATGTACGCTCCATTCTAATTCAAGCTGCAGTTCGTTCGGAAGAGTCTGAGCGCTGTCGGGTTGTAGTGTGGCCCGTGGTTGTTGTGTTCCGCATTCCTCATCAAGGATATCGTGCGGATAGGATTGGGGCTCGGTAATCATTTTAGGTCCTCCTGAATCACAATCTATCAATTTCAATATTTTTAGTCAAACTTACATATGCAAAAGTATAATTTTTCCAAAATCGAATCTAAATGGCAAAAGCAGTGGGCGGTAAAAAAATCTTTTAAGGCTACTGAAAATAAAAAAAAGCAAAAAAAATTTATTTTGGTTGAATTTCCATACCCAAGCGGTGCCGGTCTTCATATGGGGCACTTAAGGCCATATGTGGCGGCCGACGTTTATGCTCGGTATCATCGCATGAAAGGTTTTGAAACGCTTTTTCCCATAGGTTGGGACGCTTTTGGTTTGCCTGCGGAAAATTACGCCATAAAAATGGGCGTACATCCTTCTATTACTACCAAGAAAAATGTAGCTAATGCAAAGAAGCAAATGCTTTCTTGGGGTCTTTCTTTTGACTGGGACAGAGAAATAAATACCACAAGTCCTGAATATTATAAATGGACTCAGTGGCTGTTTTTGCAGTTTTATAAAAAGGGCTTGGCTTACGAAGCTACGGGGCTAATAAACTGGTGTCCCAAAGACAAAACTGGCCTTGCCAATGAAGAAGTTATAGACGGGAAATGTGAGCGTTGTGGCACCGTGGTAGAAAAAAAAGAACTTAGGCAGTGGTACTTGAAAATTACTGAGTATGCCGAAAAACTGCTGGAAGGTTTAAAAGAACTGCCCCAGTGGCCTGAGGCTGTGAAATTGCAACAGGAGAACTGGATAGGGAAGAGTACGGGAGCGGAAATTGAATTCCAAATTTCAAATGAAAAATATCAAATAAAGATATTTACTACACGGCCAGATACTATTTTTGGGGCAACTTACATGGTGGTGGCTCCAGAACATGAAATAATATCAAAATTTAAAGATCAAATTTTAAATTATAAAGAAGTTGAAAATTATACTGCTAAGGCAAAGGCAAAAGCAGATATAGATAGAACTGCGGAAGGGAAAGAAAAGAGCGGAGTGGAACTTAAGGGTATAAAGGCCATAAACCCTGCCACAAAGGAAGAGATTCCTGTTTGGGTTGCTGACTATGTTTTAGGTAACTATGGTACCGGGGCTATTATGGCTGTGCCCGGACACGATAGGCGTGATTATGATTTTGCAGTCAAATATATACCGAGTGGAATAAAACATGTGATTGATCCTGTAAATCAGGAAGATTTAGATTTTTCTGATGTATATCCAGCTTTTGCTGGGAAGATTTTACCTGGTGAATCAATCACAGATTCAACTAAAAGAAGACTGGAACAAGAATTTGATTTAATAAAAAAAGGGGAGAGGTGTTTTTTGGGTGCAGGAATTTTAGTTAACTCAGGTAAGTTTAACGGATTAAAAACAAACGAAGCTATTCCAAAAATGGCATCAGAGTTCGGAAAATCGGTAACTAACTACAAACTCCGTGACTGGGTGTTTAGTCGTCAGCGTTACTGGGGTGAGCCTATACCGCTTATACACTGCGAAGATCATGGTGCTGTGCCTGTGCCAGACAAGGACTTGCCGGTTAAACTTCCAAACGTGAAAAAGTACGAGCCGACAGGCACGGGAGAGTCGCCTTTAGCCGACATGAAATCTTGGCTTAAAACTAAGTGTCCAATTTGCAAGAAGACCGCATGGCGAGAAACCAACACCATGCCGCAATGGGCTGGGAGCTCTTGGTATTGGCTTAGGTATGCTGATGCAAAAAATAAAAAAAGTTTTGCAGATATAAAAAAACAAGCTTATTGGACCCCGGTAGATGTGTACTTTGGCGGCATGGAGCATACGACTTTGCATTTGCTATATAGCCGCTTTTGGAATTTGTTTTTATATGACCAAGGTTTGGTGACACAAAAGGAGCCTTATGCTTTAAGAAAACCGCACGGTATTGTGCTTGGACCGGACGGAGAAAAAATGTCTAAAAGTAGGGGTAATGTTGTGGATCCGCAGATTATAGTAGAAAAATACGGAGCGGATGTTTTAAGAATGTACGAAATGTTTTTGGGTCCCCACGAGACAATGGTTTCCTGGAGCGACCAGGGCGTGGTGGGAGTGGCAAGATTTTTGGACCGTGTTTGGAATTGGGCGAATGAAATAATTGAAGCTCCGCATGCTAAATTATCAAATGCCAAATCACAAATTTCAAATAACATTCAAGATACCCCAAAAGTAGAAAGGGAGATAAATAAGCTTATAAAGAAAGTAACCGAAGACATAGAAAACTTTAGGTTTAATACCGCCATTTCTAGTTTTATGGAATTCCATAACCAAATAAAGGACGAATTTAT
Source organism: uncultured Candidatus Saccharibacteria bacterium (assembly GCA_964523855.1). Lineage (GTDB taxonomy): Bacteria > Patescibacteriota > Doudnabacteria > UBA920 > UBA920 > JAEUSF01. The sequence continues at coordinate 57,888 of CAZGAF010000001.1, read as the reverse complement.
TTCTTTGGAATCTTTGCAGAATTTTGTAAAAGTTTTGCACCCGTTTGCTCCGCATATAACGGAAGAACTAAACAGTCTGATTGGAGTTGTTACTAAAAATCACGGCCGTGATTTTTCGTTACAAACTTTACCGTGGCCGGATTATGACGAGTCTAAAATTTCAGAAAGCGAAAGTGATTTGGTTGTCCAAATAAATGGTAAGGTTAGAGGTAAAATAAAAATAGCTCAAAATGCCTCGGAAGAAATGGTTAAGGCCGAAGTTTTAAAGCTAGAAGTGGTTAAGCAAGCTTTGCTAAGTGAAAGCATTAAACGCGTAATTTTTGTGAAGGGTAGGCTTATAAATTTGGTAATATAAATAGCTACGAAATTACTAAATGTACGAAAATGCTAAGATTGTAAGTTTCGTATTTTAGTATTTTTCGTACTTTAGTAGCCCAATGATAACTATTGATTACAAAAAATCCAAACATAAACAAATTATTCACGCTTGTGTTTTGGCTTTAAAGCAAGGCAAGGTTGTGGCATATCCGACCGATACCAGCTACGGTTTGGCTGTTGACGCTTCCAATATTAAAGCTGTAAAAAAGTTATACCGAATAAAGGAAAGGGATTTTAAAAAAGCCGTTCATGTTGTTGTGCCTTCCAAAGCTTATGCGAAAAAAATAAGCTATTGGAATGCTATGGCTGAAAAGTTGGCAAATAGATTTTGGCCTGGAGCGCTGACACTGGTATTAAGTAGTAGGTATAAGGTATCAAGCAAAGAAATTCAAAATATTTTAACCGCTAAAACAGGGTTTTTAGGACTTAGGATGCCTAAAAACCAGATTGCTTTAGACTTGGCTAAAAATTTGGGGCTGCCTATAACTGCAACAAGTGCAAACCCTTCTGCAAAGTTGTCAGGCGGGTACGATAGTTATAGCGCAGAAGATGTTTATATACAATTTAAAGATAAAAAATACAAGCCTGATATAATCATAAATGCAGGTAAATTAAAAAAAAGGAAACCTTCCACTTTGGTAAAGCTTGATGGAGTAAAATATGAAATTCTGCGTTTGGGTCCTGTGAGTGAGAGTGAAATAAAAAAAGTTGTAGTCAAATAAATAAAAAACATACATGCTTTTGCACTTTAGATTTCCCCAGTATTTTTCAAAAAATATAAAAGAAGAAATTAGCGAGGTGTATGCGCACTCTTCAGTGGCAAACTTAGCCATGTCAATGATGGCATTGTTTGAGCCAATTTTTTTGTATGCGGTTTTGGGTTTTACAATACCTCAAGTTTTATTGTTCACCGCGTTGGTTTATACAACCTATATTATATTTATACCGGTTGGCGGTAAGGTGGCTAGTTTTTATGGTTATAAGCACGCTATAGCTTTTTCCGTCCCGTTTCAGATTTTGTATTGGATGGTGCTTATAGCTTCTCAAAATGACCATTCTATAGCTTTTATTGGAGCGTTTTTGTATGGTTTGTCCAAAACTTTTTATTGGCCGGGCTTCCATTCGCTTATGGCCAGATACGCCGACCGTGACCAAGTTGGCAGAGAGTTTGGAGTTGTGTATTCGCTTATTAGTCTAACTCATATAGCAGGACCAGTGTTTGCGGGATTTTTGTCCGAAAGATTTGGTTTTACCATAACTTTCATTATTACAGCCATTATTTATACTATAAGTTTGGTGCCGCTTTTTAGGGCAAGAGAAGTTTTTACTCCCAAAGTTTATGAATATTCCCAGACTTGGGAAATTTATAAAAGTTATCCTAAAAAGTTTTTGGGCTATTTGGGTTTTGGGGAAGAAATGTTTGCTTTGAATGTTTGGCCAATCTTTATTTATATTATTGTTAAGGACTTTGAGCGGGCCGGGGCTTTGGCAACTATAGCTAGTTTGTTGGCTGCGGTTTTAGCCTTGATTATCGGGAAGGTTACGGACCAGTACTCAAAAAGAATACTTATACGTATTGGGGCGTTTTTTGGTTCTATAGTTTGGGTTATGCGATTTATGGCAGTAAGTTTTTGGAGTACTTTCTTTCTAGACTCTTTGGGTAGAACCAGTAAGGAGCTGGCTTTTATACCACTATCTACCGTTACATATATTCGAGCAGAAAACACTCATGTGGTTCCGTATATAGTTTTTTTTGAACAAAGCTTGGCGATGGGTAAGTTGCTTGCTTGTATTTTAGGTATTGTGGTTTTTGGACTTACCGGAAGCTTTATGGCATTATTTATAGTAGCAGGGCTGTTTACTTTGTTGTATATGTTTATTTAGCTCGTAGCTGGTAGGTGGTAGCTTGTAGCCTGAATAAAAATTAAGCAGAAATAGGTTATGAAAATAGGAGTTGACTATATTGGCGTGAGTACTCCATTTTATTGCACAGACGGTAAAGGTAGGATTTTGTTGCATAAGCGAAGTAAAAATTGCCGCGACGAACATGAACGGTGGGATAGTGGAGCTGGGAAGTTAGAATTCGGTTTGACTCCTGAAGAAAATGTTTTGAAAGAAGTGTTGGAAGAGTATGGTGCTCATGGAAAAATAATTGGCCGGGTGGAGCCTTGTTCGGTTATGAGAGAGCTAGATGGGGTGACGACGCATTGGTTGGCAATTCCGTTTTTTATAGAGGTAAAGGTAGAAGAGGTTAAAAACAACGAGCCGCATAAAATTGATGCGATGGATTGGTTTAGTTTAGAAAACATGCCTTCGCCGCTTCACAGCGCTTTTGTTTACGCTTTGAAAAATTTTAAAGAGCATTTTGAAAAACATATTGGAAAGTACTAAAAAATTATGAATTATTCCCATTTACAAACCCAAGATTTAGATTTATATAATATTGTAAAAAAAGAAGAGACAAGACAAACAGAAGAAATTGAACTGATCGCTTCGGAGAACTACGTGTCTACTGCAGTTTTAGAAGCCATGGGTAGTATTTTGACTAACAAGTATAGTGAGGGTTACCCGGGTAAAAGATACTATGGCGGAAATGAGGTTATAGACGAAGCGGAAAGTTTAGCCATACAAAGAGCTAAAGAGCTTTTTGGTGCGGAGCATGTAAACGTGCAAGCTTTGAGTGGAAGTCCGGCGAATTTGGCTGTTTACATGGCGCTTTTAAATCCGGGCGATAAAGTACTTGGTTTTTCTTTGGACCAAGGCGGGCATTTGTCGCATGGACACCCTCTAAATTTTAGCGGCAAACTTTATACTATAATTCCGTATTTTGTAAAAAAGGAAACCGAAATTATCGATATGGACGAAGTAGAGGAAATTGCTTTAAGAGAAAAACCAAAAATGATTTTGGCGGGTTTTAGCGCATACTCAAGGTCTTTGGACTGGAAGCGTTTTAGAGAGATAGCCGATAAGGTCGGAGCTTTTTTGTTTGCCGACATTGCGCATATTGCAGGGTTGGTTGCAGGCAAACAGTTGGAGAATCCGGTGTCATATTGTGATGTGGTTTCAACTACAACTCATAAAACTTTGCGAGGACCTAGAGGCGCCATAATAATGTGCAAAGAAAAATTTGCCAGCAGTATAGATAAAGCGGTTTTTCCAGGTGTGCAGGGCGGTCCGCATGACCACATAAACGCCGCAAAAGCTGTGGCTTTTAAAGAAGCTTTGGACCCAAAATTTATGGAGTACTCAAAACAAGTTATAAAAAATGCACAAAAGCTAGCGGAAATTTTAAAGAACAAAGGATATAGAATAGTCTCAGGAGGAACCGATAACCATCTAATGCTTATAGACCTTTTTGGCAGTAAGCAGATTACCGGAAAGGAAGCGGAAAAAGTTTTGGAAAAAGTTGGTATAAGCATTAATAAAAATATGATACCTTTTGACCCCCGTAAGCCTCTAGACCCTTCAGGAATTCGTTTGGGTACACCGGCGCTTACCACTCGCGGTTGTAAGGAAGCAGATATGCAAGTTGTAGCGGAGCTTATAGACGAAGCTTTGGAAAATAGAAATAACGAAACTCAGCTTTTAGAAGTAAAAGAAAAAGTTAAATCTTTTGCACTTAAGTTTCCGGTACCAGGAATAAACTCATAAAAAATATGCATTTTTTTCAAGCATTTATTTTAGGTATGGTGCAGGGATTGGGTGAGTTTTTGCCTATTTCTTCTTCTGCTCATTTGGTTATAACCCCATGGCTTTTTAATTGGAAAGATCCGGGCTTGGGTTTTGATTTAGCTTTGCACTGGGGCACTCTTTTGGCAGTTTTGGTTTATTTTCGAACAGATATTCGGGACTTAATAAGAGGCTTTTGGCACAGCTTGTTTAAAAAAACCAGGAATTTTGAAAATAATATTTATCAAAAACTTTCCTGGCTGCTTGTTTTAGCCAGCGTGCCGGGAGCTATAATTGGCAAACTTTTGGAAGAGCAGGCAGAAAAAAACTTTAGGAATCCTTTGCTTATAGCTTTTACTATTTCTATTTTCGGTTTTGTTATTTACGCTGTAGACTGGTTTGGAAAAAAACAAAAAAATTTAGATCGTATTACTCCTAAAGATGCTTTTTTAGTGGGTTTAAGCCAAGCCTTGGCTATTGTGCCTGGGGTGTCTAGAAGCGGCAGTACTATGGCTATGGGGCTCTTTTTAGGCTTTAAGCGTGCAGACGCTGCCCGTTTTAGTTTTCTAATGTCTGCGCCGATTATTTTTGGAGCGGGTTTAGTAAAGATGGGGGAATTCGGTGCGGGTGTTTCCTACGGTGATCTTTTGGTGGGTTTTGTGTCGGCGGCGGTTTTTGGTTTCTTGTCTATAAAATATTTGCTTAAGTTTTTGGCCAACCATGATTTTAAAGTATTCGCTTTTTACAGATTAGCTGTCGCAATTTTAATACTAATTGTTTATTTTGTTAGATGAAAATTTCAGAAAGAACATATTCCGATTGGCAAAAAAAACTACATAGTCTTAATTTTTTCAGTATATTTTGGAAATTTTGGGGAATGTACGGAGTAGTTTTTTATATGTTGGCAGGTTTGTTGTTAATATTCCTGTATGAGGAAAAGTTTGTACCTGCCACAGCTTTTTTGTCTTTTGTACTTGCAAGGGGGATAGTAGCCGAGGCTATTTATTTTTTTGTAAAACGAAGCAGACCTCACCAGGTTTATAAATTTTCTCAGCCTAAATCTTGGCTGTTTTCTTGGGGGACAAAAAGGCCGGATTCGTTTCCGTCGGGGCATGCTATTAGTTCGGCCGCAATAAGTAGTGTTTTTTTTCTATATAATCCTACTTTAGGTGTTGTAAGTTTTGCAGTGGCTTTAATGGTTGGTATAGGCAGAGTGGTTTTGGGCTATCATTATGCTTCAGACGTTTTAGGTGGTTGGTTTTTAGGCACGCTTGTTGGCCTTGGTTCTTATTTTTATTTGGCCGAACGGCTCTTTACCCATTTCTAGTCTTTTGCTAAAATAAGTGGGTTACTATTTGTCCTGTTTAAGTGAAGCCGCTGTGGTGGAATTGGCAGACACGCACGACTCAAAATCGTGTGCCTAACGGCATGTCGGTTCGACTCCGACCAGCGGCACCACTTGCATAGGAAGCGGTGCTTAAGCTCAGTTTAAGCACTGTATATTATCTACTCATAAACAAAAAATATGGACCCCATAAGCCAAACAGAACCCAATGTTACCATACAGCCTTTAGACAGTTTTGAAAGGATTTCGCCCGCACCGGTTGTGCCGCCTCCTCCGGCGCCTATTGTACCGGCGCAGACTTCAGAAAGAGTTTCTTATGAGGGAGCCAGAATAGACCAAATTGAAATAGAAAAAATAGTTCCGAATCCTTTTCAGCCAAGAAAAGTTTTTGAACCAAATGCTTTAAAAGAACTTTCTGACTCCATAAGAGAACATGGGGTTATTCAGCCTCTGGTGGTTATAAAAACTCCAACAGGCTATGAGTTGGTGGTCGGGGAAAGACGTTTTCGCGCAAGCCAGTTGGCAGGTTTAAAAATGGTGCCAGCTATTATAAAAGAAGAGATGGTTGACCAGACCAAGCTCGAAGTTGCGCTTATAGAAAATATCCAGCGCCAGGAACTGAACCCAATAGAAGAAGCACAGGCTTACAGTAAGCTTATGACCATGTTTAGTCTGACCCAGGAGCAGGTGGCAAAAAAAGTTGGCAAGTCGCGTCCTGCGGTGGCTAACACGGTTCGTTTGTTAAACTTGCCGGCAGAAGTCCAAAGGTTTGTAATAGAAGGCCGCTTAAGCGAAGGTCATGCCAGAGGACTTTTGGGTTTACAGGATCCGGAAAAAATTATTTTAATGGCCAAAAAAGCCATGGAGGATAACTGGACTGTAAGGCAAGTTGAAAATAAAGTTCGTGAACTTACAGCCAAAAAGAGCATGGATGCGGCCGCTCCTGACCCTAAACTTATGGCTATGGAGTCTGAGCTGCGCATTAAGCTTGGAGCTCAGGTTAAAATTCAAAGACAAGGTCAGGCTGGTAAAATTTTAATCGAATTCTACAGTGAAGAAGAACTTAACGATATAGTCCATAAAATGGCAGAAAAAGCAGCAGAACAGAACTCAGGGTATCTTACCGTTTAGAAAATATAATAAGATTTGTTAGGAGAATTCGAATTTGTTGTACATGTATGTAAATTATTATAATTACCCTAATTATTTTAAACAAATTCCAAGCCTCAATTTAGAAATTAGACATTTTATAAGTCAATTAGGTTAATTAGAAATTAGAGCAATTTAATTTCCCTTGTTGATAACTCGCTTGACAGGTGAAAGCGATAGGTATAATATTGTTTTTAAGATGTTACAGAATATACACAACCTCATTTCTATTCGCCCGGTCTTTGTGAAGGCCGTCCTTTTGGGCGCGCGGGGTGAGGTGTGAACACGGTCTAAAATTACACCTAAACACAACCCCGCAAGAAGCGGGGTTTTAAAATGCGTTTAAAGGTATGTAAGGTTTGGTTTTAAAGTTTACATGCCTGTAGACGCAAAGAGTCTGCAAAAGTTATGGGTGGATGTGACCAAATTTTGGTCTTTGGCTTAATTAAGCTAAATGAGCGGAAACGCTCCAATAGAATTTGACTTAATGTTCTTTGGCCTAGCGCACGGAGAGAGAGGAACATGAGTCAGGTTTGAAAACCACCCGACAAGTTATGGTGGCGGAAGGTCACTTTGGTGAAGCAAAGCCAAAAACTTTCGACAGGGTAATGGGCGCCCTTGGCCCGCTGTGTTAAGTTGCAATAATATGCCTGCAGTAACCTGTTAAGCCACCGCCAAATTTAGGTAGTCTGTAATTAACCTTGTACAACAAGGTTGACCAAAAAAGCATCAACCGGTGTTTGACTACCTAGTAATCTCCAGCCCGCCTCCGTTGGTGGGCAATCAAACCGGAGGAATATTCCGATGAATGAGGATCCCGCGCTCCTTGTTACTGAGGAAATAAAAGTTGATCAGGTAGACCCGTCTGGTATTCAGGCCATAAAGTTGACAAGAGCAATGCTTGAGTCGACAGGCCAAAATCCGAGACGGATCAAGCACGAGCTTGGTGAAGAGCTCAGACATTATTGCTTGACCTGATCTCCAACTGGGCGAAAAGCTGACCGAGTAATCGGCAGCTAAAGACCAAATAGGTCTTTCGTTCAGAACTAATGTAGCTTAGGCTCCATGGTGAAAACTGTTGGAGCCAGATCTTCAGCGCCGAGTGTTGTTTGTGTACAGAAAAAGATCTTAGCACGTGTGCTAATCTTTTCCAAACCACTTAACACAGAGACATTCGGCGCTGTCTCTTCCCCAAAAAATTCATATTCCAAAAGTTTTGTTAAAAATATTTTGACCACATTTTTGGTGTTTGAAGTTAGTTTGTAGAGGAGGACGGATGACGAGCGAGGATCCGGAAATTAGGAAGATACAAGATGAGATTTCGTGGCGCATTACGATGCGGTACCCAGCTTGGTTTAAGCCAAGCCGCGATCAAGTTTTCGAATGTTGTTCAGATTTGTTCGAAGAGTTATACCGGCGTCTCAGAGCGTCTAGTCGCCAATCTTTAATTTCCTGTTAGCCGCAATCAGTTTCTGCTTTTGCCAGTTTCTCTGGCAGTTGTATATTAAGCCGCTTTTATCGGCTTTTTTATTTGACACAATTTTTTCTTTTGATAATATATACATATATGAAACGCATACAGAACAGCAGCATAATTATTATTACCCCCTAAGCAGGTGGTGTTTTAAAGTATTTAAATTTAAAACCCCCTGCAAAGGGGGTTTTTCTTTTTGTTGCAAAAAAATAGTTTTTAAAAATTAAAATCTATTTTTTGGCAGTAAAAATTTGGTTGGAGGAGCAATGCAGCGTATATTGAGAGTTAATAAGGACGTTTCCGTTTCCTTTGAAAAGGGCAGCGAGGTTGCAATGTCCTTTGAGGGAAGTGCGGTTGTGGTGACGGTAGAATCCTACGAAGTTCGTAGGCTTCATGACCGCGTGATTCATGTGGCGGTAGTTGTAAGCGAGGAAAGACAGCTGTGCTGTGTTTTTTTAAACAGCCGTCCAGACGGTTTAGCGGGAGATACACTTATCGATGGGCCTAGAATAGCCAATCGTTTGGAGTCGATACCGCTACAAAAACCGCCAACTTCTCATGATGTCGCTTATGGCTGGGGCGTATAAGTCCGAAAGAATCCAAAAGGCTCGAAACTTTTCGAGCCTTCTTTTTTTATTGAATTTTGCTAGAATTATAGTAGTTACTACTGTTTAATGAGCTTATGCTTTTTTGGCCTCATGAATGAGGCAACTACACAATCAAATATAATAGTATTTTACTGCCAATAACCAAAGAAAAAAGCACGACATGAAGTCATACTTTTTTCTTTGGTCCGACTTCGTTAAAACTTCGTCGGACACAGCTTTCGTTATAACAATTTATACATTTTTCGATAAACCTTCTGTTTTACTCGTGGCTAGAGTAGTTAAAAGATTTAGCGAAAGCTGGTTGGGCTGTTGGGAATCAAACCCAGACTACATTCACCCTTTACCCTGTTAAATATTTCTACCCTTGGTCGGGGTACTGGGAATCGAACCCAGTCTACACCCACCCCATGGGCGCGTACTACCACTATACTATACCCCGCACAAGGGTAAAATTTAACAGGGCAAGTGGACGCGTACTACCACTATACTACAGCCCGTATTTAAAACTTTGTTTATTTTAACAAAAATTCTTTAAAATTAAAAGCCCTAACATGCGACATAAAATTTTAGAAGCAGATGAAAAGTTTATAAACTTTTCCAGACGAGTTTCTGCGCCTTTAGCCAGAGTGAGTTTGTTTGTGGTGTATTTTTGGTTTGGAATCTTGAAAATTTTAAACCTATCACCAGCTAACCCGTTGGTTATGGATTTGCAGCAAAAAACTTTGCCTTTCTTGAGTTTTCAAAGTTTTATTTTACTCTTTGCTTTGTATGAAATGTTAATAGGTTTTTTGTTTTTATTTCCAAAAGCAACCAGGTTGGTAATCCCGCTATTTGTAATCCATATGGGTATGACACTTATGCCTTTGGTTTTTTTGCCCGAAATTGCTTGGCAGGCGCCTTTTGTACCGACTTTGGAAGGGCAGTATATGATAAAGAACTTAGTCCTTATAGCCTTAGCTTTGGGACTAGCTTCAAATTTAAAACCATTAAAACATGCCTAAGAAATTTATTTTAGCTTCAACTTCGCCTCGAAGAAAACAAATTTTTAAATTGTTTGAAATAAACTTTAAAATTGTCGACCCTAAATACCGAGAGGTTCATAAAGAAAATACAAAGCCTGAAGATTTAGTCTTATACTTAGCTTTAGGAAAAGCTCAGGCTGTAGAAAAAAAATATAACGATGCGGTTATTATTGCGGCGGATTCATTGGTTGCTTTGGGTAGTAAAATTTTTGCTAAGCCAAAAAATGGTAAAGATGCCGTAAAAATGTTAGGCGAACTGAGCGGGAAAGAAAATGTTGTGTATACTGCAGTGGTGGTTTTGGACAGCGGAACTAAAAAAGTGTTTTCGGAAGTTAGTAAAACTTATGTGAAATTTAAGGAGCTAACCAAAGAAGATATTCAGGAGTATGTTAAAACTAAAGAGCCCTTGGGCAGAGCAGGCGCGTACGCGCTTCAGGGTTTTGGTTTTGATTTGATTGAAAAAATTTCGGGGAGTATAACCGGGGGTATAGGCTTACCTTTAGAAAGTGTTTTTAAAGGTTTAAAAAGCGTTGGGGTTAAATTTATGGAGAAATAATTTATGGGAAAAAAGATTTGTTTTTTTGTGGGTTTGGTTTTAGTTCTGGCTGGCTTGTGTGGATTTGCCAGCAGTCCTTTGTTTGGCAGCGATGCTTTTTTTGCAACAACCAAAACTCAAGATGTCTTACATTTGGTGTTGGGTTTGGTTTTGTTTGTGGGCGGAAGGGGGAGTAAAGGTTATATAGTTATGCGAAGTGCGGCAATAATATTTTTTGTTGTGGCAATTTTAGGTTTTCTAATAGGGCAAGGCAAACTGCTTTCTTTGCTAAATGTAAACTTAGTAAACAGTTGGTTATATTTTGTTTTAGCTGGAGCTTTGTTTGGAGGCTTTGTTTCGGAAGTGAATACGATGGCAGAGGACGGAGTAAAATAAAAAAACGCCTGCGTTATTTAGCCGGCGTTGGCGACAAGGTGCATACGCGATGGTACCACAACCACGTCTTCTGCGAAAGGACCCTTGGGTCCGTTAGCTAGAACGAATGTTACTTGTTGATCGGCTTGCAAAAACCGGTATCCCGGCATATTGATTTGGCTGAAATGTACGAATACGTCCTTTCTGCCTGGCCCGGTCAAAAAACCATACCCCTTGGCAGGGCTGAACCATTTGACTGTACCGTTGTGTCTCACGGTAACTCCTGTTTTTCAAGATTGCCTCCTTGAAGGCTCCATAAGTATACAAAATTTTGTCCAAAACAAAAACCCCGCCAGGGTTATGGCGGGGTTAAAACTTTCTTATTTAGCCTTAGCTTTGGTCTTTATGCAACGAGCACAGGCTTTTACGCGCTGGCCGTCTAGCTTAAACCATTGCAAGTTAGGTAAAAGCCTAACTATGGAAGGTCTCATGGAGTGAGAGCGTTTTATTGTACGGCTGTAAGTTTTACCGCAAATTGCACACATTCTTGGCATAAAAATAGTAGAAATGTTTAAAGATTTAAAATTGAAAAATTGAGTATGGCTTCAATTGGACTTCAATACTTTATCATAGTTTGTTATAATGGTCAAGGGATTTTAGGTTTTTTACTCACTAAGTCTTATTTTACATGGATTCAACAACTTTAAAAATTATCGATGTGGCGATTTTGATTTTTTCCGTGGTGGTGCACGAAGTAAGCCATGGTCTAATGGCCGAAAAATTTGGCGATGATACCGCTAGGGAAGCGGGCCGCATAACTTTAAACCCCATTCCTCACATTGACCCCATAGGCTCTATACTTATGCCTTTTTTGGTTGGGATAGGAGCTGCAAAGCCTGTGCCTGTCGACTTTGAGAATTTAAAACCAAAACGTCTAGGTATGGCTATGGTTTCTTTGGCGGGGCCTTTGAGTAATTTTGCCTTAGCAGTTTTGTTTGTAGCGGTTATTCGCTTAGGCCTAGCTAGTCAGTTTGCGGCCGTGGTTTTGAGTAGAGCGGTGTTTTTAAACATTGCTTTGGGCGTTTTTAACCTCATACCAATTCCGCCTTTAGACGGCAGTAAAGTTATTTTGTCTATTGCGCCTCGGGCCTGGCAGGAAAGCATTTTGAAATGGGAGGGGTATGGTTTTATTATTCTCATAATTTTAGTTATGACAGGTTTGTTGTCTGTCTTGGTCGAGCCTTTATATAGGCTGGTTTTGGGCTTAATAGTTTAAGGCCTTAAGGTTTGACAAAAAGACTTTATTTTTGTACAATATTTCTAATTGAATAAGAAACCCCCGAAGCGTTTAAATTTAAAATGCCAGGGAATTACTTAATTTTAAGTCGCAAATTTGGGAAGTGACCTCATCTAAACCTCTCCTTAAGAAAGGAGAGGTAAAGAGGTAACACCAAGAGGTTTCTGGTGATTACCAACAATGCGAAGTAGCAAATAATCCTTTTGCTAGGATTTTTTTGTTGCTTATTACAAACATTCAAGAAAATTATTATTTAGTGGACAGTGTGCAGTGTTTAGTGAGAAGTTGTTACTACTAAACACTAGTCACTATTCACTGACAACTAATCAAATGCCAACAATCAACCAATTGGTAAGAAAGGGTAGAGCACCGCTTAAAGCCAAGTCTAAGTCTCCGGCTTTGCAGCACCGCTTGAACCTTTTGAAGAACAGAGAAGTACCTTTGAGAAAAGGCGCTCCTTTTATGCGAGGAGTATGTTTGAAAGTTTATACCACAACTCCGAAAAAGCCGAACTCGGCTTTGCGAAAAGTTGCAAAGGTAAAGTTAACTAACGGTATGGAAGTTATTGCCTATATCCCTGGTATTGGCCATAACCTTCAAGAACACAGCGTGGTTATGATACGCGGCGGCAGGGTAAAAGATTTGCCTGGTGTGCGTTACCACATTGTTCGCGGTAAGTTGGATACTCTCGGAGTCGACGGGAGAAAAGGCAGCCGTTCTAAGTACGGAGCTAAGAATAAGTAAAAATTTAAAAATCAAAATGAAAAGTTATAGAGTCCCGCTTAGCGGGACACCTATATTTTACACTTTGAGATTTACATTTTAAATTCACTATCATGCCAAGAAAATCTAGAAATTACGACAAGCACACTCCGGAACCTGACCCAAAGTTTGGTTCGGTTAAGTACGCAAAATTTATAAATTACATGATGGAGCGCGGAAAGAAAAATGTTGCTCGCAAGATTTTTTACACCGCTTTAGAAATAGTTGGCGAAAAGGCAGAGAGTTTAGTGCAAGCCGCTGCGCCTGCAGCAGCTAAGCCTTCCGCTGACAAACCGGCAGCTAAACCTCAAAAGTTGGACGGCCGCCAGGTTTTTGATATTGCTTTAAAAAACATTTCCCCAATAATGGAACTTAAGAGCCGCCGTATTGGTGGTGCTAACTACCAGGTTCCTATGGAAGTTGTTGAACCGAGAAGAACCAGCATTGGTATGAAGTGGCTTATTGCTGCTGCCCGCGCAAAAAAAGGCGCTCCTATGGCTCAGAAATTGGCTACCGAAATAATTGACGGCTTTAACAAAGTTGGAGCCGCTATTAAGAAGCGCGACGACACCCACAGAATGGCTGAAGCTAACAAAGCTTTTGCCCACTTTGCAAGGTTTGGAAATAAGAGACGTTAGTTCGCTGAACGGCCGCTGATTTAGTACGCTGATAAAACGCTGAAACTAAAATGCATTGTCATCCCGGAATTTTGAGGCTTTGCGAAAAATATCCGGGACCCAAGACAGGGTATTGTTAGGTTCTAGATTCCGGAGCAAATTAATAATTTGTAATTTGTCCGAAATGATAGATAAAAGAAGCGAAGAAAAAGATTCCATAGAGTATTGCATTTTGAACTTTCAACTGAAATTTTAAACTTTGATTTTTTAATTTTGAATTAAAATAAAAATACAGCAGGCCAATGTCCTGCGCTACAAAAACTAAAAACTATTAACTAGCACTATCGATTAAATTATTATGCCCCGAGAATATCCTATTGAAGTCACTCGTAACATAGGTATTATTGCCCACATTGATGCGGGTAAAACTACTGTTACGGAAGGTATTTTGTTCAATACTGGTATGATCCACAAGATCGGTGCGGTACACGAAGGTGAAACCACAACCGACTGGATGGAACAAGAACGCGAACGCGGTATTACTATTACTGCCGCCGCTGTTACATGTTACTGGCAGCCTCGCTTTATAAAATTAGCGGGTGACGTCAAACATAAAATCAACATTATAGACACCCCGGGTCACGTGGACTTTACTGTAGAAGTAGAGCGTAGTTTGCGTGTCTTGGACGGCGCTGTTACCGTTTTTGACGGTAAAATGGGTGTAGAGCCGCAATCTGAAACTGTATGGCGCCAGGCCGACAAATACGGTGTGCCTCGTATGTGCTTTATAAACAAAATCAACCAAACCGGTGGTGATTTTTATAAGTCCTTAGATTCTATTCATAAGCGCTTGTCTCCAAACGCTTTTCCTATTCAACTTCCAATAGGTTTTGAAAAGGATATTGTTGGTGTTGTGGATTTGATAAACATGAAAGCTTACACCTACAAGGACTATAAAGACAAAGAGTTCACTATTGGTGAAATTCCGGCTGATATGTTAGAGAAGGCTAAAGAGTACCGTCACCGTCTCTTAGAAAAAGTTGTTGAATACGACGATGTATTGATGGAAAAATATTTGGGCGGCACTGAGCTTACTGAACAAGAATTTTTGACAGCTATTCGTAAAGCTGTGCAGTCTGCAAAATTCTTCCCGGTTTTGGGTGGGGACGGTCGTGGTATTATTGTGCAAACTGTTTTGGACGCTGTCACCAACTTTTTACCTTCTCCAACCGACCGTGGTGAGACTAAAGGTCATGACCTAAAAACCGGTGCGGAAATAATTCGAAAACCAAACGACGACGAACCTTTTACAGCGTTAGCTTTTAAAATTGCCACCGACCCTTTTGTAGGTCGCTTATGTTTCTTCCGCGTGTATGCCGGTAAGCTAGAAGCTGGGTCATATGTCCTAAATGCACGTACGGGTGACAAAGAACGCGTGGGTCGTATTGTGCGTATGCGCGCAGATCAGCGTGACGAAGTTAAAGAAGTTTTTGCAGGAGATATTTGTGCTTTGGTGGGTCCTAAAAACACTTTTACCGGAGATACTTTGTGTGACGTAGAAAAGCCAGTCCAGTTAGAAACCATCAAATTCGCTGAACCTGTTATTTCTATGGCTATTGAGCCGAAGACTAAAGCTGACCAGGAAAAAATGGGTATTGCTTTGCAGAAATTGGCTGAAGAAGATCCGACATTTAAACTTTCTACAAACGAAGAAACTCAGCAGACTATTATTGCTGGTATGGGTGAGCTTCACTTGGAAATTATTGTAGACCGCATGAAGCGCGAATTTAAAGTGGAAGCTAATGTAGGTAAGCCGGAAGTTGCTTACAAAGAAACCTTCAAGAAAATGGCTGAAGCTGAAAGCAAATACATTCGCCAAACTGGTGGTAAAGGTCAGTACGGCCATGTTTACTTGCGTGTTGAGCCGCTTGAGCGCGGTAAAGGTTATGAATTCGAAGATGCCATTGTTGGTGGTGTTATTCCAAAAGAATTTATTAAACCTATAGACAAGGGTATTCAAGAGTCTGCTGCAAACGGCGTTATAGCCGGTTACCCGCTTGTAGACTTTAAAGCCACAGCTTACGACGGTAGCTACCACGAAGTTGACTCTTCGGAAATGGCTTTCAAAATTGCCGGTTCTAAAGCTTTGCAAGACGCGGTTAAGAAAGCCGACCCAATTATTTTGGAACCTGTTATGAAAGTTGAAGTTATAACTCCGGAAACTAACATGGGTGACGTAATTGGCGACTTAAACTCCAAGCGTGCTCAAATAAATGAAATGACTGACCGTTTGCACTTGAAAGTTATAAACGCACAAGTGCCGCTTTCCGAAATGTTTGGTTACGCTACAACCTTAAGGTCCATGACCCAAGGTCAAGCTTCCTACACCATGGAATTCGACCACTATGCTGAAGTTCCGAGGAACGTTGCAGCGAAGATTATTGAAAGCAGAGCTGGTATAAATGTAAGAAAAGGTATGTAACCGCAGATACGTAGATCAGGAACAGATAACGCAGATAACACACAAGGGGAATCTTTGCGGCAACCGCAAGGATTCCCCTTGTTTTATATAAATAAAAAACCTCTAAGCATCATACATACTAGAGGTGTGGATGAATATCGAATGCTCCGAAGTCTTGGCGGTCTTGGTCGAAGGGGCCAAGAAGATGCCATTCGTTACCAGGAATCATGTCTCGGTTTTCGTGATCTTTCTTTGCATCGTCTACATTCGGATGTTCCGAAATAACAATACTTATGAAACCTGTGCCTTTTACGAGATAGATGAACATGAGTCCTCCTGGCTGTTTGGGGTTTGCAAGTTAGCCTGTTGGAGCATCTGTTCGTGAAGATACTCTTGGCATGCGCTGAAGTCATGATCTAGCTCGTTTACCCCGCAGGTGGGACAAGTGTCGAGTTCAGAAAGCATTGAGCACATAGTACCCCCTTTCATCAACAAGCTATCATAAAATGATACTTTGGTAAAGTTTTTTTTGGTATGTTGAAATGCTTTCAAAATATAGCTATAATTGCATTATTACAAAGCTAAAGGCTAACCCTTAGAAGCTATTCTATATGGCCAATATAAATGATTTAATAAATTTAGCTAAGGCAGATGGAGGTAAGTTTTTTGTCATTGACGAAACAGGGGAACCGTCTTTGGTTATTATGCCTATTGAGCAGTACGAAGCTTTGCTTTTAAGAAGTGGGGAAGTTGAGTCTTTGGACGTGGAAACTATAAATAAGGAAATTACTCAGGCTCAAATTGCACCCGAAGAAAATTTATACACAGAAGATTTTAAAAAAACCGAAAGCGTATATAAAAACCCAAATACTTTTTTAAATAACGGTATAAGGCGCCAGCCGGATTTGCGAGCCGAAGTTATAGACCCTAGCTTCGACTTTGAAATGCCTAAAATGGACGATGATTTCTAAGCTACGGAACTATATATGCTTCTAGCGCCTTCAGAAGTTAAACAATTTTAAGTTTGGACAACCGTCATTCTCCATATAAGAGAATGACGGTTGTCTTTTTTTACCAAATCAGAGGGTAGTAATTCAGATGCTTTTGATGTGTTTGACACTATGAAAAAAATGCGGTAGAATTTTTTTGTTATAAAAATTAATTTATAGCCCTGGACCACCCTTTTGTAGGGTGGAAAAAGAGACCCTCTTGGCGCTGAAGCGGAATCGATACGCAATAGCGCTTAGGGAATCTCGGGCCAATTAGCTGGTAGCAAGTAGCTTGTAGCTTGTTAGTCAAAACCTAAAAAGCTAAAAAGCCAAGAAGCTAAAAAGCTAAAAGAAAGACATTATTGCTATGGCAGATGGAAAATTTGACCGCAGTAAAGTGCACGTGAACGTTGGTACTATTGGCCACGTTGACCACGGAAAAACCACTTTGACTGCCGCCATTACAACCGTATTGGCAAAAAAGAATCCGGACATTAAGGCTAAAGCCTATGACCAGATTGACAATGCCCCGGAAGAAAAAGCCCGCGGTATTACCATTAACACCGCTCACGTTGAGTATCATTCTGACAAACGTCACTATGCTCACGTAGACTGTCCTGGTCACGCTGACTACATTAAGAACATGATCACCGGTGCTGCCCAAATGGATGGCGCTATCTTGGTTGTTTCTGCTGTAGACGGTCCTATGCCTCAGACTCGCGAACACATTTTGCTCGCTCGTCAGGTAGGTGTGCCTTACATTGTTGTATTTATGAATAAGTGCGACATGGTACAGGACAAAGAACTTTTGGATTTGGTTGAAGAAGAAATTCGCGATCTTTTGTCCAAATATGAATTCCCGGGTAAAGACACTCCGATTATCAGAGGTTCTGCTTTGAAAGCTTTGGAAGGCGACCAAGGTGAACTCGGTGAACCGGCTATTATGAAGCTTGTTGAAGCTTTGGACTCTTACATCCCAGACCCAAAGCGCGAAACCGATAAGCCGTTCTTAATGCCTATCGAAGACATCTTCTCCATTGAAGGTCGTGGTACAGTGGTTACCGGCCGTATAGAACGTGGTGAAGTTAAGCTTAACGACGAAATTGAAATCGTTGGTATCCGCCCGACTTCTAAAACTGTTGTAACTGGTATTGAAATGTTCAACAAACAGCTCGACAGCGGTATGGCTGGTGACAATGCAGGTATTTTGCTTCGTGGTACCAAGAAGGAAGACGTAGAACGCGGTCAGGTTTTGGCCAAGCCGGGTTCTATTACTCCTCATACAGAGTTCGAAGCTGAAATTTACGTTCTCAAAAAGGAAGAAGGTGGCCGTCACACTCCATTCTTTAAAGGTTATAAGCCTCAATTCTACGTACGCACCACTGACGTGACTGGTGAAGTTACTTTGCCTGAAGGTCAGGAAATGGTTATGCCTGGTGATACCGTAAAGGTAACCATTAAACTTATTACCCCGGTAGCTTTGGAAGAAAAAGGTAAATTTGCTATTAGAGAAGGCGGTAAAACAGTTGGTGCAGGAGTAGCTACAAAAATTATAAAGTAAGCTAACTTATGATTCGTACCTGTTCGCCGAAATTTTCTGCCAAGTTTAAAAGTTGGTAGGACTATAGGCGCAGGTGTGGTTACAAGCAGCCTGTTTAAAAAAGAAAAAACCTCGTTAAGAGGTTTTTTCTTTTTGTTATAATATAAAAATGGAAAACACAGGCTATAAAATTATACAATCGGGCTATGTGGACTTTTCAGATTACGCTAGAAGACCTGCGGTGTTTATAGCAAAAAGTTTGAAAAGCTCGCCCGTTAGAGCCTATCAGCTCACACTATTTCATTTTGCGGTCTTTATTTTAGCGGTTTACCTTATAGCAAAAGGCCATGTTTGGTGGGGAAGTGTTCTTATACTTATCAAAAATGTTTTGGATGCGTCGGATGGCTCTTTGGCTCGCTTGCAAAATAGGCCTTCTAGGGTTGGCAGGTTTTTAGACAGTAATTTGGATTTTTTGGGTAATTTTATGCTTTTTGCTTTTTTTCCAGGACTAAGTGTTTGGGAAAAAGTAACAGCCTTTCTTTCCTTTTCTTTTCAAGGTACATTTTTTAATTACTATAGTATCTTGTTTAGAACAGGTAGCGGGGGAGATAGTACAAGTAAAATAAAAGAAGATGGGCAGAATACGTATCCTTACGACAATCCAGTTGTTTTGAAGATAATGCTCTTTTTTTACCGCATATTTTATGCCTGGCAGGATAAAATTGCTCATGGGATAGATAAAGGTCTGCTTGGTTCTGAGAGAAAAGTCCCAAGCGCACGTTTTGCGAGCATTGTGAGCGTAAATGGGCTAGGGTTCCAATATTTGGTTATAATATTGGGATTACTTTTATACACTCCAGGTTTTATATTTTTTTATTTTAGCGTATTGGCCAATATTTTTTTGTTTATGTTGTTGATACTGAGGAAATTTTCCTCATAAATTATAGCTTTTTAGTCATTAAATGAATTTTTAGTAAAACCGTCAAAACATATAAATTCTACATCATTAAGCAATAAATACAATATTTTGTCAAATATTGCTGTTAAGTGTTGACAAAATCTGAAAAGTGCATTAAACTATTGCAAGTTGCTTAAGTTAAGTCTTAAGCTCAATTTTAAATCGGTATTTTAGCAAATATTTAAACCATGCAGAAAGACCAGGCCGTAGCGCCAAAAATTCGCATAAAAATCAGAGCTTATGACCATAAGCTTATTGACCAGAGTGCCAAGCAGATTGTTGATACTGCTAAGCGCACCGGTGCGTCTATTGCAGGCCCTGTCCCTTTGCCTACAGAAAAAACTAAGTATACCGTATTACGCTCTACTTTCGTTCATAAAAACAGCCGCGAACAGTTTGAAATGAGAGTACATAAGCGCCTTATCGATATTTTATCTGCAACTCCGAAAACCATAGATTCTTTGACCAACTTGAACTTACCGGCCGGTGTGGATGTGGAAATAAAAATGAGCTAAAGCTCATTTGAGTGACGAGTAACAAGTTACTGGTCA
>CAZGAF010000001.1:18957-38148 GCA_964523855.1 uncultured Candidatus Saccharibacteria bacterium | reverse complement strand
AAATGAATAGGTTCTTGTTAAACTGGTAAATGCCAATATACAAGATAACGATTCATCTACATAAGTAAAAGAAAGTTTAACTTTCGTTTATTGATGCGGGTGAAAGCCCGTATTTTTATTGAACAAAATTTAAAAG
The DNA here is from genome assembly GCA_964523855.1 of uncultured Candidatus Saccharibacteria bacterium. Taxonomy (GTDB): domain Bacteria; phylum Patescibacteriota; class Doudnabacteria; order UBA920; family UBA920; genus JAEUSF01. The sequence continues at coordinate 38,012 of CAZGAF010000001.1, read as the reverse complement.
ATTAAGCATGATTGTTAAGAAGCTGAAATCTTTTAAACCATTTAGATTATTTAAATTCTGATCAATATTTTTATGAACTTCATTGTCGGCAAAAAGGTAAACATGACTCAGTATTTTGAACAGTCTTCAGGCACTGTAATTCCAGTGACTGTTGTTAAGGCTGCTCCGGTTGTTGTTACCCAAGTTAAAACCGCTTCCGGCAAAGACGCATATAACGCTGTTCAAATTGCGGCAGGAAAAAAGAAAAAAGTATCTAAAGCCTTAAAGGGTCACACTAAGGACTTAGGTACTTTTTCCGTTTTAGCAGAGTTTAAAACTGCTGACGCTGAAAAGTATACTCGGGGTCAGAAACTGGACTTGTCTACTTTTCAAGTCGGTGAGTTTGTAAACGTAATTGGTACTTCTAAAGGACGAGGTTTTGCAGGTGTCGTTAAGAGACATCATTTTGCCGGACAACCCAAAACTCACGGTCACGATCACCCTAGAGCGGTAGGTTCTATAGGTCAACGCTGGCCTCAGCACGTACGAAAAGGTTTGAGAATGGCCGGTCATATGGGTAACGCTCAGACTACTGTTAAGAATTTGCAGGTTGTGCACGTAGACGCAAAGCGAAATTTGATTTCTTTAAAAGGAGCTATTCCTGGCCACAGAAATGCAGTTGTAAAAATAGTTTCAACTGGTAAAGTAAAGCCTTTAGTAAGAATTGAAGAAATTAAGGAAGCTAAGAAAAAGTAAAACAACAGATAAGTGAAACAGATTAACACAGAGTATTCCGTGTTTATCTGGTACTATATCAGTGTTAATTGGTGAATTATATGAAAGTTAAATTATACAATCAAAAAGCTGAAGTTGTCGGAGACGTGGAATTAAACTCCAAGATATTCGAAGTTAAACCCAACAAGCATTTGTTAGCTGAAGCAGTTAGAATTCAGTTGTCCAATGCCAGAAAAGGTTTGGCTCATACCAAAACTCGCGGTGAAGTCAGGGGTGGTGGTAAAAAGCCTTGGAAGCAAAAAGGTACTGGTAGGGCTCGTGCTGGTAGTATCCGTTCTCCGTTATGGCGTCACGGTGGCGTAACCTTTGGTCCTCGCTCTAACCGCAACTGGAGCCTTAAATTAAACCGCAAAGCAGCCAAGCAAGCCTTGTTCATGGCCTTGTCTGATAAGGTTAAAGAAAACCGCTTCATTATTTTAGAAAATTTTGTTTTAGAACAACCGAAGACTAAAGAAGTAAACAAAATTCTTGGATTGTTTAAAAAGAATTTGGAAGTAGGTAAAAAACAACTTTTGTTGACTGGCAAAGAAGATAAAAGTTTAGTTAGAGCCAGTCGTAACTTAAGCGGCGTAAGTCCGATTCCGGCAAGCACTCTTAACACCTACGAAGTATTAAGCGCAGACAGTATCATATTACCAAAGTCAGCATTGGAAGTTATTGAAAAGACTTTTTTGAAGAATTAAGCAAATTTATCTAGTTGAATTTAATTTATGGCAAAACTTACTAAAAAAACTGAAAAAGCCGAGAACACAGAAGTTGTAAACTCTGCATCTGTTCCGAATTATTCTTTTTCTATAATCAAACCGAGAATTTCCGAAAAGTCTGGCAAGTTGGCTCAGAGCGGAAAGTATGTTTTTTTGGTAAATAATTCCGCCAATAAAATTGAAGTAAAAAAAGCTGTTGAGAAGAATTATAAAGTTCATGTAACTCAGGTCAACATTATAAATAACAAAGCTAAATCGGTTAACTTTGGCAGATTCAACGGTAAAAGAAGCCCTTTTAAAAAGGCAGTTGTTACCTTAAAGAAAGGCGAGACTTTAGAGACTACTAAATAAAAATTTAGACCAAGATTTAGTTCTTTGCTCTAAGTTTCTAACACCTAATTTATTTTATGGCTATAAAAGTTTACAAACCAACATCTCCTGGCAGGCGCATTCATAGTGTGACCGACTATTCGGTTTTGAAGAAGAATCACAAAACCCCGAAAAGTCTTTTGGTCTCCAAGGGTATTCAGGCCGGCCGCAATAACAGCGGTAAAATAACAGTCAGACACCAGGGTGGCGGTTTTAAGAAGAAAATCAGATTGGTAGATTTTTCTAGAATCGACAAAAAGGGTGTTCCGGCTAAGGTTATGACTTTAGAATACGATCCAACCCGCACAGCTTTTATTTCCTTAGTTTTCTATAAAGACGGTACTAAAAGATACATTTTGTCTCCAGACGGCTTACAGGTTGGGAAAACTGTTGTCTATAATGACAAGGTTGAAGTGCAGCCTGGTAACCGTATGGTTTTGAAAAATATTCCGGTTGGTACATTTGTTCACGACATAGAATTGGTACCTGGACAGGGTGGAAGAATAGCTAGAAGCGCAGGTTCTTACGCAACTTTGCAAACAGTTGAAGGCGGACACGCGTTGCTTAAAATGCCGTCCGGTGAAATTAGAAAAGTTAAGGAAAACTGCTTGGCGAGCATAGGTCAGCTTTCGAACCCGGATTGGATGAATGTCAGAATTGGTAAAGCGGGTAGAATGAGGCTTATGGGTTGGAGACCATCTGTTCGTGGTAAAGTTATGAACCCGGTAGACCACCCGCACGGTGGTGGTGAAGGTGTTAACCCAATCGGTTTGAAGTATCCGAAAACTCCTTGGGGTAAACATGCTTTGGGTGTTAAGACCAGAGACAGAAAGAAGTATTCTAATAAATTTATTGTACAGAGAAGAAGCAAGTAAAATGTAAAGTTTAAAAATCAAAATGAAAAATTATAGAGTCCCGCTTGGCGGGACACCTAAATTTTACACTTTGAGATTTACATTTTAAATTATATTTTATGTCACGATCATCTAAAAAAGGTCCTTATATTGACGAGCGTGTTATGAAGAAAGTGCTCAATGCGAAGAAAGGTGAACAGATTAAAACCTGGTCACGTTCCTGCACTATCGCTCCAGAATTTGTTGGCTTTACCTTTATGGTTCATAACGGTAAAACTTTCTTGCCGGTTTTTGTTACCGACAACATGGTAGGTCACAAATTAGGCGAGTTTGCTCTGACCCGCAAATTCCACAGACACGGTGGTAAGATGGCAAAAGAACAGGAAGCCGCTCAGGCTGCTGCTGAAAAAGCAAAGCTTGCTGCAGCTAAGGAACCAGCTAAGAAATAAGTAAATGCAGAAGTGAGAATTTTTCATTCATCATTCTGAGTTCCAAATTCATTATTCAATTATGTCTAAGACAACTACAACTGAACAAGTTAAGCAAGTGAAGGCTTCTGCGCGCAATTTGCGAGTTTCTCCTCGTAAGTTGAGACTTCTAACCAATTTGGTTAAAGGTATGTATGTAGATCAGGCTGTTACCACTTTGCAATTCGCTCCGCAAAAAGGTTCCGAATTTTTGATTCGTGCTATCAAGTCTGCAGCTGCAAATGCTGTAAATAATTTTTCTTTAAAAGCAGAAGATTTATATATAGACTCATTAACTTGCGATATGGGCCAGGTAATGAAGAGGTATTTCCCCAGAGCCCGCGGTAGCGCATTTGTTATAAAAAGAAAGCTTTCTCATGTAAATGTGGTACTTAAAGAAAAGAAGCGCAGCGGTAAAGCTATGAGTAGAGTTGAGTTGTTTAAGAAAAGACAGAAACAGGAAGCTAGTATAGATAAGAAAGAAGCGACAGAAATCAAGCCGGAAAAAACCCACGCTCATCAGCATACTCATAAGTCCGACGAGCAGGTTAAAATGAATAAAGTTCAGAACAAGAGAAGAATGTTTAATAGAAAGAGCGGAGAGTAGTTTAAATTCAGAATGAAGAGTGCAAAATTTCTTTCATTCGTCATTCCCTGCCTACGGCAGGCAGGTAAAATCTTAATTTATAGTTTAATTTATGGGTCACAAGATCAATCCAACTTCATTACGTTTGAAAATCACCGACACTTGGAAGTCGCGCTGGTTTGTTAAAAAGGGCTTTCAAAAAGCGCTTGAGGAAGACGTGCATATTCGCGCCTATCTTGAGAAGAGCTTAAAGAAAGCCGGTCTTGTGCGTTTAGATATAGAACGAACCGGTAATGGCCAGATTACAATAACCGTTAAAACCACTAAGCCTGGACTTATTATAGGTAAAGGCGGAGCTGGTATAGAAGATTTAAAGAAGAAGATCAAACAGAAATTGGGCATCAGAAAAGATTTGAGAGTTAATATCGAAGAAGTTCGCGACATAAATTTGCAAGCCCAAGTTATAGCAGACTTTATTTCTGAACAGATTGAAAAGCGTGTTGCATTTAGAAAGCTTATGAAGCAGTCTTTGGAACAAATTATGCAGGCCGGCGCTAAAGGCGCTAAGGTCAGCATTGGCGGAAGACTTAACGGTGCAGATATTGCCCGTACTGAACATTTGTCCCAAGGTAAAATTCCTTTACATACTTTAAGAGCCGATATAGACTTTGCCCGCAGTACAGCTTTTACCACTTACGGCACTGTGGGTATAAAAGTCTGGATATATAGAGGAGATGTATTTGAAGAGAAGCAAGTTGCAAGAAAGATAGAGAAATAGAGAATTAGAAAGTTAGATTTTATTGTTTAACTAATTCTCTAAATCACTAAATCGCTAAATTTACTAATTATATGTTTATTCCAAAAAAATTAAAGCACAGAAAGCACCACAGAGGTCATACCAAAGGCATGGCAACTGCAGGCAATAACATAGACTTCGGCAGTTTTGCCCTCAAGTCTTTAGAAAATGCTTGGGTAACCGCCCGCCAAATTGAGTCTGCCAGAAGAGCAATGACCAGATACGTACAGCGCGGTGGCAAGATTTGGATCCGTGTGTTTGCTGACAAACCGGTTACTGTCCATGGTAACGAAAGCCCAATGGGTGGCGGTAAAGGCGCAGTTGATCACTTTGTGTCAGTTGTGAAAAAGGGTAAGATTTTGTTTGAAATGGACGGAGTTACCAGAGAACAGGCTCAGGAAGCTATGAGACTTGCTTCCTACAAACTCCCGGTCAAGACTAAGTTTTTAACTAAAGAATAATCGGACTTAACACTTATTTATGAAGTTTAAAGAAATTACAACTAAATCCGAAGCTGAACTCAAGAAAATGTTAGAAGAGATGAAGAATGAAGCATATGCTTTGAAAATGAAGATTTCTTTGGGTGAGTCGAAGACTACTCATAAGTTAAAATCTTTGAAGAAAGATATTGCAAGAATAATGACTAAGCTATCTAAATAAGTTTTAGTATAATTACAAATTTTCAGATTATGAATAAAGTAAATACATCAAAAAAACAGCAGTTTGTAGGTACTGTTGTGTCCGATAAAATGCTTAAGACCGTGGTCGTGAAAGTGGACGCCCGCAAAAGACATCCTAAGTATAAAAAAGCTTATACTGTTTCTAAAAAGTATAAGGCTCATGTTGAAGAAGGTGCTTATAAAGTGGGTGACAAAGTGGTTATCGAGTCTACCAAGCCAATTAGTAAAGATAAGCGATTTAAAGTAGTAAGTAAGGCCTAAAATACTAATGTAGAATGTAAATGTGAGTTTTGCTCCATACAAATATTCTCAATTCTAAATTTATAGTTTAATTTATGTTACAAGTAAGATCCTGGATAAAAATAGCCGACAATACCGGAGTTAAAATAGCCAACATTTTTGGCGGTAGCGGTAAAAATCGCAGCCGATTCGTAAGAGTTGGCGATGTTGTTTCTGCCTCCGCAAAGTCCGTCGCTCCTAACGGTAACTACAAGAAGGGCGATAAAATCAAAGTGGCAATTGTTAGAACCCGCAAGGAAGTTAGGCGTAAAGATGGTTCTTATATCCGTTTTGATGACAATGCAGGTGTATTGGTTAAAAAAGATGCTAAAGGCCGTTACGAAATAATTGGTACTCGTATATTCGGACCAATACCTAGAGAGATACGTGATATGGCAACTGGATATTATGAAGACGCTTACAAGAAAATTGTTTCTTTGGCACCAGAGGTTATATAGATAATCGAATCAACGAATGGAACGAATCTGTGAATGACTGTGAAGTCATAATACAAGATTTGTAGATTCGTAAATGTTCGTTGATTCGTCTAATTTGTAAATTCGAGTATATGAATAAATTAAGAATAAAAAAAGGCGATACAGTTAAGGTGCTTTCCGGAAAAGACAAAGGCAAAACCGGTAAGGTTGTTTCGGTTATGCCGGCGTTTGGTAAACTTGTCGTGGAAAATGTAAATCTTCACACGCGCTTTGAAAAGTCCAAAAAGGCTGGTGAAAAAGGTAAGCAGGTAAGTTTTTCTTCACCATTACCAATTTCCAAAGTTCAATTGGTAGATCCGCATTCTGGAAATCCTAGCCGCGTAACGTTTACTTTTTTGGAAAATGGTAAGAAGCAGAGAACAGCTAAGAAAAGCGGAAAGAGCATTTAATAAACAGTCCAGCACTGAGCTAAAGCCGGTGCTCAAGAGATAACATATGGAAAGACTCCAAGAACAATACAATAAGCAAATCGTAAAAACCTTAAAGGAAAAATTTGGGTTTAAGAATGTTATGCAGGTGCCCAAAGTCCTGAAAGTTGTTGTAAACGTAGGTGTGGGAAAAATTAAGGACGATAAAAAGCGCATAGACTTAGTAGCGGAAGATATTTCTAAAATTACAGGTCAGGCGCCGGTTAAGAATCTTTCCCGCAAATCCATTTCCGGATTTAAAGTCAGACAGAATCAGGTGGTAGGACTTTCGGTAACTTTGAGAGGTTTTAAGATGTACAGCTTTATAGATAAGTTGGTAAATATTTCCTTGCCGCGCGTTAGAGACTTCCAAGGTATTAGCAAGAAAGGTTTTGACGGCCGAGGTAATTATCACTTAGGTCTTAAAGAGCAAATTGTTTTCCCTGAAGTTTCTCCGGATTCTCTTGAAAACTTATTTGGAATGGAAATTTCAGTCGTAACCAACGCTAAGAAAGACGAAGTTGCATATGAACTCTTAAAATTAATGAAATTCCCATTTAAGGATTAACGAAAAAAAATGGAATGAGCGAAGATTGTTATATCATTCCATATTCTAAATTCAATTTTAATTTATGGCTACACAAGCACACATCGTAAAAGCAAACAGAAGCAGAACTAAAGCAAAATTTTCCACTCGGATTATTAGACGCTGTTTTCGTTGTGGCCGCAAGGCAGCTTATATGCGAGACTTTAACCTCTGCAGAATTTGTTTCCGAGAATTAGCAAGCAAAGGTGAAATTCCCGGAGTTGTAAAAGCCAGTTGGTAATAAACTAATTTAATCTAGAATATGAGTGTGGCCTACAGAATTTGCTTTCATTCATTATTCCCTGCCTACGGCAGGCAGGTAAATACTTAATTCATTATTTTCTATGTTCACCGATCCAATATCAGACATGCTAACAAGAATACGCAACGCACTTTCAGCCAAGAAGGACTCTTTGGTGCTGCCGTTTTCAAAGTACAAGCTTAACCTAGCCAAACTGCTTATGCAGGAAGGTTTTATAAGCGAAGTTACCGAATTGGAAGGGGAACATAAGATGTTGAGTATTACTTTAAAATATTCCGACAAAGGCGAGCCCGTAATTTCCGGTATTAAGAGAGTAAGCAAGCCTGGCCAAAGAATTTATTTGCCGGTAGAAAATTTACCCAGAACTAACAGCGGACTTGGTTTAACTATTGTTTCTACTTCTAAAGGTCTTATGTCTGACCGAAAGGCTAGAAAAGAGAAAGTCGGTGGAGAAGTAGTGTGTCAGGTTTGGTAAAATAATTATTGCTTATCTTTTACCCTTTATTTTTTAGTACAGCAGGGGTGGAAAGCTTAAAGATTAAAGATCATTTTTATGTCAAGAATTGGAAAAAAACCTATAGTGATACCGTCTGGAGTCAAAGCCGAAAAAGTCGGTGATGTCTTCAAAGTTTCCGGACCAAAGGGCAATTTGGAAATTGCTTTGCACCCGCATGCTTTGGTGAACGTATCTGAAAAGGAAGTAACAGTAGATGTTGCCGAAAAAGAAGTAAAAAAACAGAGGTCTTTGTGGGGTTTGTACCGCGCTTTAATTTTCAATATGGTTGAAGGTGTAACTAAAGGTTATGAAAAGAGATTGGAAGTTAATGGCGTCGGTTTTAAAGTTGACATGAAGAAGTCTCAGGAATTAAGAGATGGTTACAAAAAGAAGAAAGATGAAGCCGTTAAACAGGGCGACGTAAAAGTTATTCAAACTTCTGAATATGCATTAAAAAAGTTGGCTAGCTTTGACGGAAGCGCTTTGGAAATGCAACTTGGTTTTTCTCATCCGGTATTCGTACAAATTCCTCAGAACATAACAGTAGTTTTGGAAAAAAATGTGATTGTAATAAGCGGTGCAGATAAACAGGCAGTAGGACAGTTTGCTGCTGAAGTTAGAGAGCTTAAAAAGCCGGAACCTTATAAAGGTAAAGGTATTAAATACTCCGAGGAAGTTATAACCAGAAAAGCTGGTAAAGTTGGGAAGGGTGTAGGAGGGGGTAAATAAGTAAACGCGGAAAGTTAATGAAACTAACGCGGAATGACGCAGAATTATGTTTAGGTTTCCGTTATTTCCGTGTTAAGTTCCGTTAATTCCGTAATATAATAACTATGGACAAGAACAAGAAAAAAATTATAAAGAGAGGTATTAGGCACGATAGGGTTCGCTCTAAAATTGCCGGTACATCCGAACGTCCTCGTTTGAGCGTTTACCGAAGCTTGAGCGGCATTTACGCCCAGCTTATCGACGACTCCACCGGAAAAACTTTAGTGCAAGCTTCTTCAAAGGATGTAAAGAGCAAAGCTAAGAAAACTGATGTTTCGAAAGAGGTTGGTATGAAGCTTGCAGAAAAAGCTTTGGCTGCTAAGATTCAGAATTGCGTGTTCGATAGAGGCGGATTTGCTTACCATGGTCGCGTAAAAGCTTTGGCCGAAGGCGCTAGGGAAGGTGGACTTAAATTCTAATACAAGAGAATTAGAAAATTAGAGATATAGGGAAATAGTAAAACCTAACTCTCTGACTCTCTATTTCTCTATACTAACTAAACTATGGAAAAAAGACGAAGACAATCTAGAGATGGTGAATCTCGCGAAAGAAGCGAGTTTGACCAGAAAACCGTTGAAGTCAAGCGTGTAACCCGCGTAACCTCTGGCGGTAAGAGAATGCGTTTCAGAGCGCTTGTTGTTATTGGTGACCACAAGGGCCGTGTTGGAATAGGCTTAAGAAAAGGCGCGGACGTTTCTGAAAGCGTAAACAAAGCCGTGAACGCAGCTAAAAAGAATCTCATCCAGTTGCCTTTGGTAAATGAAACTATTCCTCACGAAATTTCCGTTAAGTATAAATCTTCCAAATTAATGCTTAAGCCAGCAAGACCTGGTACTGGTGTTATTGCCGGTGGCGCAGTCAGACAAGTATTTGAATTGGCTGGCGTTAAGAATGTTGTTTCAAAGATGCTTGGTTCTAACAACAAAGTTAACAACATCAAAGCAGTTTTCGAAGCTTTTCAGAAAATGAAGTCTAAAGAAGAATTAGCTAAACTTAGGAAATAATTTAGCTTATCAGCTTACGCTGGTTAGCCAATCTGATTAATTTATGTTAAAACTCCACACAATCAAAAAGCATCCAAAATCTACACACCGCAAGAAAGTTGTTGGTCGTGGTATTGGAAGCGGACACGGTACTTATGCTACCCGCGGTAACAAGGGACAAACCAAAAGAACCGGCCATACCAAAATGCCTGTAGGTTTTGAAGGTGGCAGACAGCCGCTTATGAGACAATTGCCTAAGCTTCGTGGTTTTAGGTCTTTAAATGGAAAAGCAGCAGCTGTTTCGGTTTCTGAACTTGATGTTTTTAAAGATGGGGATACTGTCGATTTAAAATCTTTAGTTGAAAAAAGTATAATACTTGAAGGTCAGAAAGCTAAGCTTTTGGCCGGTGAAATAAAAAGATCTTTAAATATCAAACTTCCCGCTTCAGCTTCCGCAAAGGCTGCTATAGAGAAAGCTGGTGGAAAAGTTATATAAACTGAGAAGCCCGGATAGGGAATAGATAAATATACAGCATAAAAAGGGCTTTATGTTTATCCATAATTAATCTGTGGTACCTGTTTTTTATGAACAAACTATTTTTGATTTGGAAAACCAAAGACCTGCGCAATAAAATTTTAATTGTGTTAGGTCTTTTGCTTGTTACTAGAATTTTAACTCACGTTCCAATTCCGGGCATAGACCCAAGCGGACTTAGGTCTTTTTTCCAGAACAGTCAATTTTTAAACTTGCTAGACATTTTTTCTGGTGGTGGTTTAACCAATTTCTCCATTGCTATGCTGGGTGTTGGGCCTTATATTACGGCCTCTATTATTATGCAGCTTTTAACCATAATAGTTCCGTCTTTGGCTGAGATGCAGAAAGAAGGTGGAGAAACCGGCAGAGCACAGCTTAACCAATACACTCGCTATTTGACTATCCCGCTTGCTCCTTTGCAAGCTTTTGGAACTATCAGGCTTTTAAACAGCCAAGGCGCCAGTGCAATCTTAGGTAATTTTTCACCTTTTCAATGGTTTTTGGTTTTAATTTCTGTAACCGCTGGAACTATGCTTATTATGTGGATAGGTGAAATTATTTCTGAATTTGATATTGGAAACGGTATTTCTTTAATTATTTTTGCCGGTATAGTAGCAAGCATTCCCAGCAGTTTATCTCAGGGGTTTCAAATCTTTCAGGGTAATGCTAATGCCATACCTACTATGGTTGGATATGCTTTGGTTTTCTTAATAGTTATAGCCGGCGTGGTTCTGGTTACTGAAGCTCAAAGGAATATTCCAATTGCTTACGCAAAAAGAGTTAGGGGAAACAAACTTTTTGGCGGCGTGAACACACATTTGCCTTTAAGACTTAACCAAGCGGGAGTTATTCCTATAATTTTTGCAGTTTCTATAATGCTGTTTCCAGCTATGGTAGCCCAGTTCTTTATAAATGCTAAGAGTGCGTTTTTGGCTAATAACGCGCAAAAAGTTATAAACCTTTTCAATGACACGACAACCTGGTTTTATGGCCTAACCTATTTCTTAATGATTTTGGGCTTTACTTACTTTTATACTGCTGTAGTCTTTAATCCGGAAGAAATAGCTGAAAATGTTCAGAAAAATGGTGGCTTTATTCCTGGTCTCAGGCCTGGTGCTCAAACCGCTGATTACTTGTCTACTGTGTTAAACCGCATAACTTTGGCTGGTGCTTTGTTCTTGGCTCTTATAGCTATTTTGCCTTTGTTGGCTCAGAATTTTACCGGTACCCGCGCATTAACTTTGGGCGGCACCTCTTTGCTTATAGTTGTGTCTGTAGTTATTGAAGTTATAAAGAAAATAGAAGCTCAGCTAACCATGCACGACTACGAAGGCTTTTAGAATTTGCTGGTGCGAATAGCATTTTTCCTTGCCATGCAACAAGCGGGAGAAGATGTTAAAGTTATTTTTCTGTAAGTTTAATGTTTGTTTAATTGATAAAAAGTATAATTTTTAAAATTATACTTTTTATGTTATTATGTAGTATATATGGGAGATTTAAATACTAAAACTTTTTATTTGTTTGCAAGGCCCTCTTTTTTAGAAGGAGCGGCCAGAGTTTTTGATTTTTCCAAATCTCTTCAAGTTTATAATTCGGAAAAATCCGAGAAAGAAGCAGATTCGAAAGCCTTGGCTAATGATTGGAAAGTCGTGGGGGATGATTTAAAGGCCTCCATAAACAAGTATGAGCAATCAAAATCAAATCAGTAGACTGGAACAAAGTAAAGATTCGGAAAATGGATCAAATAACATGATGATTCATCATGAGCAGTTTTCCGGTCCATTACCCCCTCCTGCAATCTTAAAAAAATATGACGAAGTTGTACCGGGTGCTGCTGAGAGAATCATAAAAATGGCAGAAGAACAATCTAGGCATCGCCAAAGCTTAGAAGCTAAAGTTATTAGTTCGGATGTAGTAAATTCTAGACTGGGGCTGCTTTTTGGTTTTATAATAGGCATATCGACTATTGTAGGGGGTATGTACTTAGCCTTGAATGACAAACAAAGCGTAGGGGCTTTCATAAGTTTTGGGGGATTAGCTACCCTTGCAGGAGTGTTTGTGTATGGTTCCAAAACAAGAAGAGATGAAAGAGAAAGTCGTCAAAAAGAAAGTTAGATATAGTAAATTTGTTAACCTGATGTTACAATAAGCTCATACTTAAATTATTAGTATGGGCTTATTTTTATGGAATGTGTATTTTGTAATAGGGAGGAAATGAAAAACAGAATAATTTTTGAAGATAGGTTGGTTTTTGTTATGCCTACTAACATACCAATAGTCCCGGGGCACCTTTTAATCTGTCCCGTCAGGCATGTGCAAAAGCTAGAAGACTTAGAAAAGGAAGAGTTTGAAGCTGTATTTTTTACCTTGTCAAAAATTAAAAAATCATTGAAAAAAGTTTTTGTCTCAGAAGGTTTTAATTTTGCATGGAATGAGGGAGCTGTTGCTGGGCAAAGCGTGCCGCATTTTCATTTACATGTTTTGCCCAGAAAATCTGGCGATTCGGGCATAGTTGAATATGAGCCTAGAAAATTTTTATACCGTCCAGGCTCAAGGGAGGTTTCGCCAGAAACTGAACTTGAAGAAGTGGCCAGAAAAATAAGGGAGAATATATAGGGGAGCGGTTACACTTGTTTAAATTACCCAAAAATAAAATTGGAAAAAAACCTCAATACTAGCTAGTATTGAGTAAAATAACTAAAATTTATATGGGAAAATTTACAAACTCAAGTAAGCTTTCTAAGCAGGAGCAGAATCAGTTATTTATAACTTTTGCGCAGTCGCTCGCTAGTTTAAAAAATCCTGTTGAGGCTGCTAATTTTATTCGGGACTTATTTTCAGAACAAGAAGCCTTAATGCTTGCGCGTCGGCTACAGATAGCGGAGTTAATAGTTGGGGGTTTGACCTATGCTCAAATAAAACACGAAATGAAAGTGAGTGAAAATACAATTTCGCGGGTTAAGACTTGGCTTGAGTTGTATGGCGACGGTTATAGGGCGGTTTTGAAACGTATACAGGTAAAACCTCCGGTTGATAGGGATATAGCGCAACCTTGGAACAGGTTAAAGAGGCAGTATCCTATGTATTTTTGGCCAACGATACTTTTAGATGAAATAATAAAAAGTGCTAATAAAAAGGAAAAAGAAAGGTTGTTAAGGGTTGTTAAAAGTTTGCGCGAGAAGACTAAGTTGTCTGTCGAATTACGCAAATTGTTGTCTCAAGAAAATGCGCTTAAAGAGTCGTACAAAACAAAAACCTAGCAAAATATTGCAATACTAGCTAGTATTGCAATATTTTGCTAGGTTGGTTATGAGTTATGTGAGTTAGTAATTAGTTATTTAAAGAATGGAAAATGAGAAGTTTGAAAATTTAATTTTGGAAGCAGTTGAGGCGTTGCCGGAAGGTATACGTGCTAAATTGAGTAACGTGGAAATTGTTATGGAAGAAGGAGAGTCGCACAACAACTCTTTGTTTGGACTTTACCATGGAGTTTCGCAGTTAAACCGAGGCTCGAGTTATGGCAGCGGGCCTACGCTTCCTGACAAAATAACTATTTATAAAGGTACTATTGAGCGCTTTTCAGGCGGCGAGGATAAAATACCTAGTTTGGTAAGACGAGTGGTCTGGCACGAAATAGGCCACCACTTTGGTTTTGACGAAGAAGGTATAAGGCGCCTAGAAGAAAAGTGGGAGAGGGAAGGAAAAGTATAAAAAAACCTAAGCACTAATTGTCGTGCTTAGGATTGTCGAGTATTGATTTGGCGAAGGCTTCGAAAATCATGCGAGACTCCGGGTTGGAACAGAAGTCTTTTTCGGGGTGCCATTGGACCCCTAAGACGAACTGCCGGTTGGGCATTTCTATGGCCTCGACAACGAATTTACCGTCGGCGCTGTTGTAGGAGGCGCAGGCCTGTAATCCTTTACCCAAAGCCAGCACTGCTTGGTGGTGGTACGAGTTTACGGTAGCAGTCCTCGTACCCAGTATGCTCGAAAGTTTTGAACGGGGCACGAGACTTACCGTGTGAGTCGCTGGTGGTTGTTCCTTGTCGGGCTGTTGGTGAACTTGAGGTTCGTTGACATGTTGGATAAGGTTTCCGCCAAGTGCTATGTTTAAAACTTGGCAGCCGCGGCAGATGCCGAAGATAGGAATGTCTTCGTGGAGTGCCGCTTTAACCAACCGGATTTCGGTCTCATCCCGTTTGTCGTCGGGGTCTTGGGTTTCGGGCGCACGTTCTTGCCTGTAGAGCGCCGGGTTTATGTCCCGACCGCCTGTTAAAACAAGGCCGTCTAAACGCCGCATTATATGTTCCTTTTGACCTGGAACAAGGGCCACAGGCTCTAAGCCCACAGATCGTAAAGCCTGAATGTATACTGTGCCACTGCGCATTGAAGAGAGGGTTACACCAACGTACATGGATATAGTCTCCTTTAAGCTTGCAAAAGTATACATTAAATTCGTTAGTTTATCAAGCCTAAATTTTATTTTAACAACGAAAGAGTAGCGTTTAGAATTTCTCCAAACTCTGGTTTTATGGTATTTGAACCCGTGTCTGCAATGCTATGGGGGAAAATAAATTTGAACATCCTGGGCACTGTCTGCATTATAGGCTGGTCTTTTATAGGCACGGAGTCGATAATTATGAACTCTTGTTTACCTCGAAGCTCATGCAAAAAGGCCCCGGGTCTTTCGTAAGTTATTTCGGCTGTTTTATGATTGTAACTATAAATGCCGGCTGGAAGTGAAATGTTCATAGTTTGCATTTCAAAAGGGGAGAGTGACACGTGTGAAGCGTTAATGCGAGTTTTCCATGCCTCGTTGACAGCGTCGAAATCGAATTCCAAAGGTATGTTCATGTAGCTGGCTAAAGTAAAAAAGTCTATGGGTGGGACGCCAGCTAGCAAATTTAGCTGTGAATATATAGGTATAGTTCCGGTAAAACGAGGGTTGCATTCTAGCGGAAATAGTTCTCGCTTTCTTTTGTCGTACATAAAATCTATACCAAAAATTCCTTTGTAACCTCTTTTGCCCAAATATTCTCCTACCAATTCCACTATAACTTGAGCATCGGCTTCTGTTCCGCTGTCCCAACTACTAAAACCCCAGTCATGACCGCAAAAAAGCCCGGTGGTTGGAGCACCATGCAAAGTTTCGGGTATGTCTATAAGTTGTAGCTGCAGCGTGCTAGTTAAAACTCCTTGGTCTGTGACACAACCGAGCATGCTTAAAGAGTCGCCAGTTATAAACGGCGTGAGTTTTATGGTGTTAACTTTGGTTGCAAATTTTTCGTTGGTTTTTATTATTTCGTGCGCCTTTTTTAAATCTTCTTCGTTGTGTATAAAAAGAGTACCGCCACTTATTTCGTAGTCAGCGGGTTGGCAGACTACTGGTCTTTGCCAATGGCGACTTATTTCTTGGTATGATTTTTTTAAAAATTCTCCCTTGGGTAAATTCCAGTCAGGTAAATAACTGAGTTTTAACTTTCTTAAAACTTCCCTAAAGCCTTCTTTATGAAGTACGGGTTCAAATACCTTAGGGTCGTTGCCTATCCAGGGAATTTTTTCTTGGTTTAAATAGTCTACAATTGGGGGAGTGGTCTGGTAAAAAAGCAAAGCGAATTCATTTTGCCTGCTTTTTAAAAAACTTTGAAAAGCGAAATTTTTTAATAAATACCCAGTGGACTGAACTTTAGCTGCAATTTTGGGTAGCTTTTCTTCTAAACAAAAAATATAGGCGTACTTTCGTAAAACTTCCAAGTCGGCAGAAGATTTAACGGCGTAGATTTGGTAGGTTTGCCTGTCTAAAAAAATACCAGGAATAATACGCTGATAAGGCGCAACTCCCACGGCAATAATGTTTTTTTGCGACATGGCCTCTAAAGCCTCGTCGAGGTTATATATGTATTTTTGCCACTCGGGGTAAAATCTTGGATGCATATAAAGAATTATAACTAGAAAAAACTATAAATACAATGAGAAAGAGCGCGGTACCTTTATGAGGGTTCCGCGCTCTTTGTTGCGTGTGTCTGCCGTTTAGGCCTGCTGCTTGGCCTTGAATGCCGAGTAGGTTTTCAAGGCCGAGTAAATGGGAAGATCACAGATGCTTTCTGTCCCTTCCGCGACCTTGACCAGGCTTTCGGGATCCTGGTCATAAATCTCCTCGATCTGGTCGAGAGCGAGCCTGTAATGCTCCAGGCCGCGCGTTACCTCAACCTTATCGATTTCCAAGCTGATGCCCTTCTCGTTTTGCGAGAAATGAAGCAGGAAGAAAAACATCTTCTTCTTGCCAGTCTTGGAGTCCGTCGGCACCAAGTTGTGTACCGGTAAGGAGTAAACCCAGTCGCCGTTGGCGCGGCGTGGGCTCACATGGTCGAAACCGTAGCAACCGCCGTTGGGGACATACCGCGCCGGAATGACCATGTATTCGTCCGGCATGGGACTGACGATTTTTACCATCAGGAACCCATTATCGCGATTAAAGTAGTTTACCGCTTCCTCGTCACCGATAGTGACGAAGCCGTTGTCGGGGTTGATGTCCACGGCGTAGGCCCAGAACTTAGGGGCTTCCGGATGAGCCTTGGTTATCGCCCACCGGATCTTCTCCTGTTCTTCGGCCGCGTATCCGGACTTCTTGAGTCCCCAACGACCGTTCCGTTGGTTAACGGGAACGCGAATTCCCGTTTCGATCTTGGTGTGTGGCTTAATGAGCGGCCACGTACGCTTTTTGGCAGACATTTTAGTCGCCTCCTTGTGAAATATCCATGGGGTTGGTTACCCAAGGATCCCGAAAACGTAAGAAAAACATCTCTTAGTAACGGTGATTAATTATATCACAAAATAGGGTAAATGTCAACTATAATTCTTGACAAAAGGGGCTGAAAAAGCCTATAATTAAAGGCTATTTTGGAGGTGTGGTATAATAAATTTAAAGTTTAAATATCAAAGTTTAAAATTTTCAGAAAATATGCAAGAGATTATAAATAAACCTAAACAAGAAGTAGCTCCTAGCAGTAGTGCTATTGATGAAAACAAAGAAGCTCAAATAGCTAAACTTAGAGCTTTGCCAACTTCAGAGTTAGCTAAATTGGCAGAGGCGGCGGCGAGGCAAGATTCTACTTTTGTGCCTGGTGTAGAAATTAAGTTAGAAAATGTTGGAACCAGGCCCGATAACGTTGTGGCGCCAGAAATAAAAAGAGTTGAAAGTGCTGATGCTTTAACTCATCAAAGAAATTTGAACGACTTTTTAAATAAGTTAAATGGCAACGAAAAGTTGCCACCAGAAAGTTTGGGTAGTTTTATGGATGGTGTTTTGGAGCAGAGCGGGAATGCGAGTGAAATGAGGGAGTAATTTATTTTGTTAAGACCACCCTCATCTGTCCCAATCATAATTGGGACACCTTCTCCCAAGCTTGCTAGCTGGTAGAAGGAAAAATGATATTCGCATCAGCGAATGCTATTACCTCTCCCTTAATCCCTCCCCTCCCACCTTCGCTGAAGCTTCGGCGGACAGGCAGGAGGGGAGGGAAACATGTGCAGAAACAAAAAACAAAATGTTCGAAATAAGTTTATTTAACATAATTGCCGTAGTTTTAGCTGCCCTGGTATTTAGCTTTGTCTGGGTGTTTTTTTATTTTTACAAAAGACATGTATACCACAAAGGTCATGTGTTGCCGCGCGTAAAGTCGTGGGTGTTTTTGGAAGTTCAAATGCCTAAAGAATCTTCCGACGAAAAAGACCAGCAGCGGCCGAAAAGTGAAGAAGAAAAAAAACACATGATTGCTGTGGCGGAGCAGTTGTTTACAACCTTGTCTGAGTCGGGTCATAGCAAGGGTTGGCTTTTGGGTAAGGATTACTATAGTTTTGAAATTGCTTGCACAGACAAGAAAATTTCTTTTTATATAAACTGTCCAAAGCATTTGCAAGAATTGGTGGAAAAACAACTGCAGGCTCAGTACCCGCATGCTTATGTGGAAGAAGTTAAGGGCTATAATCCTTTTAAAGACGGGGCTCAGGTAGAAGCCGAAGAGCTGACTTTAAACAAGAAATATTTTTACCCGTTTAGGACTTACAAACACATGGAGTCCGACCCTCTAAGCTCTATTACTAACGCTATGTCAAAGCTTGTAGAGGGCGAAGGGGCGGCCGTGCAGTTTGTTATTTCTCCGGCAGGTACAACATGGCAAGGCAGACCAAGGCATATGGCTTTGGAAATTCAGCAGGGTAAAAGTCCTGAGATAGTTGAAAGAGGGCATTTTTATCGCGCCGTCGTAGGAGCCTTTAAAGCTTTTTCGGGTACGGGAAGTAAAAATAACCAGTCTCATGCTCACAAAGATTTGACCGGGTACTATTCGCCCATAAACCTAACGCCGATGCAGCAGGAAATAGTAAAAAAGTTGGAAGAAAAAGCCAGCCGCCCGGGTTACAAAGTAAACGTAAGACTTATAACTTCTTCCGCTGTGCCGGGTAACGCCGGGCTTCATATGCGTAACTTAATGGCTGCTTTTTTGCAGTACAACATGCCGCCATTTAACGGCCTGAGGCATAAGAAACGAAGCAAAGAAGATATTTTGAAGGACTATATTTTTCGAGTCTTTAGGGACTTTGGCAAAAAAAATATTTTAAATACCGAAGAGCTGGCCAGTCTTTGGCATTTACCGACGCCGTATTTGGAAACGCCTAACATAAAGTGGCTTATTTCAAAAAAAGCGCCGCCACCTTTGAATATAAATAAAGAAGGATTGCTTTTGGGAAAAAATATTTATCGCGGCGTGGACACCAGTATTTTTATGGGCCGCGAAGACAGGCGCAGGCACACTTATGTTTTGGGTCGTACCGGCAGCGGTAAGTCTGTTTTGCTTGCCAACATGGCCATTCAGGACATAAAAAACGGCGAAGGTTTATGTGTTATAGACCCGCACGGTGATTTGGTGCAGGACATTTTACAACAAGTGCCTAAAGAACGCGCGGAAGACGTAATAGTTTTTGAGCCCTTTAACATGGACAGGCCTTTGGGTT
>CAZGAF010000001.1:16391-18947 GCA_964523855.1 uncultured Candidatus Saccharibacteria bacterium | reverse complement strand
TTAAACATGCTCGAGGTGGACAGTGAAGAGCAAAAAGATTTCGTGGTGCAGGAAATGATTTCTATTTTTTATAAATTGGTTACAGACCCGGCCATGTTAGGACCCATGTTCGAACATAACATGAGAAATGCTATGTTAACTTTAATGGCCGACGAAGAACACCCGGGTACTATTACCGACATACCAAGAATCTTTACCGATACCGAATTTCAAAAATATAAAATTTCTAAGGTTAAGGACCCTGTGGTCAGGCTATTTTGGGAAAAAGAAATGGCAAAAACTTCCGACTTTCATAAAAGCGAAATGCTTGGGTATCTTATTTCCAAAGTTGGGCGCTTTGTAGAAAACACCATGATGCGCAATATAGTCGGGCAGCCAAAGAGCGGGTTTAACTTTAGAAAAGTTATGGACGAGGGTAAAGTTTTGCTGGTGAATTTGTCAAAAGGCAGAACAGGGGAAATAAACGCGAAACTTTTGGGTTTGATCTTGGTTTCTAAAATCCAAATGGCAGCTTTAAGTCGGGCGGATATTCCCGAAAGTGAGAGAAAAGATTTTTATTTATATGTGGACGAGTTCCAAAACTTTATTACAGACGCCTTTTCTTACATAATCCCTGCGGCCAGAAAATATAAGCTGAATTTAATTATTGCCCACCAATATTTGGGCCAGTTGGAAACTCAAGCCGGAGCGCAAGGCGCCGGGAGCAAAGATTTGCGCGATGCTGTGTTTGGTAACGTTGGAACCATGGTGGTGTTTAGGACGGGCGCTGAAGATGCTGAAGTTTTGGGTAAAGAGTTTGCTCCGACCTTTAACCAGTTTGACTTGGTTAACATAGAGAGGTATAACGCTTATGTAAAACTTATGGTTAACGGCACGGCCAGTAAGCCTTTTAACATGGCAACATTGCCGCCGCCGAAAGACGCGAAGAAAGAGTTAGCCGAGGCTATAAGAAAGTTGTCTATGTTAAAACACGGAAGACCTCGGGCGGAAGATGAGGAAGAGCTTATGGAAGCCAGCCAAGTGGCGGAAAGAATGGCAGAGGCTTTGCCGAGTATAGAAAGAGGACTGTAAAAATATCAAAATTTAAATATCAAATATCAAAATAGTAATATTTCCTTAATAATCTTGTAGTAAATATAAATACATAGTATAATTAGGTGTTATTTTTTTAATTAATTTTTACAAACATATGTCTGGTGGACATGCTGAAGCGGGGAGTGGTCATGGTCATGGGGGCTTGGAACGTGCCGGGTTTTTAGGCGACGCTTCAGAGGTTGTTGAAATAATGAGTGTAGAAAACTTGGTTGAGGGACATAATGGTATAGCAGATATGGCCGCCTCGGGGGCGGAATTAGCGGAAGGGCAAGCTGTTATTGAAGCCGTGGCTGCGCCATTTGTAGAAAGTGTGTCGGGTGAGGGCTCCGCAAGTGCTGGTGGTGGGGGCGGAGGAGGCGGTGGTGGGCATGGACACCATTAATCCACTTTTATACACTTAAAAGGTGTGGTATAATTATTTAAAAGATATTTGTTTGAAACAAAAACATATTTACTAATGCTTCTTAAGTCTTTAAGGTGACAAGAGGGCGTTCAAAAACAAAACCATGGATCCGATTTCAAATATTGCATTAATTCTGCAGGCAATAGAGTCAGCAGAAAAAAATATACAGTCAGCCAAAAATCTGCTTAAAGATTTGGTTGGCGCTCCTACCGCTAAAGCTGACTTAGAGAATTTGTCTCAAAAGGCTGTGTCTTTGAGCGTTTCCGAAGGTGGAAAAGTCATTGAGGGTGTATTCGACGGCCAAAACATGATTGGTCCGGACAAAAAACAGTATCCTGTACCGGCTAACTATGCTTCGAAGTCTAAGCTGGTTGAGGGTGATGTGCTTAAGTTGACTATTTCTGAGGACGGTTCCTTTATTTACAAGCAAATAGGACCGGTAGAAAGAAAGAAAATGCTTGGCGTGCTTATAAACGACGACAAGGGTGATTTTAGAGTTATGGCTGAAGGTAAACCATATAAAGTTTTACTTGCTTCTTTAACTTACTTTAAGGCCGACTTGGGCGATGAGGTAACTATTGTGGTGCCTCAGGACATGCCTTCAGACTGGGCAGCGGTAGAAAATGTAATACGTAAAAATGGTGTTCTTGTGAATACAGATATGGAAATGTCGGTCGCACGCAAGGCTAAGATGGATGACGATGAAGAAATGTAATTCGCCTAAAGGCGAACGCGGAAAGACGCTGAGAAAGGAAACGCGGAAAGACGCGGAAGCAGAAGTATTTTTGTAAATTTGGTATTTTTGTAGCCCATATGGAAAATATTATCGAGTCACCAGCAAATAGCGTAAAGCAAAAAATTACTCACTTTTTGGAAACAAAACCGGTAATTTACCAGTTTTTGCGTTTTGCTTGTATTGGTTTTTTAAACACTGCTTTAAACTTTTTAGTTTTAAAAAAGAGGCGAGTTCATTCTTATTAGCGGCTTTTTTTAGATCTCCTTGCCAGCTACTGATCTTTTTTTCAATTTGATTTGTTAATTTTGTACGAAAAGTAGCC
>CAZGAF010000001.1:0-16381 GCA_964523855.1 uncultured Candidatus Saccharibacteria bacterium | reverse complement strand
CATCGAAAAAGGCTTGGCTTTGGGTGGTGTGGCTGCGATAGCTTTTTCTTTGGCTGTCGTACAAAGCTATTTATGGAATAAAACCTGGACTTTTGGTTCGGAAACCGGCGTGTCTTTGTGGAAAAATGTTGTCAGGCTTATTTGCGTTGGGTTACTAGGTATACTTACGGTCATAATAGTTTTAGCAGGTTCCAGGATGTCCGCGCCCGCAGCTTTTTACTTTTGGGTCTTGGTGGCGTATTTAATGTTAGAAGGTGTTTTTTGGAGAATATTTGGCTTTCATTTGTCAGATTGGCATCATGAAGGGCATTCTTTTGTTATATTTTTTATTGTGACTTTGGTGGGTTTGCTTATAAATTCCTCTTTAGTTTCTTTAATTTCGACTCATTTAACTTTGACCAATACTGATTTGGACAAAAATATTGCAGCTGTGCTTTCTACAGCGGTATCTATGTTTTGGAATTTTACAGGTTATAAGGTTATTGTTTTTAAAAAATAGAACAAATGAAAAATTCAGAATGAAAAATGCAAAAGTTCTGCATTTCTTTTTCTTAATTCTGCATTTAAGCAAACGCCCCAAAGGGTGTTTTTTTGTGTGCTCCCTACTTACTACTTACTACTTACTACTTACTACACGCTGTTTTTATTGGCTGGCTTATGTGATATAATGGTATTCGAATTTGGACTTTTTTATTTGTAATTCTTGATTTACATGGCTGTTTTATACCGCAAATACAGGCCGCAATCTTTTAGCGAAGTTAAAGGCCAAAAAAATATTATAAAGACTTTGCAAAATCAGGTTAAGCAAGGGCGAGTTGCACATGCGTACTTATTTACTGGGAGCCGAGGAGTGGGTAAGACCTCTATTGCCCGTATTTTGGCTAAGGCTTTAAACTGTAAAAATTTTGACCAAAATGGCGATGCTTGCAAAGAGTGCGAAGTTTGTAAAGCCATTGAACTTGGAAATTTTATTGACTTAATAGAAATTGACGCCGCGTCTAACACTGGTGTAGATAATATAAGAGAAATAATAGAGCACATTAAATTTGCTCCCTCGGTTGGAAAGTCAAAAGTTTTTATAATAGATGAAGTTCACATGCTTTCGAAAGGCGCTTTTAACGCCCTGCTAAAAACTTTGGAAGAGCCGCCTAAGCATGCGGTGTTTATTCTTGCTACAACGGAAATTCAAAAGGTACCGGCGACTATAGTGTCCAGAACTCAAAAATTTGATTTTAAGTCTTTGGGCATAGAAGAACTAAAGGTAAATTTAAAAGAAGTGGCTGGTAAAGAAAATTTGAGTTACGCCGAGGAGATTTATAACTTGGTTTCGGAAAATGCGGGTGGAAGCGTTAGAGACTCACTGTCTATTTTAGACAAGATCTCAACTTTGGGAAACGGTGCAGAAGTTGCCGATATACGTGCCCTTTTGGGTGTGACGGATCAAGCTTTATTAAAAGAGCTTTTGGGTTTGATTGACCAGGGGAAGGCTAAAGAGTTGCCGGAGTTTTTTGATCAACTTTTGGAGGTGGGAGTCGACTTTGCTGTTTTCAATAAAGATTTTTTGGAATTTTTAAGGCAAATTTTGGTACAGAAACTGATAGGCGTAGAGGAGGATTTGAGCTTTAAAAATTTAAGCATTCCGGATTTAATATTTATAATTCGCCTTTTCTTAAAATCGTTTAAAGACATGCAGGGTTTTCCCAGTCCCGAAATACCTTTGCTGTTATCTGCCATTGAAGCTGCCTTAAAAAAGAATGCCGCAAAAGTAGTTTCAAATACTCCGGTTCCAAAAAAAGAAAACGTGGAGACTGTAGTTCAAAAAGTGGAAGAGGTGGTAAAAGTTTCGGGGCCGGAAACTGTTCAGACTGTAAATTTTTCGGAATTAGAAAACATAAGTTTAGAAGAAGTAAATACTTTCTGGCCGCAGGTTTTGGAAAAAATAAAAGAGGTGAATGGGCCTTTGGGTAGTTTGCTTAAATCGGCTGGTTTGAGCGGGGTGGAAAACGGAAAAATAGTTTTGTTTGTTAAGTATCAGTTTGACCAAAAAACTATAGACAAAAATTCTTACTTGATCCTCAAAACTTTAAAGGAAGTAAGCGGGAAAAACCTTGGCTTAACTTCTAAAATTCAGGAAGGTAAGACGGAAAACTCTCCCGCGGTTTCCATAGCGGATGCTTTGCAGGTTTTTGGAGGCGAAATAGTCGAATAAATTTTTGGTCGTTTTTGACTTTGTGGTACAATTAAGTTGTACTAGTTTTTTTATTTCGCATGATAGAAACAAAAGAACAAAAATCAAATTTGGTTATTGTAGTAGTTTTAATAATCTCCCTAATAGGCGTTTCGCTTTGGCGGCGTTCGTCTTTTCGGTTTGTAGACAGTCGTAAATATACGTCTTACAGTGAGGAGGTCGAGAATTCCAGAAAGTATTTAGCCTATTTAAATAGTTTGAATATTGACCAGAAGGCTAGTAAAGAACTGTTTGAAACAATTATTACTAAAGACGAAATAAAAGCTGAAGTTGAAGCGGCTTTAAACACCAAACAGCCGGTGGTTATGCCAGAAATTACCGAGCAGTTTAAGGTTTCCGAAAGTTCAGACAAAGCAGTAGTGGAAAATTATTTGGCGGATACAGTTTCGAAAAGTTTGGAATTTAGCACCAAAACTTCAGATGTGCAAAAGGCTTTGTTTACACAAGATGTTGAAGCAGCCAAAAAGGCCAAAGTTTCTTTGGCGGATTTTAAGACCAAAGTTTTAGGCGTGACAGTGCCTAAGGCGGCTGTAGATTTGCAAAAATCTTTACTGACTGCGCTGTCTGGATATGAACAACTTTTGGCTTTGTCCAGCCAGTACGACGCTTCTTCGTACGATAATAACGACAAAATTTGGCCCGAAGTATATAAAAATTATTCGGTAATAAATACTGCTGCGCAGAATTATTCGGAAGAATTAATAAAGCTGACTGGAAAGTATGAGATAACGAGTTTAAATGTTCAAACTAGTTTGGCTGCGGCTGAAAAACCTTCTGGTGTTTATTTTGTTAAAACCGCTCATGCTTTTTTGGGTATGAATTTTACTATTACGGTGGGAGATATACCTAGAATAATTATGGATGCGGTTAAGGAGGGTTTAAGGTCGGCTTTCGTACAGTTTTTGGGCACTATGCTCAATAAGCTGGTGCAAAAAATTGAGAGTAAATTCTTACCCTTTTGGAAAAATCATTTTATTCAGATGCTTTAGTGGCCCGCCAGTATACCGATGACTATTTGCAAAAGTATGTGGGTCAGCAAATAGACCGGCAAATTATTAAACGTTTTATACCTCAGTTCAGTTGTGGAGCCAATACCCGGGATTTAAAACCGGTGTTTGAAGCCAAGGCAAAGGATTATTTAGGCTTTTCGCCTGAGAACATTGACCCGAAAGATCCGGAATATTTTACGAAAATGGCCCGAGTGGGGGAGTTTTTGTCTTCACCTAACGGATGGAAAGTGTATTTTGAAGATTTGGCCAAAGTGGCCGAAATCGAAGCGGAAAAAGCCGCTAACAAAGAGCTTTCGAGTCCAGGACTTAAAACCGCACGTGACATTGCTAAAAATGGTTTGAGTAAGTCTTTAAACAGCATTGTGAGTGCGCAAGGAGCTGCTTTGACTGCTATTTTACAGTTAGGTGCGCAAAATGCTGAGGGTATAATTAGCGGGTTTGTGTCTCAGTTGACTGAAACTTTAATAAATAATTTTGTGTTTAAAGGCGTAACCGGCGGACCGGCCTCGGGTTTGGGAGTTTTGAAAGAGCAAACAACTTGTATTGCAGTAGCTCAGATACAGCCTATATTAGCCCTAGATCCAACCATATACAAACAACCCTCCTCTTCTCCTACACAAGACCAACTTATTGACCAGTATTGCGAAGAATTTCCAGATAGTTGTCAATCTTCTGTAAATGCTAGGTAACTAAAAGCCCTTTTTGAAAGAAAAAAGGGCTTTTGTGGTATAATAAGCATATAAGATACCAAGTATTTTGGTAGTTTTAGTATGGATTAAAGCTACGAGAAACTTAAAAATATGGAAAATTTTACTAACCAAAATAAAACAGAAAGTGCTGGAGTGGAGGTTCCGGTGCCTCATCATAAATATCCAACTTTTACAGCGGTAATAGTACTTAGTTTAATTTTCGGCGGAGTTGCGGGTTCTGTTACCACAAATTATTTGCTGGAAAAAAAGTTTTCTCAGAACCAAAGTTTAAAAAGTGCAAATAACACTATAACTTTAAACGAAGATTCGGCTATTATAGATGTTGTTAAAAAAACCAGGTCAGCGGTTGTTTCGATAGTTGCAACTCGGGATTTGAGTAAAATGCCGGGGTACGGCTTGAGTCCTTTTGGCGATGACTTTTTTTCTCAGTTTTTTGGTATGCCGTATTCTGAAGACGGGGTGCAAGAAGTAGGTGCGGGCAGCGGTTTTTTTGTTTCGGCTGACGGGTTAATTGTGACTAACAAACATGTGGTTAGCGACAGTAAGGCGAATTATACGGTTTTGACTAACGATGGAAAAAAGTACGACGCTAAAGTTGTAGCTTTAGACCCTTTAAACGATTTAGCAATTGTTAAGGTAGAAATTAAAGATGCACCGTTTTTAGAGTTAGCGGACTCTATGATGTTGGAAGTTGGACAGCATGTGGTTGCTATTGGCAATGCTTTGGGAGAGTATCAGAATTCAGTTACCAGCGGCATAATTTCTGGCATTGGCAGAACTATTACAGCTGGAGGAAGAGCGGGGTCTGAAAGTTTGGAGGGCGTGATACAAACCGATGCTGCTATTAACCCGGGTAACAGCGGAGGTCCGCTTATAAATTTGGCAGGACAAGTGGTAGGAGTAAACACTGCTGTAAGCATGCAGGGTCAGTCGGTTGGTTTCGCTATACCGTCTATAGAT
Organism: uncultured Candidatus Saccharibacteria bacterium; assembly: GCA_964523855.1. Classification (GTDB taxonomy): domain Bacteria; phylum Patescibacteriota; class Doudnabacteria; order UBA920; family UBA920; genus JAEUSF01. The sequence goes on along the minus strand of CAZGAF010000001.1, from coordinate 11,453 downwards.
GTTAAGAAGGCGCTTTCTTCTTACGAAAGAAACGGTAAAATAACCCGGCCCTTCTTGGGAGTTAGGTATGTTATGATTTCTCCTGTCTTGGCGGACTCGCAAAAATTACCAAAAAATTTTGGTGCACTTTTAGTAAGAGGAGAGACTCAAAATGATTCGGCAGTCTTGCCGGACAGCCCGGCAGACAAAGCGGGTTTAAAGGAAAATGACATAATTTTGGAAGTTAACGGACAAAAGCTTGAGGGAGAAAATACTTTGGCAAAAAGTTTAAAACCGTATAACACCGGCGACGAAATAACTTTGAAGGTTTATAGTAAGGGCAGCGAAAAGACGGTAAGGCTTAGGTTGGAGGATTCAAAATAGAAATCGCGGAAAAATGGAATTTAACGCGGAATAATACGGAAACTGAATGTGCTGTTATAAGATTATTCAAATTTTAAAATATATGGTATTAATTTTTGAAGAGGAATCTTATAAAATCCGCGGATCTGCATTTGATGTCTATAAGCAATTGGGTTGTGGTCATAAAGAGCTAGTTTACAAACAGGCTATGAAAATTGCCTTAGAAGGTAAGGGTTTAAGTGTTGAGCTAGAGAAACAGTTGGTAGTGTACTTTAGTGGGCAAAAAGTCGGCGTATACATTCCTGATTCGTTAGTAAATAATACTATTGTAGTTGAGTATAAGGCTAAACCCTTTATTTCGAAGCATGATTTAGAACAATTTTGGCACTATTTGACCAGTACAGAATTTAAGCTAGGATTCTTAATAAATTTTGGCAAAGCCGGTGGAGTTGAGATTATAAGACGTGTATATGATAAAACAAGAAAATAAAATTCCGAGTATTTCCGTGTTAAATTCCGAGTATTTCCGTGTTTTAGGTATTGATTATGGTACTAAGAGAATAGGGTTGGCTATAAGCGATGAAACCAGGACTTTTGCCAGAGAGCTTTCAATACTTTCGCCTAAGGATTTTTGGAATGAAATAAAAAACATATGTAATGAAAACGAGGTCGGGGATTTGGTAGTTGGTTTGCCTTTGGGGCTAGACGGCAAGAATACAGAAAAAACTAAAGAAGTTTTAGCTTTTGTCGAAAAACTAAAAAAATATTTACCCGATTTACAAGTTAAAACGCAAGACGAAAGACTTAGTTCGGCTATGGCTAAAAACTTACCGGGCGGTAAAACAAAAGTCGACAGCTTGGCGGCTCAAATTTTTTTGCAAAATTATTTAGACAGAAACAAGCAATAGGTTCTATGTAGTGGGTGCCCTACTTACTACTTACTACTTACTACTTACATGAGTGAATTCCGTCAAAATCCAATTACTAAGTCCTGGGTGCTAATTGCTCCAGGACGAAACAAAAGACCCGACGAGTATAAGACCTACAGTGTTATGCATGGGGTGCCAGAACAAGACAAAGCTTGTGTTTTTTGTCCTGGTAATGAAAGCACAAATCCGGAAATTGAAAGGTTTGACCACGATGGTAATTTGCTAAATAGTAAATCCGATGCATGGGAAATAAGGATTATTCCAAATAAATTTGCCGCTCTTGAACATTCTTTGGCTTATAGCCATAAGGAGTTTTATGTTTCGCATTCTGGGGATGGAGATCATGAGGTTATAATTACCCGCAAGCACAATGAGCCGGTGGCTTTACAGTCTATTTCTATAGTTGAAAGCACTCTAAAAGTTTTTATAAGACGAATAAATGAATTGTCCAGGCATAATGAACTGGCTTATGTGCAGTTATTTCATAACCATGGGCGGGACGCTGGGGCTTCTATTATTCATCCGCACTATCAATTGTTAGCTACGCCGATTGTGCCGCCTCATATACACAACGAAATTTTAGGCTGTCAGCATTATTTTGGTATACATGGCAGCGATATTTTAAAAGAAGAACTTAAAGTTAAAGATAGAATTTTGCACGAGAGCGATCACTTTGTAATTTTGTCGGCTTATGCTTCTCGTCAGCCGTTTGAAACTTGGATTATTCCTAAGCGTCAATCGGCTCGTTTTGAAGACATGACGGAAGATGAAATTAAACATTTGTCATTTGTGCTAAAGGTTACTTTAGGACAGCTTTACACAAAACTTTCCGACCCGCCTTTAAACTTTTATGTACACAATATGCCCTTAAGGTGGGAGAGTAAGACGTACAACGAAAGAGCGTTCAGGTGGCATTTGACGATTTTCCCCCGCATTACTAATTGGGCAGGATTTGAATACGCAACCGGCATACCAGTTAACCCCATTCCTCCAGAGGTTACCGCAAAGTTTTTGAGAGGAGAGTAGATGATTAAGTTCTAATATTACAGATTTTAAAACAAATCCTACAAATCTCTACCAATATTGCATATGAATAAATTGTTATATCCAGAATTGTCATATGAGTTAAATGGAATTGCCTTTTTTGTTCAAAACAGATTGGGTAGATTTGCAAGGGAAAAGCAGTATGGGGATTTGTACGAACAAAAGTTAAAGGAAAATAAAATTAATTTTTATAGGGAATATGTGGTGGCTGGAACTGGAAATAGAGTAGATTTTTTAGTAGAAGATGTTATCTTATTAGAATTTAAAGTAGTTCCATTTTTAAAACATGAAGATTTTGGGCAAGTGCAAAGGTATTTAACAATTTTGGATATAGATTTGGGAATTTTAATAAATTTTTCTCGTAAAATCTTAAAACCTCAGAGAATCCTAAAATTACCTCCAAATAATAGTAGAAATTTGTAGTTATTTGTAGGATTCGATTATTAATCTGTAATATTCGGAATTCAAATGAAAAAACTAATCATCGCCAACTGGAAACTTAACCCTGTTACTTTAAAAGAAGCTGTAAAGCTTTCGTCTTTAATTGAGAAAACAAAAAAGAATACAGTGGTTTTGTGTCCGCCGCATGTGTATTTATCTGCTGTTAAGTACCTAAACTTAGGAGCACAGGATTGTTTTTGGGAAGAGAAAGGCGCTTTTACTGGTCAGGTAAGTCCGCTTCAATTGAAAAATTTTAAAGTTAAATACGTTCTAGTTGGTCACAGTGAAAAGCGCTGGGCGGGGGAAGATGATCATATGGTTAATGCCAAATTAAAGTCGGCATTGGCAAACAAAATTATTCCAGTTTTATGCGTGGGTTACAAGACTACAGTTGAGCAAGATGACTTAGAAGTTATTGATGTGTTAAAAAAGCAGTTGGACTTAGGACTTTCTGGTGTGGATGCCGAAAAGGTGGTGGTTGCTTACGAGCCTGTGTGGGCAATAGGCAGCGGTAAAAACGCAAGTCCCGAACATGCGGAAAAGATTGCTTTGTTTATAAAAAACCGTTATGGTGTAAAAAAGGTTTTGTACGGCGGAAGTGTGAATCCGACCAACGCAGCAGGTTTTTTGGAGCAAAGAAGTGTAGATGGTCTGTTAGTAGGTGGCGCCAGTCTAGTGCCTAGTTATTTTAATAAAATAATAAATTTGTAGTAACGAGTGATGAGTTACGGGTAACGGGTTTTAAAAGTATACTTGTAACTTGTCACCCCGACGCTCTTGTCGGGACCTCGACCTTAAGCGTCGGGGTTGTCACTTTTCACTAATGCATATGATTTACATCGCATCTGATCACGCAGGGTTTGAATTAAAAAGTAAAATTGCCGAACATTTGAAGGCTAGGGGTGAAGAGGTTTTAGATTGCGGGCCGCATGAATTTGTGAGTACCGACGATTATCCTGATTTTGTATTTCCGTGTGCAAAGAAAGTGGCTGAGGACTCAAATAACGTTGGTATTGTTATTGGTTATAGCGGACAAGGGGAAGCTGTGGTAGCAAACAAAGTAAAAGGAATAAGAGCTGTGGTTTATTACGGTGGGGATGAGGAAATTATTACTTTGTCGCGCCAGCATAACGACGCAAATGTGCTTGCTTTGGGTTCACATTTTGTTTCGGAAGAAATGGCAATAAAAGCCGTTGACTTATGGATGAAAACTTCTTTTGAAGGCGGTAGGCATACAAGACGGGTAGAAAAAATAAAAGAAATGGAAAGTTAGTTTTTAAAGTTTAAAAATATTTCATGCCAACAATTGTTCCTGCAATTTTAGAAGAATCCAAAGAGAAGTTTTTAGTAACTTACTCGATTGCGACCAAAATTCCTGGTGTGGAAAGGATCCAGGTCGATTTTGCCGATGGAAAATTTTTACCAAATGTTTTGCTGGACGTTGATGAGATCAATGCTTTGAATCCCACATATACGTGGGAAGCCCATTTAATGTGTAAAGAACCAAAAGATTTTTTAGACTATCAAATCTGTGGATTTAAGGTTGTTGCGATTCATTTTGAAGCTTATGCTTCTGTAGAATATTTGGAAAATGCTTTGGAAGAAATTAAGAAGCTTGGTTTGAAATCTGGTGTTGCTTTAAACCCAGAAACACCAGTTTCGGTATTAAAAAGTTTTGAAAATAAAGCCGATCAGTTTCTTTTAATGGGTGTCCAGCCTGGGAGGCAAGGGTCAAAATTTATCCCAGAAACACTTGAGCGCATAAAAGAACTGCGTAAAATGTTACCTAATGCTATAATAGAAGTAGATGGCGGAGTTAACGAAACCAATATAAAAAGTATAAAAGAAGCGGGTGCCGACTTAATAGTTGTCGGGAGCGCTATTGTAAAGTCCGAAAACCCTAAAGAGGCTTTTGAAAAGTTGAATGCTAAAATAAGTTAGAAAATAAGAGTTTGGAAGTTAGATTAACTTCCTTTTGCTCTCTGCTTGAATCATCGCTACTTAAAACTGCAACCTCTCTACCCTAAAGGGCATCTCCCCTTAAAAGGGGAGAGATTGCAGTTGCAGTTCCCCCTCCCCTCATTAGGGGAGGGTTGGGGAGAGGTTATATTTATGAAGAGCGTAAAGAGAATAATACCTGAACCTTATCTAAGCAACTCTCGTTCTTTAAGAAAAAACCAGACTCCTTGGGAAGTTAAATTGTGGTACCATTTGCGAGCTGGAAGGTTTTATGGATTAAAATTTAAAAGGCAAGTACAAGTAGGATTTTATATTTACGATTTTAGTTGCAGAGAAAAGATGGTGTTGATCGAGCTGGATGGTGGGCAGCATAATTTAGATGAAGTAAAAACTTATGATACAGAAAAAGAAAAATTTACTACTAAATTAGGATATAGGTTATTGAGATTTTGGAATAATGAAGTAGATACAAATATAAAAGGAGTTTTGAGTAAAATAAAAGAGGTCTGTGGAGTTTAATGCAACCTCTCCCTAACCCTCTCCTTAAAAGGAGAGGGGGGTCTGCAGCTGCAGTATTCTCTCCTTTTAAGGAGAGACGCCCCCAAGGGCAGAGAGGTCGCAGTTAGTAAGTCATATTATGCAAAAACTGTCCATAAACGAAATAAAATACAAATCAAACGACATACGGCAGGATATTATCCAAATGCTTTTGGAAGCCGGAAGCGGACATAGTGCGGGGCCTTTAGGTATGGCCGATATTTTTGCATGTTTGTATTTTAGCGTGCTTAACCATGACCCAAAAAAGCCCAAGATGGAAGAAAGAGATAGGCTGGTGCTTTCATGCGGTCATATTTGTCCTGTGCTTTATGCAACTTTGGCAGAAGCTGGTTATTTTATAAAAGATGAGTTAAAAACTTTAAGGAAATTTGGTACCCGTCTTCATGGGCATCCTCATAACTTGGCTTTGCCTGGGATAGAAACTTCGTCGGGGCCTTTGGCGCAAGGCGCAAGCCAGGCGGTGGGCATGGCTTATGGACTTATGATGGATAGAAAAAAATCTCAGCGAGTTTACCTAATTATGTCCGATGGGGAGCAACAAGAAGGCCAGATTTGGGAAGCTGTAATGTTTGCAGGTAAATACAGACTGCATAACCTAACGGCCATAATCGACCGAAATAATATTCAGATAGACGGAACCACAGAAGATGTTATGCCGATAGAAAATTTAAAAGCAAAATACGAAGCTTTTAATTGGCATGTTTTGGAAGCAGATGGGCATAACCACCAAGCGGTTATAAATGCGTGCATGGAAGCGAAAGCTATATACGAAAAACCAACAGTTATAATTGCTCATACTATACCAGGTAAGGGAGTTGATTTTATGGAAGGTGATTTTAAATGGCATGGCAGTCCCCCCGACAAGAACCAGGCAAAGCTTGCCTTGGAAGAGTTAAGAACTTTAAGGGGTAAAATAGATAGTGAACATTTGTGAAATTTAGAATTAGGAATTAAGAATTATGTTAGGAAAAAATGACGAAAATTTCGTTGATTCGTTTGCAGAAAGTATTATTTTGGAATGGGTATTGGCAAAATTTGAGGAACCCGATTTAAATCAATTAGAGTCTGAGATTAAAGAGTGTACTATAAGAGAAGAATATTTGGAATTAGCGGAGCGTTATGGTTTAAAAGAACCTGAGTTCAATAGGCAGATGTCAGTCAGACACAAAATGGTGGAAGGAAAAAATAAGTATAATAGGAAATGATAAATATAAACCCTAAGATTGGACAAAGCGACATAGAGCAAGAACCTACGCGCAAAGGTTATGGCTTGGGACTTTTGGATTTGGCCGAGCAAGACGAAAATGTGGTTGTCTTAACTGCCGATTTAGCTGAAAGTACTATGGTTATGGATTTTGCAAAAAAGTACCCAGAAAGGTTTGTAGAGTGCGGAGTTGCGGAACAGAACATGATGGGGGTAGCGGCAGGACTTGCTTTGTATGGAAAAACACCTTTTGTTTCTTCTTATGCCACATTTAGTCCGGGTAGAAATTGGGACCAGCTTAGAGTCAGCGTTTGTTACAGTATGGCGAATGTAAAAATAGCAGGCGCTCATACGGGCGTGACGGTTGGTCCGGACGGAGCAACGCATCAAGCTTTGGAAGATGTAGCTATTACTCGAGTATTGCCTAACTTAACCGTGGTAGTGCCGTGTGATGCTGTGGAAGCCAGGAAGGCGACTGTCGCTTTGGGTAAAATGCAAGGGCCGGCTTATTTTCGTTTGGGCCGCTCTAAAACACCGGTAATAACTTTGCCTTACACCCCGTTTAAAGTTGGTAAAGCAGAAGTTTTTAGAGAAGGTACGGACGTGGCTATTGTCGCCAGTGGACCTGTGCTTTATAACGCTTTGGTGGCCGCGGAAAGTTTAGAAAAAGAAAGAGTGAGTTGTATGGTCATAAACAACCATACTATAAAACCAATAGACACTGAAACAATAGTTATGGCGGCTAGAAAGTGTAAAGCGGTGGTTACTGTCGAGGAGCATCAGATTATGGCTGGGTGCGGGAGTGCTGTGTGTGAAATGTTGGCTCAAAATTTCCCTGTGCCTGTAGAAATGGTCGGTATGCCGAATTCTTTTGGCGAGAGTGGTCAGCCCGAAGAACTTATAGAAAAGTATGGAATGGGAGTAAAGGCCATAGTTAATGCTGTAAGAAAAGTTGTGTCTAGAAAAAATTCCAAATTGGAATGAATTATATGGTCAAATTGTCTAACTGACTGGATCCCGGATATTGTTCGCAGCCGTCGTAATTCCGGGATGACACATAAAAAAATGAAAATATTTAGTTTAGAAGCAAAAAAGCATTTGGCGGGCTGGAGTGTTACTTTAGGAGTGTTTATTAATCTATTAGTCAGTAAGTTTACAAAAAATTTCTTAGTATGTCAGGAAGATTGTAGTAATGTTTACTTTCAAGGTTGGCCGATAAAAGTTAGATTGGATGCAATAAAAGTTTATGGAGACGAAGGTTTTCCCCTAGTAGTTAATTTATTATTTTGGATTTTATTTATTTTAATTATCTTATCCTTAATTCGGTATTTTAGAACTAAGTACTAATCACTATCAACTAAGCACTAAACAATGTTCGACATTATTTCCATTGGCGATGCAACCATAGACACTTTTTTGTTTATTCACGATATTGAAATAAAAAATATCGATGGAAAACAAAAAGCTATTTTGAATTGGGGGGATAAATTACCGGTAGATAAAATGTATAGAACAGTAGCGGGTAATGCTGCAAACAACGCTGTGGGTAGCGCGCGGTTGGGGCTTAAGGCAGCCTACTATACTGTTTTGGCCCACGACACTGGCGGCAGAGAAATTGTCTATAAACTTAAAAAAGAAGGGGTTTCTGACCGTTATATTGTAATAGACGAGAAACAGGGGACTAATGCTTCTTTTGTTGTAAGTTTTAACGGTGAAAGAACTATACTTGTACATCATGAACATAGAAATTATAAACTTCCAAACTTAGTCCCGGCCCACTGGGTATATTTGACGAGTATGGGCGAGGGGTTTGAAAAGATTTATAAAGATTTAGCAAAATATTTAGACAAGTATAAAGTAAAATTAGGTTTTAATCCGGGAACTTTTCAGCTTAGAAAAGGTGCAAAATTTAATGCTGAGATGCTTAAGCGCACAGACGTGTTATCATTAAATGTAGAGGAGGCACAGGGTTGGGTGGGAGATTTAGACCGTGATCCGGAAAAGCTGTGTAAAGCTTTGGCTGCTTTAGGGCCAAAAGCCATTGCTTTAACCGACGGCAGAAAAGGTGCTTACAGTTACAGTGAAGAAGGTTTTTATTATTGTCCGGAGTTTCCAGGGCCGAGACTTGAAGCTACCGGAGCGGGCGATAGTTTTACCACTGCATATATTGCGGGCCTAATACACGGAAAGACGCATAAAGAAGCTTTGAGTTGGGGACCAATAAACGCTGGTAGCGTTGTCCAGCAAGTGGGTCCGCAAGCCGGGCTTTTAAGTCAGCATGAAATAGAAATACGGTTAAAGAAAATGAAGAGCTTTAAAGTCGTTGAAATTACAGGCGAAGAAGTTAAGAAAAAAGTTTTAAAATTAGTGGAGGGTAAAGAAGATTGATTATTAATTCCTAATCTACGAATGTATGCGAATCTGCTAATCGTCTACGAATCCATAATGTTTAAGGATTAGTAGTTATTAGTAATATTTGCTGCACTAGATTAGTAATATTTGGATTTAAATGGAAAAAATTAAATTAGCTATAAATGGTTTTGGCCGTATTGGAAGACAGGCTTTTAAAATCGCTTTAGAAAAACCTAACATAGAGGTTGTGGGTATAAATGACTTAACCGGTACAGTTTTAGCTCATTTGCTAAAATATGACAGTAACTACGGAAGGTCTAAGCACGATATATCTTTCGACGCTCATAACGTAATTGTTGACGGAAAAAAATACCAGGTCTTTGCAGAAAAAGACCCAACCGCTTTGCCTTGGGGTAGCTTGGAAGTCGATGTTGTTATTGAATCTACAGGTAGGTTTACAGACAGCGAAAAAGCCAGTGCTCATATTAAAGCCGGAGCAAAAAAAGTTATAATTTCAGCACCCGCAAAAGACGAAGGTATAACGCCGACTATTGTACTTGGTGTAAATAGCAGCGAGTACCATAAACAGGCTATTGTTAGTAACGCTTCTTGCACAACAAATTGCATTGCGCCGGTTTTAGAAATTTTGCACAGAGTATTTGGGGTAGAGAAAGCTTTAATGTCGACTATCCATAGTTATACGGCAGAACAGAATTTAGTTGACGGTCCTCCGCCGGGCGGAAAAAGTAACGACTTGAGGCGTGCTAGGGCAGCTGCGGTAAATATAATCCCGACCACTACGGGAGCTGCGATTTCTGCTACACAAGCCATACCAAGTTTAAAAGGAAAGTTTGACGGAGTTTCTTTTAGGGTTCCGACACCCGTTGGTAGTTTGTCTGACTTTACGCTCTTGCTAAAGAAAAATGTTACAAAAGAACAGGTAAACGAAGCCTTTGAAGATGCGGCAAAAGAAGCCAGGTATAAAGGGATATTGGAAGTTTCAAATGAGCCCTTAGTTTTACAAGATATAGTAGGTAACCCTGCTTCCTCTATAGTAGACTTATCTTTAACTCAAGTGGTAGATGGTAATTTTGTAAAAGTTGTGGCGTGGTACGACAACGAATTTGGGTATAGCAATCGGTTGGTCGAAATGGTTAGTTTGATAGGATAATTTTATGAGATGCTAATATGCGAATGCATGCTAATGATACTAATAATACAGATATAAAAAACAGTGGGTTAATTTACGAACAGATAACTTACTAAATTGTAAAAAAAAAGTAGTATTAGCATTATTGGTATCATTGGTATTAGAATCAGTATATTAGTATCACTTATGAAGTATTTAAAAACCAGTTCAATAAAAAATAAAACCATACTTTTAAGAGTAGATGTGAATGTGCCCGTTGAGAATGGAAAAGTTATGGATGTCTTTCGAATTGAAAAAATTGTTCCTACGATAAAGCACCTAATAAAATCTAACAACAAAGTTATTATTTGTGGACACTTGGGTAGGCCGGAAGGCAAATCAAAGTCAGGGTTTTCCTTATTGCCGGTCGCAAAACTTATGGCCGATATGTTAGAGATGAAATTTGTCGAAACTGACCATCGTGTTCCGGACTACCACGCCCCCCATTTTATTTTCTATACTGGCGATATAACCAAAGAAAAACACGAAACACAAATAAAAAGTATTCCTTTTAAAGATGTGGTGTTTTTGGAAAACTTAAGATTCTATTCTGGCGAAGAGGAGAACGATGCTTATTTTGCCAAACAACTGGCGCTTTTGGCAGACGTGTATGTTAACGAAGCGTTTGGTGTCGACCATAGGGCGCAAGCTTCGGTGGTTGGGGTGACCAAATATATACCAGCGTATACAGGACTGCTTTTGGAAGCTGAAATGAGAAATTTGGACTTGCTTTTAAAAAAGCCAAAGAAACCTTTTACAGTGCTTATGGGAGGCATAAAGTTAACCGACAAAGTAGCAACTCTTATGCATATTGGTGAGAAAGCGGATCACTTACTTTTGGGCGGTGGAATCGCTAATTTATTTTTTAAAGCTAAGGGTTACGAAACGGGTCTTTCTAAAACCGAAGAAGCTGGCGTGAAGATGGCCTGGCAGCTTGAAAAAAATTTTAAAAATAAAATTATTTTACCGCTCGATGTTGTGGTAGCAAATAAAAATTTGGATCCTAGCTCTATTCGGTGCGTAGCGCCTTACGAGGTTGGGCCCAAGGAAATAATTTTAGATGCCGGACCCAGGACTATTTTAGAGTGGTCAAAATATATTAAAATTGCAAACACTTTAGTTTGGAACGGCCCTTTGGGGATGTTTGAAAAAAAACCTTTTCATCACGCTACTTTGGCTTTAGCTAGGCTTATTGGCGGACGAGGGAAAGGTAAGGCTTTTGCTGTGGTCGGCGGCGGAGAAACGGTGGATGCGGTCAGGCTAGCACACCAGTTAGGGCATATTGACCATGTTTCTACTGGCGGGGGAGCTATGCTTGAATATTTAGCCGGGAAAAAATTGCCTGGTATAGAAGCATTAAAATAATATTGCGTATGTCTTATTTTTCTATTTTGCTCGTTGTTTTTTTAGCCTCTGTATTATTGGAATGTTAGTT